>NZ_LR134318.1:4460000-4760000 GCF_900636825.1 Pseudomonas fluorescens | reverse complement strand
ATGGCCGGTTCTGCATCCTTTGTAGCAGGTGTGACGCCGGTCAGGTGACGGGCGATGAGCCCGCGATACCCGGCAGCGCCGAGGCAGGCACCGACAATCGGTGCAAAAATCGGAATCAGGAAATACGGAATATCACGACCACCCGTGAAGGAAATTTCACCCCAACCGGTAAAGAAAGTCATCAGTTTTGGACCGAAGTCACGCGCCGGGTTCATCGCGAAACCGGTCAGCGGACCCATCGCGCTGCCGATCACGGCGATCAGCAGACCGATCAGCAGTGGCGCCATCGGACCTCTTGGCAGGCCATTGTTGTCGTCAGTCAGGGCCATGATCACGCCCATCAGGATCGCAGTGATGATCATCTCGACGAGGAATGCCTGCGCTGTCGACAGCACCGGGTTGGGGTAGGTCGAGAACACCGACGCCAGTTCAAGGCTCGCAGCCGAACCGCGGACCATTTGGTGGGTTTGTTCGAAATCGAAGAATAGATTGCTGTACAGCGTGTAAACCAGCAGCGCGCCGCAGAAGGCGCCGGCGACTTGCGACAAGATATAGAAGGGCAGTTTGCGTTTTTCGAAGTCAGCGAAGATCGCCAAGGCAATGCTCACGGCCGGGTTCAGATGCGCGCCGGAAACGCCCGCGGTGAGATAGATCGCCATGCTGACGCCGACGCCCCAGATAATGCTGATTTCCCACAAGCCGAAGCTCGCGCCCGCGACCTTGAGCGCGGCGACACAGCCAGTGCCGAAAAAAATAAGCAGGGCGGTGCCCAGAAACTCGGCCATGCATTGGCCGGAAAGCGAAGGTTGCGGTAAAGCAGCTGTCATTGAAAACCTCGGTTTTTTTTCTTGTGTGGCGCGTTGCCAACGGAGCAAGGCGCGATCTTCACCGGGTTGGAATCCCCATTCGGTTCCCGGATTACTGCTGGGTACTGCGGTGACCATGATTCTTACATTATTCAGATTCGAAAAAATATAGACAAGAAACAAACCTGTCAAAGGTCGAAAGTGAACTGTCAGTCACAATGTAACTATTCGTCGCATGAATGATCGTTCGCCTGATCTGTCGTTATAGACCGCGCAGAAGGATGCAAGCCACGGTATTCGCGGCTTGGGTTAGAGCCTTTTGCGGTTCGATCACCTAGAATCCGTCGAAGGAATTTTTTGTCACCGCCGAGCCTGGAGCTGTCATGACCCCTGCGTTGGACTTGTTGAAAAAAGTTCGTGCCGAACATCGCGTGCACAGTTATGAACATGATCCGAAGGCCGCGTCGTACGGCCTGGAAGCTGCCGAAAAACTTGCGCTGGAGCCGGCGCAGGTGTTCAAGACGCTGTTGGCTGCGAGCGAGAAGGGCGAGTTGTTGGTGGCTGTGGTGCCGGTCGTCGGAAGCCTCGACCTGAAAGGGCTGGCGCAGGCGGCGGGGGTGAAAAAGGTCGAGATGGCTGATCCGGCAGCGGCGCAGCGTTCTACCGGTTATCTGTTGGGTGGCATCAGTCCGCTCGGGCAGAAGAAACGCCTGCGCACCTTTATCGATAATTCCGCTCAAGGTTTCGCGACTATCTATGTGAGTGCCGGCCGACGAGGGCTGGAAGTGGAGTTGGCACCGACGGTGCTGGCTGAGCACACTCAAGCGAAGTTCGCCGACATCGGGCGCGCTTGATCCCGGCACCGGCTGTATGAAGAAAAAATTCCGTTTCTGTCACTGGCACTGATCCGGCTCGCCGTTGCATGCTCGGTTGACCAATTCAGGGAGAAAATCATGCAGCTTGAGTTTCATCAGGTCGACGCGTTCAGTGATCGGCCATTCAGCGGCAACCCGGCGATGGTCTATCGCCTGGATGCGTGGCTCGCAGACGAGCTGATGCAGAAGATCGCCGCCGAGCACAATCTGGCGGAAACCGCTTTTCTGGTGCGTGAGGGCTCGGCCTGGCATATCCGCTGGTTCACGCCAACCACCGAAGTGCCGCTGTGCGGGCATGCGACTTTGGCCAGCGCGTTTGTATTGTTCGAAATCTATAAGGAAAGCGCTGAGCGCATCGATTTCACCTGCAAATCCGGCCCGTTGAGTGTCAGCCGTGAGGGCGACCGCTTGTGGCTGGATTTCCCGACCATCGTGCCGTCGGAAATCGGCGTGACGCTGGATGTCGAGCGGGCGCTCGGCGTTGAGGCGGTTGATGTGCTCGGCTCCAACGAGCTGTTTGTGGTGCTGGACTCGGAACAAGCCGTGCTCGGCTGCAAGCCGGACATGGCCGCACTGGCGAAACTGCCGTGGCTGGGCGCTATCGTCACGGCCCGCGGCAATCAGCACGATTTTGTCTCGCGCTATTTCGCGCCGGCGATCGGTATCAATGAAGACCCGGTGACCGGTTCGACGCATTGCAGTCTGATTCCGTATTGGGCCAAGCGTCTGGGCAAGTCGAACCTGACCGCGTGCCAGCGTTCGGCGCGGGGTGGCGAGTTGTTTTGTCGGTTGGAAGGCGAGCGCGTGAAGATCGGCGGCAATGCGACGCTGGTGGCGAGTGGAAGCCTGCACCTGAGCTGACCGCAATCTTCCCTGCAGGAGCTGCCGAAGGCCGCGATCTTTTGACTTTCAAGATCAAAAGATCGCAGCCTTCGGCAGCTCCTACAGGGGGAGTTTGTTCGATCAGAGGGCTGTGTTGTAGCGGCGCACGCCGTTTTCTACGCTTGGAATCTGCGCAGCCGTGCTGCCGGATGCCTGGAACAGTACCAAGTGTTCAGCCGCGACACGAATGCCCACCTGCGCACCGACCTGATGATCGGCATGGCTCGGGAAGATCGACTCCAGCTGTGCCCCGGTCGGCAGTTGCAGGCGATACAGCGTCGAAGCGCCGAGGAATGTCTTGCCGACAATCTGCGCCTTCAACGCGCTGTCCGGTGCATAAACAATGTCATCGGGGCGCAGCAGGACGTCTACTGCACCGCCAATCGGCCAGGTATAAGCCCGATTGCCGCGCAACTCACCCAGTTCGGTCTGCACCGACTCCGGGCTGGCGAGCTGGCCGCGAATGAAATAGCCCTGACCAATGAAACTGGCGACATAAGGCGTCGCCGGTTCGTGATACAGGTTGTAAGGCGTGTCCCACTGTTCCAGCCGACCTTCCTTGAACACGCCAACGTGATCGCTGACGGCGAAGGCTTCTTCCTGATCGTGGGTCACCAGAATCGCGCTGGTGCCGCGAGCTTTGAGAATGTCGCGCACCTCATGGCTGAGCTTGCGACGCAACTCGCCATCGAGATTGGAGAACGGTTCGTCGAGCAGCAGCAATTGCGGCTCCGGCGCCAAGGCGCGGGCGAGGGCGACGCGCTGTTGCTGGCCTCCAGATAACTCGTGAGGGAAGCGCTTGCCGAGGTTGTTCAGGTTGACCAGTTCCAGCAGCTCTTGCGTGACCCGCGCTTTGTCCGGATGTTTACGGATGCCGAAGGCGATATTGTCGGCGACGCTCAGGTGCGGAAACAGCGCATAGTCCTGAAACACCATGCCAATCCGGCGTTTCTCCGGCGCCAAGGTGAAACCGGCGCTGGACAGTGTCTCGCCACCCAGGGTGATTTCGCCTTCGTGTACCGGTTCGAACCCGGCGATCGCGCGCAAAGTGGTGGTCTTGCCGCAACCGGACGAGCCGAGCAGGCAGCCGATGTCGCCGGCGTTGAGGTGCAGATTGAGGTTCTGCACCACGCGTTGATCTTGATAGCCGCAAGCGAGGTTGCGCAGGTTCAGCAGTAATTCATGGCTCATGCGTGGTGATATGCCGGTTCGACGAGGAACTCGAGCAGGGCCTTCTGTGCGTGGAGACGGTTTTCTGCCTGATCCCAGGCGACGGAGCGCGGGTCATCGAGCAGGTCGAGGCTGATTTCTTCGCCACGGTGCGCCGGCAGGCAATGCATGAACAACACGTCCTCGGCAGCGAGGTCGAGCAGGGCACGGTTGACCTGGAACGGCGCGAACAGCTTGAGGCGCTTGGCAGTTTCCTCTTCCTGGCCCATGGAAGTCCAGACGTCGGTGCTTACCAGGTGTGCGCCGCGCACGGCGTCCTGTGGGTCGCGGACAATGGTCACACGCTCGCCGGCCCTGGCAACAAACTCAGGGTTCGGCTCGTAGCCTTGCGGGCAGGCGATGCGCAGCTGAAAGTCGAACTGGATCGCCGCTTCTATATAGCTGTTGCACATGTTGTTGCCGTCGCCGATCCAGGCCACGGTCTTGCCCTGAATCGAGCCACGGTGTTCGAGGAAGGTCTGCATGTCGGCCAGCAATTGGCACGGGTGCAGATCATCGGACAGGCCATTGATCACCGGCACGCGCGAGTTGGCGGCGAATTCGGTCAGGGTGCTGTGGGCGAAGGTGCGGATCATCACCGCATCGAGCATGCTCGACATGACGATGGCGCAATCGCCGATCGGCTCGCCACGGCCCAGTTGAGTGTCGCGGGGCGACAGGAAAATCGCCTGGCCGCCGAGCTGGATCATGCCCGCCTCGAAAGAGATACGGGTGCGGGTCGAGGATTTCTCGAAAATCATGCCCAGCACGCGGTTTTTCAGAGGCTCGAACAGTACGCCGCGGTTACGCAGGTCCTTGAGCTCAACGCCTCGACGGATCACGCTGACCAGCTCTTCGGGCGTGCAATCCATCAGGGAGAGAAAGTGCCTTGCGCTCATCATTGACTACCTTTTGCTACAAACCGCAGATGCTCAAAGCCTTGTTTAACGGAACAACGGGCGAGACCTGCGGCGTAAGCCGCACGGGGCGACGAAATAGGGGAAGGCGCGATATTGACATTAAATGTCGCGTTACGCCAATAGGCTACGGTTTTGCGAACAACGCAGAGCTCAGCGGGCATGGCCGCCGCGCATTTTCGAGGCGGATTCAGGACAGCAGCGAGGCTCTTTGTACACTGGCCCCGCCGCGCTTGGCAATGCGCCGCGCCGCCGATGAGGTGGCTCTGGTCGGTTTCCGACCTCGGCGTCGCGCATTCGCTTGGTCGGATGTTCCGGCTGAAACATTTGCTAAAGCAAAGTGCTGGGTTATAAATAAGTTTCGAGCGACGCAGGAAGCCTCCGCATGGAATCGAAAGAAAAATTGTTAATGGAACTGCTGGGCCATACGGCTCGCTCACTGACCCATCTCACCGCGTCGATGACATCAATGTCGTTCGAACTGCTGCGCAGCGATGACGAAGTGGTGAAGGCGGCCGGGCGGCACATGATTGATCGCATGGCCACCATCAGCGCCGGGCTGGACGAGCATTGGCGATTGATTGGCGAACTCACCGGCGTGCACGTTGCCCACGAGCAGATCGAAACCATTCAGGAAATCCAGCTGGCAGCACCGCCTCAGTTGCCCGCCAATTGACTGCGGCGGTTTATCGGCGCACCTGATGGGCGTCGATTCACAAGACGAACGTCGCTGGCGCCCGACCCTCGCTCGGGCCATAGTTTTGTTCCCGCGGGTGTGATTGCCCGCCCCAGAACAAGACAGAGACTGGCCATGACCAAGACTCTCCATCACCGTGCCTGCCACCTGTGTGAAGCCATCTGCGGCCTGACCATCGAAACCACCGAAACGGAAGGCCAGGTCGCAATCACATCGATCAAGGGCGATGCACTCGACGCCTTCAGCCGGGGCCATATCTGCCCCAAGGCTGTGGCGCTGCAAGACATCCAGAATGACCCGGATCGCCTGCGCCAGCCGATGCGCCGGGTGGGCAGCGAATGGCTGCCGATCGAGTGGGAAGAAGCGTTCGCGCTGGTGGCGGAAAAACTCGCAGCGATCCAAGAGCGTCACGGCCAGAACGCCGTTGCGGTCTATCAAGGCAACCCGAGTGTGCACAACTACGGGTTGATGACCCACAGCAATTATTTCCTCGGGTTGCTGAAGACCCGCAATCGCTACTCGGCCACGTCGGTCGATCAACTTCCTCATCACCTCAGCAGCTATCTGATGTACGGCCACGGCCTGCTGTTGCCGATTCCAGACATCGACCATACCGATTTCATGCTCATCCTCGGCGGCAACCCGCTGGCGTCCAACGGCAGCATCATGACCGTGCCGGATGTCGAGAAGCGCCTGAAAGCCATTCAGGCGCGCGGTGGCAAACTTGTGGTGGTCGATCCACGTCGCAGTGAAACCGCCGTGATCGCTGATCAGCATGTGTTCGTTCGACCCGGCGGCGATGCGGCGCTGTTGTTCGGCATGCTCAGCACGTTGTTCAGCGAAGGTCTGACGCGCGAGAGCCACTTGCCGGTCGAAGGGCTGGATGAAGTGCGTAACGCCGTCGCGTCGTTCACCGCTGAGGCAATGAGCCCGCTGTGCGCCGTGCCATCCGACCAGATTCGCCAGTTGGCTCGCGACTTCGCTGCCGCACCGAGTGCGGTTTGCTACGGGCGAATGGGCGTCTCGACCCAGGCTTTCGGAACGTTGTGCCACTGGCTCGTGCAATTGATCAATCTGGTCACCGGCAACCTCGATCGCGTTGGCGGCGCGTTGTGCACCGAACCCGCGGTAGATCTGGTGGCGTCGACCTCGGGCGGACACTTCAACAAATGGCAAAGTCGGGTTTCCGGTCGCCCCGAGTACGGCGGTGAATTGCCTGTTTCGGCGCTGGCAGAGGAAATGCTCACCGAAGGCGAGGGCCAGATCCGCGCATTGATCACAGTGGCGGGCAACCCGGTGTTGTCGACGCCGAACGGACGGCAGTTGGAGCAGGCGCTGGACGGTCTGGAGTTCATGCTCAGTATCGATCTGTACATCAACGAAACCACACGTTATGCCGACCTGATCCTGCCGTCGACCTCGGCGCTGGAAAACGATCACTACGACACCACGTTCAACCTGTTTGCGGTACGCAACGTGACTCGGTTCAACCGGGCGATCCTGGCCAAACCCGAGGGGGCGCTGCACGACTGGGAGATTTTTGTCGGCCTTGCGAAGGCCTTCGCCGAGAAAACCGGCAAGGAATTGAAACCGACGATGCCGCCTTCGAGGATGATCGACATGGGCCTGCGCATGGGCTTGTACGGTGACGCCAGCGAGCAAAAGCTGTCGCTGGCGACGCTGTTTGATCACCCGCACGGCATCGATCTCGGCGCGCTGAAGCCGAACCTGGCGACGCGTCTGAAAACCTCGAATGGTCACGTGCAAGCTGCGCCGCCGGAGATTCTTGCCGACCTCGCCCGCTTCGCGGCCCTGCAGGCCCCGGCTGCCGACGAACTGTTGATGATCGGACGCCGCCACGTGCGCAGCAACAACTCCTGGATGCACAATTATCATCGTCTGGTGAAGGGCAAGCCGCGTCATCAGCTACTGATGCACCCGGACGATCTCGCCAGCCGTGGGCTCAGCGATGGTCAACGCGTGCGGGTCAGCTCACGGGTCGGTCAGATCGAGGTGGAAGTGCTCGGCAGCCTTGAGATGATGAAGGGCGTGGTCAGCCTTCCGCATGGTTGGGGCCACGCAAGGCCAGGCGTGCATATGGCGATTGCCAGCGCTCAGCCGGGTTCGAGCGCCAACGACCTGACCGATGAATGTCAGCTCGACGAACTGTCGGGCAACGCGGCGCTCAACGGCGTACCGGTGAGTGTAGCGGCGGCTTGAGCAAGTCTGTCGGGGAGACCGAGCATGGCGCTCGGGATTCCGTTACAATGCGCCACCGTGCCGACCCATGAGTCGGAAAGTTCAGCCGAGGTGCTCCATGGATATCATCGAAACGATTAAAGAGCAGATTGCCAACAACACCATTCTGCTTTACATGAAAGGCTCGCCGAATGCCCCGCAGTGTGGCTTCTCCGCCAAAGCTGCGCAGGCTGTGATGGCATGTGGCGAGAAGTTTGCGTACGTGGACATCCTGCAGAACCCGGAAATCCGCGCCAACCTGCCAAAGTACGCCAACTGGCCGACTTTCCCGCAACTGTGGGTTGGCGGTGAACTGGTCGGCGGTAGCGACATCATGACCGAGATGGCTGCAGACGGTTCGCTGCAAAGCACCATCAAAGCGGCCGTTGAAGCGGCTGCGGCGAACAAGTCCGAAGCCTGATCCAGGCTTCACTCGGCGCTGGTTTCTCCTGTAGGAGCTGTCGAGTGAAACGAGGCTGCGATCTTTTGATCTGCAGCCAATAAAAAGCCCCGCACCTCTAAAGAGGGCGGGGCTTTTTAGTGCGTTCGAAAAGTTACTGCGAGTTGCGGCTGCAATCTGCAAAGATCGCAGCCTGCGGCAGCTCCTACTCTTCGCCCATCTGCGACTGCAGATAGTTTTCCAGACCGATCTTGTCGATCAGGCCCAATTGGGTTTCCAGCCAGTCGATGTGTTCTTCTTCCGACTCGAGAATGTCTTCGAGGAGTTCACGGCTACCGAAGTCGCCAACGGTTTCGCAATGAGCGATGGCGGCTTTCAGGTCAGCGTGGCCAGTTCGCTCGATACGCAGGTCGCACTCCAGCATCTCCCGGGTGTGCTCGCCGATGTGCAGCTTGCCCAAGTCCTGCACGTTCGGCAGGCCTTCGAGGAACAGGATGCGCTTGATCAGCTTGTCCGCGTGTTTCATCTCATCGATGGATTCTTTGTATTCGTGCTTGCCGAGCTTGTTCAGGCCCCAATCTTCATACATGCGCGCATGCAGGAAGTACTGATTGATCGCGACCAGCTCATTGGCAAGGATCTTGTTGAGATGCTGGATGACTGTAATGTCGCCTTTCATGATCGGAGTCCTGCCCTGTATTAACTGTATATAAGGCGGAGTTTGAACTTCGTATTTATAAGTGTCAAACCTAAGTTATTGAATAATAAATGAAAATTAATCGGAATAAGAATGTTTGTGTTCCGCGTCTGGACGCTAAGCAATTGATTTTCAGACATAAAAAAACCGGACATCAAGTCCGGTTCTTTGGAATGGGGCGATTACGCGGCAGTAAATTCTACCGGGTAGGGGATCGCGGCTTGCGCCGTTTGCAGTTTGGTCAGGGTTTCACGCACCACTTCCTTGGCAAGGCAGGCGCATTTTCCACACTGGCTGGCGACGCCGGTGGCCTGGCGAACTTCTTTATAGCTGCAGCAACCTTCATAGATCGCTTCGCGGATTTGTCCGTCGGTGACGCCAGTGCAGAGACAAACATACATAAGTGAGAACCGTCGCTGGTTGTGACTCAATTGCGATGGATCTTAATGTTAACGAGAATGATTGTCAAAGTGCTTTCGGAACACTTCCCAGCCTATTTGCTTGCGCCTGACGAACGGTAATTCAGATGCGTCTCACCACCCCATATACGCGGGGTCGATCGTCGGACGCGGAAAATCCGTTACGGACAGGCCAAACACCCAGTGTATGATGGTCGTCCCTTGCGAAGAGGGTTCGTGTCACAGGGCTGTCGCCTGAGGGTGACAGGCTGGCCCGGACCCTGAACTTCAAGTTTTTACACCAGGAGATATCAATGAGCGTACTCGTAGGCAAACAAGCCCCAGACTTCACCGTCCCGGCCGTACTCGGCAATGGCGAGATCGTTGACAGCTTCACCCTGTCCTCGGCCATCAAAGGCAAATACGGCCTGGTGTTCTTCTACCCACTGGACTTCACCTTCGTCTGCCCGTCCGAGCTGATCGCTCTGGACAACCGCATGGCTGACTTCAAGGCACGCAACGTTGAAGTGATCGCAGTGTCGATCGACTCGCACTTCACCCACAACGCCTGGCGCAACACCCCAGTGAACAATGGCGGTATCGGTCAGGTGAAATACACCATGGCTGCCGACATGAAGCACGACATCGCCAAGGCATACGACGTTGAATCCGAAGGCGGCGTAGCTTTCCGTGGCGCGTTCCTGATCGACGACAAGGGCGTTGTCCGCTCGCAGATCATCAACGATCTGCCGCTGGGCCGTAACATGGAAGAGCTGATCCGTCTGGTCGACGCTCTGCAATTCCACGAAGAGCACGGCGAAGTCTGCCCTGCCAACTGGAAAAAAGGCGACAAAGGCATGAACGCTTCGCCAGAAGGCGTTGCGGCTTACCTGACCGAGAACGCTGCTGCCCTGTAAGGCGCAACGTCGAGGTACAAAAAAACCGGCCCATGTGGCCGGTTTTTTTATGCGGAGAATGACGAGTAAATAGTCTCTCGGCATCATTTGTTTCAAATGCTCGGGAATTAATACTGGATGACTGAACAGTGGTTGGATAGGGTGGTGGTCGAGCGATGACGGTCCACGATGGCAATTGCCTGGGCCTGACCTGCGCCTCACTTCAGTAGGGACAATGCAATGGATTGCATGATGCAGAAGGGGATTCAAATGCCGAGTAGCTTGGACGTTGCGGATTACTTCCTCTGCCTGGAAGGGCATGATGGCGAGATATCCAATCTCAAAATTCAAAAAATGGTTTATTACGCTCAAGGGTTCAGTCTGGCCGTCCATGGCGAGGCTCTATTCCCTGAAAAGCTTGAAGCCTGGATGCACGGTCCAGTGGTTCCGGATCTATATCGAAGATTCAGCCAATTTGGATCGAGTGCCATTCCTCCTCCGAGTGATTTCAACCCCGATGTTTTCAGCGCTGAACAACAAACTCTGCTCAACGAGGTGTTCGACGTTTATGGTCAATTCTCGGCGTGGAAACTTCGTCAGTTGACGCATGAAGAAGCCCCTTGGCGTAGAAACTTCAAGGAAGGGGAGTTCAGCCGAGAAATTCCCGCCTGCGAAATGCAGGAGTATTTCCGCGAGCATTTGGTGAACTGAAAATGGCCAGGTTCAAACGCAGGGAACGCGATGCGGCGGCTACAGTAACGGCACGGACGTCTACCATCGAAATAGATTCATCCGAGGCGCGACCTCCGGTTTTTTCATTTGAATATTTGCAGAATGGCTGGTGCATTCAAGATTGTGAGGCCGTCGAACGGTCGAAAATGCTTGAGCGTCTCAGGATCCTGGGAAAGATGCCGTGGAAAGAACTACGCAGGGAGCATCGGCATCGGTATGGATGTGAAACGATTGAGAGGAAGAGTCTTAAAGTCGGGATACCGGATTTTTTAACGAGTGATGTCCGATTGCTGGTGTTTCGGGCTTTCGAACGCGTAGCGATGGTGGGTTACAAAAACCATCGGGTGTTTCACGTCGTGTGGATCGATCGAGAATTCAAGCTCTATAAGCACTAAACAAAAAAAACCGGCCCATATGGCCGGTTTTTTTATGCGCGAGATTTGTTCGCCGACGATCAGTCGTCGAAATCTTCCCAGCCGCCCATCTGTTTCCAGCGATTGACGATGCCACAGAACAGCTCAGCGGTTTTCTCGGTGTCGTAACGCGCCGAATGCGCCTCACGGCCGTCGAAATCAATGCCGGCGGCCTGGCAGGCTTTCGCCAGCACGGTCTGACCATAGGCCAGCCCTGCCAGCGTCGCGGTATCGAAACTGGAAAACGGGTGGAACGGGTTGCGCTTCATGTCCAGCCGCGCGACCGCTGCATTGAGGAAGCCCAGATCGAAGCTGCTGTTGTGTCCGACCAGGATCGCGCGCTTGCAGCCGTTGGCTTTCAACGCTTTGCGGATGCCACGGAAAATGTCGGTCAGTGCAGTTTCTTCGCTGACGGCCATGCGCAGCGGGTGATCCAGTTTGATCCCGGTGAACTCCAGCGCCGCCGCTTCGACGTTGGCGCCTTCGAAGGGCTCAACGCGGAAGAAGTAGGTGTGATCGGGATAAACAAAACCCTTTTCATCCATGGCGATGGTGGTCGCAGCGATCTCCAGCAATGCATCGGTGGCCGAGTTGAAGCCACCGGTTTCTACGTCGACGACAACCGGCAGGTAGCCGCGAAAGCGTGCTGCCATCGGGTGACGAGAACCGCCACCACCATTTTGACCGTCCAGTTCGTCGTCGAAATGCTCTTCACTCACGCGTGTTCCTCCAGCAGGCGCCAGCGCAGTTTTTCACCGGCGCGCAGCGGGATAACGGTCAGCTCGCCAAACGGCAGGCTGGTCGGGGCAGTCCATTCTTCACGAACCAGGGTAATGCGATCGGTGTTCGCCGGCAGGCCGTAGAAACGCGGGCCGTTGAGGCTGGCGAATGCTTCGAGTTTGTCCAGCGCGTTACGCTGTTCAAAGGCTTCGGCGTACATCTCGATGGCAGCGTATGCGGTGTAGCAACCGGCGCAACCGCACGCGGCTTCCTTGGCGTGCTGGGCATGCGGCGCCGAGTCGGTCCCGAGGAAAAACTTCGCGCTGCCACTGGTGGCGGCGTCGAGCAGTGCTTCCTGGTGGGTATTGCGCTTGAGGATCGGCAGGCAGTAGAAGTGCGGCCGAATCCCGCCGACCAGCATGTGATTACGGTTGTACAGCAGGTGATGCGCGGTGATGGTCGCGCCAACGTTGGCCGAGGCCTCGTTGACGAACTGCACGGCGTCGCCCGTGGTGATGTGTTCGAACACCACTTTCAGCGTCGGGAAGCGCTCGACCACGCGACGCATGTGCTCATCGATGAAAATCTTTTCGCGATCGAAAACATCCACGTCGCCGCGAGTGACTTCACCGTGGATCAGCAGCGGCATGCCGACTTCGGCCATGGCTTCCAGCGCCGGGAAAATCTTGTCGATGCTGGTAACTCCGGAGTCGGAGTTGGTGGTCGCACCGGCCGGGTAGAGCTTGGCGGCATAAACGAAACCGCTGGCCTTGGCTTCACGAATTTCTTCAGGCTGGGTGCGGTCGGTGAGGTACAGCACCATCAAAGGTTCGAAGCGACTGCCGGCCGGGCGGGCAGCCAGGATGCGCTGGCGATAGCCATCGGCCTCGGCGGCGGTGCGCACCGGCGGGACCAGGTTGGGCATGATGATGGCGCGACCAAAAGTGCGCGCAACATCGGCAACGGTATTGGTCAACACGGCACCATCGCGAAGATGAATGTGCCAGTCGTCGGGACGCAGCAGGGTCAGGCGGTCGGACATGAGGGAATTCCAGGCGGGTCAAACTGAGGCGAATGCTACCGGAAAAGACTCTTGCAGGCACTCGCTATCAAGTTTTGCGGCAAGCGTCCGATATCCCGAAGGTATGCCGTAAACATTGTGTGAATCGGTGTTTGTGTTTCACGAGCCAATGGAGCCTCCCGTGCGCCAGCGTTATTTAGCCTTGCTCAGTGTGTTTGCCAGCCTCCCCGCGATGGCGCTCACGTACCAGACCCGTCTGGAGAACATTGAGTGGACGGTCGCCGGCGACAAGTTCGAATGCCGACTGACCCAGCCGATCACCGATTTTGGCTCGGGCGAGTTCGTGCGCAAGGCGGGCGAGCAGGCAATCTTCCGCCTCAATGCCTATAACGCCATGCTCGGCGGCGGCTCTGCAACATTGCTCGCAGCCGCAGCACCGTGGCAGCCGGGGCGTGGTGACATCAATCTGGGCAGCGTCAGGCTCAGCAGTGGCAATGTCTTGTTCAGCAGCTCGCAGTCGCAGGCCGGTGGCTTGATCAGCGGTCTGCTGGATGGCCGCAGCCCGGTGGTACGCCGCGCGTCAGGTGATGGGCGGGTTTCGGAAGTGCGGCTGTTGCCGGTCAAGTTCAGCAAAGCGTTCAATGATTACCAGACCTGCGTGGCGAAATTGCTGCCGCAGAATTTCGACCAGCTCAAGCAGTCGCAGATCGGCTTTCCCGGTGAGGGCGTTGATCTTGACGCGGCCGGCAAGGCGAAATTGCAGGTGATGCTCGATTACATCAAGGCCGATCCGACGGTTAATCACATCGAGCTCGACGGCTACTCGGATAACAGCGGCAACCGCCTGACCAACCGCGAACTGTCGCGTCGCCGAGCACTGGCGGTGGTCGATTTCTTCAAGGCCAACGGCATTCAGGAATCGCAGATCACCGTGCGTTTCCATGGTGAGCAATATCCGATCGTGCCAAATACCAATAAGGCCAATCGCGCGAAAAACCGCCGGGTCAACGTCAAGCTGGCGCGCGTTGCACCGACCACGGCCCCAACCCCAGCCTCACAAGCGAGTACCCCGGCCACTGCTGCGGCGACTTCCTGACTTGTCGGTCATCGTCGCGCTCTCGACACATTCTGTCGCTTTGTCGTCTTAAGCTGTCGCGCCTCTGTAAATTATTGCGTTTGGGCGGTAGACTCCTCGGCTTTCCGTAGAACCCCGTGGAGTGATGGCATGGCGGACGTAAACAAGGTCGTTCTGGCGTATTCCGGCGGCCTGGACACTTCGGTGATCCTCAAGTGGCTGCAGGATACATATAACTGTGAAGTGGTGACCTTCACCGCTGATCTCGGTCAAGGCGAAGAGGTCGAGCCGGCCCGCGCCAAGGCTCAGGCCATGGGCGTCAAAGAAATCTACATCGACGATCTGCGCGAAGAATTCGTGCGTGATTTCGTATTCCCGATGTTCCGCGCCAACACCGTTTACGAAGGCGAGTACCTGCTGGGTACTTCCATCGCACGTCCGCTGATCGCCAAACGACTGATCGAAATCGCCAACGAAACCGGCGCCGACGCCATTTCCCATGGCGCCACCGGCAAGGGCAACGACCAGGTACGTTTCGAACTCGGCGCTTATGCGCTCAAGCCAGGCGTGAAAGTCATCGCCCCTTGGCGCGAGTGGGACCTGCTGTCCCGCGAGAAGCTGATGGATTACGCCGAGAAGCACGCGATCCCGATCGAGCGCCACGGCAAGAAGAAATCCCCGTACTCGATGGACGCCAACCTGCTGCACATCTCTTATGAGGGCGGCGTGCTGGAAGATACCTGGACCGAGCACGAAGAAGACATGTGGAAATGGACCGTCTCCCCGGAGAACGCTCCTGACAAAGCGCAATATCTGGAACTGACCTACCGTAACGGCGACATCGTTGCGCTGGACGGTGTTGAAATGACTCCGGCCACCGTGCTGGCGACGCTGAACAAGATCGGCGGCGCTCACGGCATCGGTCGTCTCGACATCGTCGAAAACCGTTACGTCGGCATGAAGTCCCGTGGTTGCTATGAAACACCGGGCGGCACCATCATGCTGCGCGCTCACCGCGCCATCGAGTCGATCACCCTCGATCGCGAAGTCGCTCACCTCAAAGACGAGCTGATGCCGAAATATGCCAGCCTGATCTACACCGGTTACTGGTGGAGCCCTGAGCGTCTGATGCTGCAGCAGATGATCGACGCTTCGCAGGTCAACGTGAACGGCGTTGTGCGCCTGAAGCTGTACAAGGGCAACGTGATCGTCACTGGGCGCAAGTCCGACGATTCGCTGTTCGATTCCAACATCGCGACCTTCGAAGAAGACGGCGGTGCTTACAACCAGGCTGACGCGGCGGGCTTCATCAAGCTCAACGCGCTGCGCATGCGTATTGCTGCCAACAAGGGCCGCAAGTTGTTCTGAGTCTTGCAGACGCGCAAATATGGCGGCCTTGTCTTAATGGCAAGGTCGCCATTGTTAAAGAACGTTTCCCTCTGTTTCTCTGCTCTTCATCACGAAGCCTGCCTGTCACCTTCATCTCAAAATCGTTGTAGTCTCCTGACTCACGTTATAAGCGATATAAAGCATCCGGCCCAACCTTTTTTTTGAGTGTTTAATATGGCTAAGGGCGGTTTTCCGCAATAAGTCGTCACTGCTGTTGTTGGTTACAAATACCAGTAATTTATAGGGCTTCCTCGCGGGGCGCCGAAGGTTTAACCGCAATTTATTGAATTGCGATGAAGTGTCCATGTGACGTACATCAATGACCCGTAGCGTGTTCGTCGTCTTCGGTAGTTGTATGTAATGCTCGAACCAGGTCGACGCTTGCGGAATAGTGTAATGTGGGGGGTCTGGAACTTTCCCCAAGTAACGTGAATCAACTCTGGTCTCAGCGCGATCGCCGATACTTGCACTGTTCGGCGCACACGCATTCTCTGAGTCGATTATTTGGTTATCGTCTATGGGTACTTCGTCATCCATGGCCCTCAGGAAGTTTTCGTCCTCGGTGAAGTCAGAGGGCGCGTAGAGCGATCGATAGTTGAAGTTGAGGGTCAGGAAAAATAGAAACAGCAGGTAAAAGGGAAAGCTGATTAAAAACCAGACATAGATTTCCCGCTCCTGGTTGGCGAGAAAGGGCAGCGATACGGCGGCGGATGTTTCCGAGACAAGTGCGAACATCGCAATGACTGTCATGGGGTTGCTTACTTTTTTATTTAGGTTGTACATGCGGGCTTCCTTGCCGTGAGTTTGAGAATGGTCGGTATTTGATATTTATATTAAAAGATACGAGTTGAATAGACGTATCTTGTTTCAGGTTTTTATGATTGATTGCAACTGAGATGCTGCCCCGGGCGGGTAACATCGCAATGATTTTTTATTAAAGGCTATTTTTGTAGGATTAGTCCTCAATGATTGTAGGAAGGGTCTTTCGCTGCAACTGTAAGGGAACTCGTCTGTGCCATGGATGAGTTGACTACGCTATTGTGCGGGCTCTAAAAATCGAACAGCGAAATTGGACCTGCCCATGAATAAAGTCCTGATCGTGGATGATCACCCTGTCATTCGGCTTGCGGTACGCTTGCTGATGGAGCGCCATGGCTACGAAGTCATTGCAGAGACAGACAATGGCGTGGACGCGTTACAACTGGCTCGCGAACAAATGCCCGATATCGTCATTTTGGATATTGGAATACCCAAACTCGACGGTCTGGAAGTTATCGCGCGGTTGAGTGCAGTGGCCATGCCGATGAAAGTGCTGGTATTGACCTCTCAAGCGCCCGGCCATTTTTCCATGCGTTGCATGCAGTCGGGGGCGGCGGGATATGTTTGCAAACAACAAGATCTCACCGAGTTGCTCAGTGCGATAAAAGCAGTTCTCTCTGGCTATAGTTATTTCCCCAATCAAGCGCTGCACACAGTGCGGACCACTTTGGGAAATGCCAGCGAGGCCGATATGGTCGACCGCCTGTCCGGTCGTGAAATGATGGTGTTGCAACAGTTGGCACGGGGCAAGACCAACAAGGAGATCGCCGATGGCATGTTTTTGAGCAACAAGACGGTCAGCACATACAAGACCCGATTGCTGCTAAAACTTAATGCTCGCTCGCTGGTTGATCTGATTGAGTTGGCCCAGCGCAATGGGTTGGTGTGAGTGCTTCGCTGATTGATGGGGTTCATGGGCCGATCAACTACAGCGACTGCTGAAAAGTAAAAAGCCTCCGTTGCTGGAGGCTTCAAAAGTCAAAGATCAAAATCGTAATCAGCCAATTGCTTCTGCAGTCGGCGCTCTTCAAGCAGGTTGTCAATGGTGCGGCGCTTGCTCAAATTGGTCTTGGCGGCTTCGACCCGCGGTTCGGCGTCATCGGTCTCAGTAGCAATAAATTCGTCATCTACGTCCAATTGCTCTTTGTCGCTCATAAGCTGACTCCCGGCTGATAATGCCTTTGGCGCTCCTTATATCGACATTCCTGCAGCGGGTAAAAAAGATTTTTTCAATCGACGAATAGCAGAACGTAATAGCCAGTCAATCGTCCGATGTTTTGTGTTTGTACTCGCACAAATCTTCGATCCGGCAGCTGCCACAACGAGGCTTGCGGGCCAGGCACACATAGCGACCGTGCAATATCAGCCAATGGTGGGAGTCGAGGAGAAATTCCTTGGGCACGAACTTCATCAGCTTCTTTTCCACTTCCACGACGTTTTTGCCTGGCGCGATCCCAGTCCGGTTGCTGACGCGGAAAATGTGCGTGTCGACCGCCATGGTCAATTGGCGAAAAGCGGTATTGAGCACGACGTTCGCGGTCTTGCGACCAACGCCGGGCAAGGCTTCCAGTTCTTCGCGCGTCTGCGGCACTTCACTGCCGTGACGTTCGACCAGCAAGCGACAAGTCTCGATGACATTTTTGGCTTTGCTGTTATAGAGGCCAATGGTCTTGATGTATTCAGACAACCCCTCGACCCCCAGCGCATGGATCGCGGCTGGCGTATTGGCGACCGGGAACAGTTTCGCGGTGGCCTTGTTGACGCCAACATCAGTCGACTGCGCCGACAGAATGACCGCAATCAATAATTCAAAAGGTGAGGAATAAGCCAGTTCAGTCTTTGGCTCGGGATTGTCCTCATGCAGTCGGCGGAAAATCTCCAGACGTTTTGCGGCATTCATGGGCGATGCGTTTCCTTGATAACAGAGTTCGAGCGAGTCCACGCCTGACGGGCGGCGAGCAACAACCCCAAAATAATGAAGGCGCCGGGAATCAGCGCAGCCAGCGGCACGCCTTCGCCGAACGAAACCAGAGCGGTGCCGTGCTCGGTCAGTCCGGCACCCAGATGGCCCTTGCCCGTCAGCTCACGCAGGACGGCAAGCGTCAGCATTAACCCGGCAAACAACGCGCAGAGCCTGACGCGCTCGGCTAGCGCCTGGCGGAAGAAACCATGCTGTTCCAGTATCACGCACTGCAAAGCGATCAGCCCGCCATACAGGCCATATGACTGATGCCAGGCGAATAACCAGCGCTGGGCGAGGATATCGGCACAACTGGTTAGCGTGGCGGCCAACAGGACACTGGCCAGCAAAGCACTTGGACTCGCCAGGCGTGAGCGCAGGGGGCGCATGCCCAGGCTGTACGTGCCAATGACGATGGCCAGCACCAACAGCGTTCCCAGCGCGCCCGCCATCGAGTCCGTCGACCCTGACAGCAAGACCAGCAGCAGTGAGTTGGACAGGTTCACGATCCGCCCCCCAGCAGGACCGTTCGATGCTGGTCAAAATAGCGCAACGCATCGCGGATAGCGTTGACGGCTGCACGCGAGGTAACAGTCGCGCCGGCCATCTGATCGAATTGTCCCTGATCTTTTTTCAGCGCCCATTCGGCGTCCGGTGGGTCGTCGCGCGATTTGCCGCTGAACACCGCAAGCCAGCGATTCGGCCAATCGCCGATCGGTCCGCCAAGTGCCGGTGTTTCGTTCTGTCGGAGGGTTTTGACGCCGAGCAATGTGCCGTGGGCATCAATAGCAATCAGCAACTCGATGTTGCCGGCATAACCCTCGGTTACGCTGCGCAGCAGCACGGCGACGGTTTGAGTTTTCCTGGTTGCCCGGTAGCCGCCTATCAGCGTGCTGTTGCGCAAAACCGCTTCCGCCAATGTCAGCGGCTGTTCCAGCGGTTGATTGTCGTAACTGTCGACCGCAAGCACGTCGAGCATTTTGCGGCTCTCGGCCATGCGTTGCTCGGCGGCGATCTGCGGCGCACTGGCGCGTTGCAGCCAATACGTTGCACTGACGCCGACGCCAGCCAATAACAACAGAACCAGCGCGCTGATCGTGCGGTTCATGGGTTGACCGCTGGCTGCCGCCGAGCGGCGAACCGTTCCAGCGCTGGTACGCAAAGATTCATCAGCAGCACCGCAAAGGCAACGCCGTCGGGATAGCCTCCCCACGTGCGAATCAGGTAAGTCAGCAAGCCGACGCCCGCGCCGAACAGCAATCGAGCCAGCGCCGTTCGCGCGCCGGACACCGGTTCGGTAATGATGAAAAACGCGCCGAGCATGGTCGCGCCGCTCAGTAGATGGAACAGCGGCGATCCATGGGAATCGGAACCCGAGCCATTCCAGCACAGCAGACTGACCACAAACAGGCTGGCAAGCATGCCGACTGGCGCGTGCCAGGCGATCACCCGTTGCTGCAGCAACAACAGCCCGCCGGCGAGAAATGCCAGATTCACCCACTCGATGCCGCGACCGCCGAAGTGACCGAATGCAGAATGGCTGGCGAATAACTCGTCCACGGTCAGGCTTTTGTTGATGCGCAAGCTATCCAGCGCGGTGGCCTGCGCCCAGGCATCCGGTGCCTTGTCCGGGACGAAGAACTGCGCAAACGTGGCCGACAGATCGAGGCCATACGCTGGCCACTGAGTCATCGCTTGCGGGAACATCAGGATGACCAGAGCAAATCCGAGCATCGCCGGGTTGAACGGATTTGTCCCGGCGCCGCCATACAGGTGCTTGCCGAACAACAGACCCGAAGCGATGGCGGTGACCGTCAGCCACCACGGGCAGTAGGGCGGCAGCGCGGCGGCGAGCAAGGTGGCGCTGACAACCGCGCTGGCATCTCGCAGGGTTGGCGATAGCGGTTGCCGGCGCAACTGCGCGACTATCGCTTCGACGAGCAACGCGGTGGCATTGGCCAGAAGCAGATTGATCAACAACCCCCAACCGTATAACCAGAACAGCACCAGCAGCCCCGGCAACGTGGCGAGCAAGACGCGCTGCATCGCCTGTTGCAAGCGATCGCCCGGCATCTCAGGGAGCGACACGGTCTTGCACCTGATGCTCAGCGGCCTGCAACGCTTGCTCCGCCTCGTGCAGCGCCTGTTGCAACGTTGCGATCTGCTCAGGTGCGCTTTCGGCGGTCTGCGCTTTTTTCAGTTCGGCACGGCGCATCGCCAACTGGATTTTTGCCCGTTTCAGATCGACATCCTGCGCTGGCGCGATGATTTGCGGAGCAGGCGCAGCATGGCTTTCCAGTTCCGCCAAAGCCTGTTCCGCCGCCTCGAATTGCTTCTGCAAAACGATCAATTGTGACTGTTGCTCAAACGTCGGCGGATGGCCGAAGGCTTTCAACGATTTGTGCAATTGTGCACGGCTCATTGCCACATCGATCTTGGCTTTTTTCAGTGCCGCATCCGCCGTCGCGGCTTTCTGCGCGCGAACCCGTTCCAGCGCAGCCTGCACCGGATCGGTGGCGTTGACCGCCGGTTGCGCGGCACGTTGAGCCCGCGCTTCTCGTTCAGCCTGCTTGTGTTGTTCTTCGCGTCGCAAACGGTCGTTACGGCGCTCGAAACGTTGGCGAGCGTGATCACGTTTGGCGGCGCGGGCGCGGTGCTCGTCCAGGCTGACGGCCAGACCGCCGACTACCGGCAGCGTGCCCTGCGGCAGCGGGTGCATTTCGATGCAGTCGACCGGACAGGGGGCGACGCAGAGGTCGCAACCGGTACATTCATCGATGATTACCGTATGCATCAGTTTTGCCGCACCAACGATGGCGTCGACCGGGCAGG
Source organism: Pseudomonas fluorescens (assembly GCF_900636825.1). NCBI lineage: Bacteria > Pseudomonadati > Pseudomonadota > Gammaproteobacteria > Pseudomonadales > Pseudomonadaceae > Pseudomonas > Pseudomonas fluorescens. The sequence goes on along the minus strand of NZ_LR134318.1, from coordinate 4,739,024 downwards.
CCTGAATGCATTTGGTGCAACCAATGCACTCGGCTTCGCGGATGAACGCGACCTGCGGCGGCGCCGAACCGCGACTGACGTCCAGTTCCAATACCGGCACTCGCAACAACTCTGCCAGCGCGGCGATGGTTTCGTCACCACCCGGCGGACACTTGTTGATCGGCTCGCCTGCTGCGATGCCTGTTGCGTACGGTTTGCACCCCGGATGCCCGCATTTGCCGCATTGGGTCTGCGGCAAAAGGGCATCGATGCGTTGAATCAGACTCATGTTTTAACCAGTCCACTGAATCCGAGAAAAATCGCTGCCATCAGACCGGCGCTGATCAAGTCGATCGGCAGGCCGCGAAAGGGCAGGGGAATATCGTTGTCGGCCGTGCGCTCACGCAAATCACAGAACAGACTCAACACCAGCCAGAAGCCGAGCCCGGCGCCCAGGCTCAGCGCTGCGGCATGCAGCAGGCCTTGATCGTTTTGCGCGTTGATCAGGGCCAGCCCGAGCACACCGGCATTGCCGAGCAACAGCGGCCAGAGTCCGTCGAACGAAAGCCTCGGCAACCAGCGCGCCAATAACTGCAACAGCGGCGCGATCAGCAACACACTCAACGGCAGAAACACGAACAGGCGCAAGGCCTCCAAGTGCAGCGGCAGCAGCAACCATTGCCAGATCGCATGGCCGATCACGCCGACGATCAGCATCAGGCTTAACGTCGCCAGCCCCAGCGCATGCACTTGGCGGCGAGTGCCGGCTAACAGCGAATCCACACCCAGCGGCCAGTGCAACACGAAGTTGTTGATCAGCGCAGCACTGATGAGCGTAAGCACAAATTCGGTCATGGTTCTGCCAGCGAAACGGGCGGGTGTTTCTTAAGGTTAGGCATTATCCGGCCAGATATGAAAAATCCCACCGGCATGCGGGGCACGCCGGTGGGATCGTTTCACTGCAATCTGTTATTTGATGCGCTGACCCGGCTTGGCGCCGCTGTCCGGGCTCAGCAGGTAGATTTCTTCGCCGCCAGGGCCGGCCGCCATCACCATGCCTTCGGAAATGCCGAACTTCATTTTCCGAGGTTTCAGGTTGGCGATCATCATGGTCAGACGACCGTCGAGCTTGGACGGATCCGGGTAAGCGCTCTTGATTCCGGAGAACACGTTACGTTGCTCATCACCGATATCGAGGGTCAGGCGCAGCAGCTTGTCGGCGCCTTCCACGTGTTCGGCCTTGACGATCAACGCGACGCGCAGATCGATGGCGGCAAAGGCGTCGAAGTCGATCTCCGGCGACAGCGGATCCTTGGCCAATTCACCGTTGCCCGCAGGAGCAGCAGCGCCGGTGTCGGTCTGGCTGGCGGTGAGGTCTTCTTTCGAGGCGTCGGTCATGGCTTGCACTTTTACCGGGTCGATACGGGTCATCAACGGTTTGAATTCATTAAGCTGATGGTTAGCCAGCAACGTGGTGTGGTCGTTCCAGGTCAGCGGCGCGACGTTGAGAAACGCCTCGGCATCGGCGGCCAGCAGCGGCAGCACTGGCTTGAGGAAGATCACCAGTTGGCGGAACAGGTTGATACCGGTGGCGCAAATCGCCTGGACTTCATCCTGTTTGCCTTCCTGCTTGTTCAACGACCACGGCGCTTTGTCGGCGATCCACGCGTTGGCGCGGTCGGCCAGGGCCATGGTTTCACGCATGGCACGGGCGAAATCGCGCGCTTCATAGGCGTCGGCAATGCTTGGCGCGGCGGCGAGGAAGGCCTCGGTCAGTTCCGGCGCAGCGTTGTTATCAACCAGCAGGCCAGCGTTGCCCTTTTGGATGAATCCAGCGCAACGGCTGGCGATGTTGACCACTTTGCCGACCAGGTCGGAGTTGACCTTCTGCACGAAGTCTTCGAGGTTCAGATCGAGGTCATCGACGCCACGGCCCAGCTTGGCCGCGTAGTAGTAGCGCAGGTATTCCGGCGACAGGTGATCCAGATAAGTGCGGGCCTTGATAAAGGTGCCACGGGATTTCGACATCTTCTGGCCGTTGACGGTCAGGTAGCCGTGCACATTGATCCCGGTCGGCTTGCGGTAACCCGCGCCTTCGAGCATCGCTGGCCAGAACAGGGCGTGGAAGTTGACGATGTCCTTGCCGATGAAGTGATACAGCTCGGCGGTGGAGTCCTTGCCCCAGAATGCGTCGAAATCCAGCTCCGGCGTGCGGTCGCAGAGGTTCTTGAAGCTGGCCATGTAGCCGATCGGCGCATCCAGCCACACGTAGAAATACTTGCCCGGCTCGCCCGGAATCTCGAAGCCGAAATACGGCGCATCGCGGGAAATGTCCCACTGCTGCAGGCCGGCATCCAGCCATTCGGAGAGCTTGTTGGCGACCGCTTCATGCAGAGTGCCGCTGCGGGTCCAAGTCTGCAGCATGTCCTGGAAGTCCGGCAGTTTGAAGAAGAAGTGCTGGGAATCCTTGAGCACCGGCGTGGCGCCAGAGATCGCCGACTTCGGATCCTTCAGGTCGGTGGGCGCGTAGGTCGCACCGCATTTTTCGCAGTTGTCGCCGTACTGGTCTTCGGTGCCGCATTTCGGGCAGGTGCCCTTGATGAAGCGGTCGGCCAGGAACATTTTCTTTTCCGGGTCGAAATACTGGGTGATCGAGCGCTGGGCGATGTGCCCGGCGTCCCGCAGCTTCAGATAGATCTGGCTCGACAGCTCACGGTTTTCTTCGGCGTGAGTGGAGTGGAAATTATCGAAGTCGACGAGGAAGTCGGCAAAGTCGGCGCTGTGTTCAGCCTGGACGTTGGCGATCAGTTGTTCCGGGGTGATGCCTTCCTTTTCCGCGCGCAGCATGATCGCCGAACCGTGGGCGTCGTCGGCGCAGACATAAATGCACTGATTGCCGCGATGCTTCTGGAAGCGCACCCACATATCGGTCTGGATATATTCCAGCATATGGCCAAGGTGAATCGAACCGTTGGCGTAGGGCAGGGCGCTGGTGACGAGGATCTTGCGTGGTTCGGACATGTGGGGCTTCGCTACTTGATGAAACGGAGGTCGGCCACTATAAAGCGCTGGCGCATATTTTTCACCCTGTGCACCTGTTTCATTGGATGAGAAACAGCAAAGATCAAAAGATCGGAGCCTTCGGCAGCGCCTACTCATAATCCCCTGTAGGAGCTGCCGAAGGCTGCGATCTTTTCAGGTACGATAGCTCCCATCTTTTCCAGTCTTGTTATCGGAGTTGCCCATGAGCGCCGTCACTCGCGCAGCGGTGGAAGCCGTCCTCAGCCAATACACCGACCCTTACCTGAATCAGGATCCGGTCAGCGCCGGTTGCGTGAAAAACATCGAGATTGTCGGTGACTGCGTCAATGTGCAGCTGGAAATCGGCTACGCCGCCGGCCTGTTCAAGAGCGGCTGGGCACAACTGCTGCAACTGGCCATTGAAAACCTCGACGGCGTGGTTATTGCGAAGGTTGAAGTCAACAGCGTCATCGCCGCGCACAAGGCCCAAGCGCAGATTCCGGGGCTGGCAAACGTCAAGAACGTAGTTGCCGTGGCTTCGGGCAAGGGAGGTGTGGGCAAGTCGACCACCGCTGCCAACCTCGCCCTGGCGCTGGCCCGTGAAGGTGCCAAGGTCGGCATTCTCGACGCCGATATCTATGGCCCAAGCCAAGGCATCATGTTCGGCATCCCGGAGCGCACCCGCCCCGAGGTCAAGGATCAGAAGTGGTTCGTGCCGCTCAAGGCGCACGGCGTGGAAGTCATGTCGATGGCGTTCCTGACCGACGACAACACACCGATGGTCTGGCGCGGGCCGATGGTTTCCGGTGCGTTGTTGCAACTGGTCACGCAAACGGCGTGGGGCGATCTGGATTATCTGGTTATCGATATGCCCCCGGGCACCGGCGATATTCAGTTGACCCTGGCGCAGAAAGTCCCGGTGGCGGGCGCGGTGATCGTCACCACGCCGCAGGATCTGGCCCTGCTCGACGCGCGCAAAGGCGTGGAAATGTTCCGCAAGGTCAACATTCCGGTGCTGGGCGTGGTGGAAAACATGGCCGTGCACATCTGCTCGAACTGCGGGCATGCCGAACATCTGTTCGGTGAGGGTGGCGGTGAGAAGCTGGCGACGCAGTACGGCGTCGAACTGCTGGCTTCGCTACCGCTGTCGATGCTGATCCGCGAGCAGGCCGATGGCGGCAAGCCGACGGTCATCGCCGAGCCGGATAGTCAGATTGCCATGGTTTATCAGGAACTGGCGCGCCACGTCGGCGCGCGGATTGTCTTGCAGGAAGCGGCAACCCCGGCGATGCCGAACATCACCATCAGCGACGATTGATCGAAAAAAACATCGCAGCCTGCGGCAACTTCTACACAAATCCCATGTAGGGGCTGCCGCAGGCTGCGATCTTTTAATTTTCCTTCAGATGCGCAAGCCGCCATCCATCTCCAGAATCCGGCCGGTGTAATAGTCGTTCTCGAAGATATACGCTGCTGAGTGGGCGATTTCTTCCGGCTTGCCCATGCGCTTGAGCGGAATCCCCGAAGTCATTTTCTCCAGCGCTTCCGGCTTCATGCCCAAGGTCATTTCAGTCTCGATGAAGCCCGGCGCAATGCCCGCCACCCGAATGCCATAGCGCGCCAGTTCTTTCGCCCAGGTCACCGTCGCTGCAGCAACGCCAGCCTTGGCTGCCGAATAGTTGGTCTGGCCGACGTTGCCCGCCCGCGAAATCGACGAGATGTTGATGATCGCGCCGCTGTTCTTCAGCTCGACCATTTTCGCCGCCACCTCACGGGTGCAGAGGAACACGCCGGTCAGGTTGACGTCGATCACGGCCTGCCACTGGGCCAGACTCATCTTGGTCATCTCGCCATCCTTGACCTTCAACAACAGGCCGTCGCGCAGGATTCCGGCGTTGTTGATCAGGCCGTGGATCGCGCCGAAATCGGCGGCGACCTGAGCAACCATGTGCTCGACCTGTTCTTCATTGGCGACGTTGCACAGGTAGCTGCGCGCTTCGACACCCTTGGCTTTGCACGCGGCCACCGCGTCGTCGAGCTTTTCTTGGTTCAGATCCACCAAGGCCAGCTTCGCGCCCTTGGCGGCGAAATACTCGGCCATGGAACGGCCCAAACCCTGGCAACCGCCGGTGATAATGATTACTTTGTCGTTGAGTTGCATGCGCATGCCCCGATTGCTGGTCTGATGGTTTTTATTCTTGGCGGCTCCCGTTCCGCCCCGGCGGTGGCCGGGTTGCAATGGAGAATTGCCCGATGGCGTGGCCGAAACTTGTCTTCGCGCGCCTGTCCGTTTTTTCGACGGATTCTATTCAAGGAGTCATAAATTGAGCGTTGAAGTGGCGAAGAATGCCCGAGAATTGCTTCTCAAGGAATACCGTGGAGTGCTCTCGACCCACTCCAAATCGATGCCTGGTTTTCCGTTCGGCTCCGTGGTCCCGTATTGCCTGGACGAGCAGGGCCGGCCGCTGATCCTGATCAGCCGCATCGCCCAGCACACCCACAATCTGCAAAAAGACCCGAAGTGCTCGATGCTGGTCGGTGAGCGCGAGGCCGATGACGTACAAGCGGTGGGGCGTCTTACTTATCTGGCCGAAGCGCAAAAGCTCGCAGAACCCGCCGCCATCGAGGCAGCCGCCGAGCGCTACTACCGCTATTTCCCCGAGTCGCAGAACTATCACAAGGCTCACGATTTCGATTTCTGGGTGCTCAATCCGGTGCGCCATCGCTATATCGGCGGTTTCGGCGCGATTCACTGGATCGACGATATGACTTTGGCCAATCCGTTTGCCGGCAAGGCTGAAATCAGCATGGTCGAGCATATGAACAGCGACCACGCCAAAGCCATCGCCCATTACGTCGAACTGACCGGGCTGCCGAACACCCTGCCGGCGCAACTGGCCGGTATCGACAGCGAGGGCATGCACTTGCGCATCGGTCAGGCGTTGTACTGGCTAGGGTTCGCCAGCCCTTGCAATACGCCGACACAAGTGCGCGAAGCCTTGGTTTCATTGGCTCACGCCGAGGTCTGGCCAAAAAAAGCAGATTCTTAAGGTTGAATTCACGCAAGGGCGACGTCATCTAAGGCTTACTGCAAGGCATTTCTTGCGTTGAGGAAACTTTGATGCGCCCTTTTCTTTTGCTCTTTCTGCTGTTTCCAGTGCTGGAGCTGTTCGTATTCGTCAAAGTGGCAGGGGCGATCGGGTTTTTCCCGGCCCTGCTGCTGATCATCGTCGGCTCGATGTTCGGTGTGTTCGTGCTGCGCATCGCCGGCCTCGCCACGGCGCTGCGTGCCCGTGAAAGCCTGAACCGCGGCGAACTGCCCGCGCAAACCATGCTCGAAGGGCTGATGCTGGCCCTGGCCGGCGGTCTGCTGATCATCCCGGGCTTCATCAGCGATGTCGTCGGTCTGGTGATGTTGTTGCCGCTCACTCGTCGTTTGCTGGCGAACAAAATGCGCAAGCGCGCCGAAGAACAGGCGATGCGCCAACGTGCATTTGCCGACGATCTGCAACCGCGTGGCGGTCCGGCACCGCGTCAACCGTTGGGGCGCGAGGGCGATGTAATCGAAGGCGAGTTCGAACACCGCGACAGCAAGTAACCTTTGCAATGACATGGCACCTTCGGGTGCCATGTTTGTTTATGGGCACCGTTCATGGTGCTGTTTTACCGGGTGGCAATGAAAAATTTTTTCCGTCAGCCCTTGTAATCAGCTTGTACGCCCCTATGTATCGGTCACCGAAAGGTTTCTGGCATTTGAGCCAGTCAGTCTTCCGCGGTTTGCTCGACGAACCGCAACCGGCGCAGGCCGGATTTGTTAAACCCGCCGGGACTACACCGGCCGATGAAAACCACAATTAGGAGAGATCGACAATGAAGCTTCGTCCTCTGCATGACCGCGTCGTTATCCGTCGCAGCGAAGAAGAAAAGAAAACCGCTGGCGGTATCGTCCTGCCAGGTTCGGCTGCCGAAAAAGCCAACCACGGTGTGATTCTCGCTGTAGGCCCGGGCAAAGCTCTGGAAAACGGTGAAGTGCGTGCACTGTCCGTGAAGGAAGGCGACAAGGTTGTGTTCGGTCCTTACTCCGGCAGCAACACTGTGAAAGTCGACGGCGAAGACCTGTTGGTAATGAGCGAGAACGAAATCCTCGCTGTTATCGAAGGCTGATACCCCCGTTCATTTTCCCGCTACTACAAAGTATTTAAGGAATATCGATCATGGCTGCTAAAGAAGTTAAATTCGGCGATTCCGCCCGCAAGAAAATGCTCGTTGGTGTCAACGTTCTGGCTGACGCGGTAAAAGCGACCCTGGGCCCGAAAGGCCGTAACGTGATCCTCGAGAAGAGCTTCGGCGCTCCGACCATCACCAAGGACGGCGTTTCCGTAGCCAAGGAAATCGAACTCGAAGACCGTTTCGAAAACATGGGCGCGCAGCTGGTCAAAGACGTTGCCTCCCGTGCCAACGATGACGCTGGTGACGGTACTACCACCGCTACCGTTCTGGCTCAGTCGATCGTCAACGAAGGCCTGAAAGCCGTCGCTGCCGGCATGAACCCGATGGACCTCAAGCGCGGCATCGACAAGGCGACCATCGCCATTGTCAAAGAGCTGAAAAACCTGTCCAAGCCATGCGCTGATTTCAAAGCCATCGCTCAGGTCGGCACCATCTCGGCCAACTCCGACAATTCCATCGGCGACATCATTGCCGAAGCCATGGAAAAAGTCGGCAAGGAAGGCGTGATCACCGTTGAAGAAGGCACTGGCCTGGAAAACGAACTGTCGGTTGTAGAAGGCATGCAGTTCGACCGTGGCTACCTGTCCCCGTACTTCGTCAACAAGCCGGAAACCATGGTTGCCGAACTGGACAACCCACTGGTGCTGCTGGTCGACAAAAAGATCTCCAACATCCGCGAAATGCTGCCAGTGCTGGAAGCCGTTGCCAAAGCCGGCCGTCCACTGCTGATCGTTTCCGAAGACGTCGAAGGCGAAGCCCTGGCGACTCTGGTTGTGAACAACATGCGTGGCATCGTTAAAGTCGCAGCCGTCAAGGCGCCTGGCTTCGGCGACCGCCGCAAGGCCATGCTGCAGGACATCGCCGTTCTGACCGGCGGTACCGTTATCTCCGAAGAGATCGGCCTGAGCCTGGAAGCTGCCACCCTGGAAAACCTGGGTAGCGCCAAGCGCGTGACCATCTCCAAGGAAAACACCATCATCGTTGACGGTGCTGGCGTGGCTGGCGACATCGAGTCGCGTATCGCTCAGATCCGTGCTCAGGTTGCCGAGACTTCGTCGGACTACGACCGTGAAAAACTGCAAGAGCGTCTGGCCAAGCTGTCCGGCGGCGTTGCAGTAATCAAGGTTGGTGCCGGTTCCGAAGTTGAAATGAAAGAGAAGAAGGCCCGCGTTGAAGACGCCCTGCACGCAACCCGTGCAGCCGTTGAAGAAGGCGTGGTACCTGGCGGTGGCGTTGCGCTGATCCGTGCTCTGGAAGCCATCCTCGAGCTGAAAGGCGACAACGCCGATCAGGACGTTGGTATCGCTGTACTGCGTCGTGCCATCGAAGCACCGCTGCGCCAGATCGCTGCCAACAGCGGTGACGAGCCAAGCGTTGTAGTCAACGAAGTCAAGAACGGCAAAGGTAACTTCGGTTACAACGCGGCGTCTGGCGAATACGGCGACATGATCGAAATGGGCATCCTGGATCCAACCAAGGTAACCCGTTCGGCACTGCAAGCTGCATCGTCGATCGGCGGTCTGATCCTGACCACCGAAGCCGCTGTTGCTGACGCGCCGAAGAAAGAAGGCTCGGCTGGCGGCGGTATGCCAGACATGGGCGGCATGGGTGGCATGGGCGGCATGATGTAAGCCAGCCTTACCCCTGTAACGAAAAACCCCGCTGGCGAAAGCCGGCGGGGTTTTTTATTGCCCCGACGAAAATCAAAGGCAAAAGATCGCAGCCTGCGGCAGCTCCTACATCCGATTTGCGCAGGAGCTGCCGCAGGCTGCGATTATTTGATCTTCATTCACGCACGAACGGCCTGCGTCCCAACCACGGCCCCGGCCCTCCCCGCCGGTCGATAGATTGAAATACATTGTCCCTGTAGGAGCTGCCGCAGGCTCCGATCTTTTGATCTTCATTCACGCACCAACGGCCTGCGCCCCAACCACGGCCCCGGCCTTCACCGCCGGGCGATAGATTGGAATACATCGTCCCTGTAGGAGCTGCCGCAGGCTGCGATCTTTTGATCTTCATTCACGCGCGAACGGCCTGCGCCCTAACAACGGCCCCGGCCTTCACCGCCGGGCGATACAACACCCAGTAGTACGATCCCAGACAAATCAGCCAACAGAAAATCGCTGTCCACACGTTGTGCGAAAAAAAGTGCGCGCCCTGCATCATGCGACTGATCGAAAACACCGAGCCCAGCGCGAAGGCAAACATGAATGCCTGCCGTGCCAGACGCGGGCGGCGGTCACGTAACACGAAGAACAATGCAAACAAGGTGAACCCGGTCGCCGCATGTCCCCCAGGCCAGCAGCGCCCGGGTTTATCGGTCGGCGGGCGATGTTCCATCAGTTTGCTGTACGTCTCATGGCCACCAAACTGCTCCAGGCTCCAAGGGCATTGCACGGCGGTGACTGCTTTCACCGGCGTCACAAAAGAGGTCGCCAGTCCCAGCGACAACACCAGGCAGCCCAGTTCGCGCCTGAACGGTTTGAGCCTGTCGATGAAAAACGCACCGATGAAACCGAGGATGGCGAACACGGAGAAGCCGATCACCACTTCCTTCGCCCGGTCATGCAGGATGTCTTCGAGGAAGTAACTGTGGCGGCCGATGAAATCTCCGGCGACCGGGTCGTAAACCAGTCTGGCGAGATCCATGTCCAGATCGGTCAGTTCCAGCAGCACCAGAATGATCGCCGCAGCAACAGGTACGCCCAGGCACCACCAGACATTCAGCGGTCGGGGGGCGGGACGGGCAGGGGTCGACGCCATGGTAATTCCTTGTCGGTCAGGTTGTTCGCAGGAGTAATTCGCGGGCACTCTGCGCGCGCGCACGTCGCCGATTCGTTAACCGAAAGTGAAAAAAACGTTGCTGGCGGCAATGAACGTTTTTATCGGAAAACAACCCAACACACGCCTAGCCGTGAGCCACACTTGGCCGTAAGCTGCGCGGGCCAAAACGGCCGTTACCCCGTACGGAGGAGGTGCCATGCGAATTCTGTTGGTCGAAGACAACCGCGACATTCTGGCCAATCTGGCCGATTACCTGGGCCTTAAAGGCTACACGGTAGACTGCGCGCAGGACGGTCTGTCGGGCCTGCACCTGGCTGCCACCGAACACTATGACCTGATCGTCCTCGACATCATGCTGCCGGGGATCGACGGCTACACACTGTGCAAGCGCCTGCGCGAAGACGCCCGCCGCGACACGCCGGTCATCATGCTCACCGCTCGCGACCAACTGGATGACCGCCTGCAAGGTTTCAAGTCCGGTGCCGACGATTACCTGATCAAACCCTTCGCATTGTCCGAGCTGGCGGCGCGCGTCGAGGCCGTGATGCGCCGGGCACAAGGGGGCGGACGTCGGGCGTTGCAAGTCGCGGACCTGAGCTATGACCTCGACACGCTGGAGGTGACCCGTGAAGGCAAACTGCTGAAACTCAATCCGGTCGGGCTCAAATTGCTCGCGGTGTTGATGCAGAAAAGCCCGCACGTCTTGCGTCGGGAAATTCTCGAGGAAGCGCTGTGGGGCGATGATTGCCCAGACAGCGACAGCCTGCGCAGCCATGTTCACCAATTGCGCCAGGTGATCGACAAGCCGTTCGCCAAGCCACTGCTGCACACCGTGCATGGTGTGGGTTATCGGTTGGCCGACGCGTAATGGAGTTTCGGCAGAGCCTTTCCCAGCGGATCATCATTGCCTTTGCGCTCATGAGCGCACTGGTGGCCGGTGCCTTCGCCATGGGGATCGTGGCGACGGTGCATCTGGTCGAGGAAAAACTGATTTCGGCAGGTCTGGGCGGCGATTTGCAGCGCTTGCTGTTGATGGACAATGTTTCCGACTGGAGCCACCGCCCCGAGCCGGATCAATTGTTCTATTTCAGCGGTGGGCCTGGTGATTTTGAGCTGCCCAAGGATCTGCGTCACCTCGACTCGGGATTTCACGAGGTGTTTCGCGAGCAATTGTCCTATCACGCGATGGTCGAGATCGTCGACGGTCGCCGCTACGTGTTGCTGCAAGACCAGAGCGATTTCGAAGAACGCGAGCGTGTGCTGTTTGCCGTGGTGCTGGTGGGCTTCGTGCTCAGTCTGGCGCTGGCAGTGTTTCTCGGCTGGGTGCTCGCGCGCAAAGTGATGGCGCCGGTTGTGCGTCTGGCCCGCCAGGTGCGCCATCGCGACCAATTGCTCGGGCTGGCCCCGCCCTTGGCTCCGGATTACGCCGCGGACGAGGTCGGAGAACTGGCGGTGGCGTTCGATGCCACGCTGGGCCGTTTGCGCCAGGCGCTCACGCGGGAACGCTTGTTCACCAGTGACGTCAGCCACGAATTGCGTACGCCACTGATGGTGCTGGCAAGTTCTTGCGAATTGTTGCTTGAAAATCCCGGCATCGATCAACGCGGGCGCTCTCAGGTCCAGCGCATCGCGCGTGCCAGCGAAGAGATGCGCGAGCTGGTGCAGACATTCCTGATGCTGGCGCGCGCTCAACATGAAGATGCGGGCATGGCGCTGCAACAAAATCTTGTGCAAGTGGCAGAAAGCCTGGTCTGCCTGTGGCGCGAGCCGATAGAAAGCAAAGGCCTGCAGCTGATTTTCGAACCCGGCACGCCGACGGATACGCGATATAACGCAACCCTGTTGAATGCGGTCATGGGCAACCTGTTACGCAACGCCCTGCATTACACCGAACACGGCTTCATTCGCCTGACGCTCCATGCCAACGGCTTCGCCGTTGAGGACTCAGGGGTGGGTATTCCGGAAGAGAAGCGCGAGGCGATGTTCGAGCCGTTCGTGCGCGGCAGTGAGAAGCGGGGCGAAGGCTTGGGACTGGGTTTGTCGCTGGTTCAGCGGATCTGCGAAAACCAAGGTTGGACAGTCAGTTTGAGCACGATGGAACCCAATGGCTGCCACTTCGAAGTGGATCTACGCGCACTTTGACGCCCGTTGCGCGCGAGCCTACTCCCGCTCGCCTGTCTAAATCCTGTATAACCTTGAAATAGTTTGCAGGTGTCCATAACAAAATTTTCACAATTGGATGACCTGACGCTGACACGCCCTTGCCTAAGGTGGGGACATCAGCAATTCAGGAGTTCTGGTGATGGCCGGCCCGATCAAACTCGATTTTTCCGAGAAGTACGACGATAAGCACGCCGAAAAATATTTGCATAAGCATCAGGCCAATCTTGGCCGCCGGTTGTCTCACTGGCGCGACGAGCAACTGGCGCGCAAGGCATTGACGCTGGCGGGCGAACCGGGACTGGTCCTGGATTTGCCCTGCGGCGCGGGACGTTTCTGGCCGTTGCTGGCGGAAAAGCCGAATCGGGTGATCATTGGCGCGGACAATTCCGAATCGATGATCAAGATAGCAATGCAAGCGCAACCGGCCGATGTGGTCAAACGGGTGCAACCGTTGCACACCTCGGCATTTGACATTGCTTTGCCGGATAACGCTGTCGACAGTATTTTCTGTATGCGTTTGCTCCACCATGTCGGCGAGGCCGAGCATCGACAGGCGATTCTGCGCGAGTTCGAGCGTGTGACCCGCGACAGCGTGATCATTTCGCTGTGGGTGGACGGCAACTTCAAGGCGTGGAAGCGCAAGCGCTCAGAAGCCAAACGTGGGCAGGAAGGTTATCAGAACCGCTTCGTGTTACCGGCTGGCACGGTGGAAAAGGAGTTCGAAGCGGTAGGATTCCGCATCCAGGAACAACTCGACTTTATTCCGCTCTATGCCATGTGGCGGGTTTACGTATTACGCAAGAGGTAATGGAATGGCAGTGCAATATGCAGCAGGAACGGAAGTCGCTCCCCAGGATCGCTTCGACTACTACTGGAACCAGCAGGGTGAGTGGGTCGAAGAGCCCAACGTCCGCCGTGGTGGCGAAAGTGGTGTGCAACGAGTCGTGGGACGTGAAGGCCAACTGCTGTATGCGAAACGCCAGACCGGCCACATCTATCGCAGTTGGCTGCACCCGTTTGGTCGTCCGACTGTATTGCGTGAGCTGGATGCCCTGACGGGTGTCAGCAAGCTTGGTGTGCGCGTGCCGGAAATTGTCTTCTGCGGCGTTCAGCCTGATCCGCAGTACAAGTGGCGTGCGTTGCTGGTGACCAAATCGCTGGATGGCTTCGACGAACTGGAAAAATGGCAAGCGGCAGGTGGCCGTGCGCATTACGGCGAAGCCGTCTATGAGCGCGTGTTGAAAGAGCTCGCCGAAAACCTTGCACGCATGCACAAAGGTCGCTGGCAGCACAGCTGCATCTACATCAAACACGTATTTGTGCGGGTTACTGGCGACGTCGATTCGGCCAATGTCGAAGTCGCGTTGATTGACCTGGAAAAATGCCGTCAGCGCCTGACCGCTTATCAGGCAGCCTCCCATGACCTGAAGCAAATGCGCCGCCATTCGTCGTTCAGCGACACCGACTGGAAAAAACTCGTCTATTTTTATGAGACGGCGTTTGGCAGCGCTATCAAAGGTTTATAGCGATGAAACTCGAAATTGCACGAGGTTTGTTTCTGGTTGGAGCCTTGGCAGTTGCGTCATTGGCGGTGGCGGCCTGGGAGCAGCCCCGCATGCAGGTAATCGGCGCGTCGGTAAACGGCGAGTACTGCGCAGTGCCACGGATAGCGAAAGCCGCCGTGGCGACCCAACCCGATCATGATTTGCTGTTGTTCATGTTCGGGCTCTCGCAAGGAATGAGGCCGCAGAGTTGAACCGATTGCAGCCAACGTAAAAGGCCCCGCAGATGCGAGGCCTTTTTTATGGATTACAAATCCTCCTGTAGGAGCTGCCGCAGGCTGCGATCTTTTGATCTTGGTCCTGGGCTGAGACACACATACAAGAGCAAAAGATCGTCCGATCGCGGCCCGAGCCTGCGGCAGCTCCTACAGATGAGGGTCAGGCTTGGGGTCAGGTTTCGCCAGAAAGGTATAAACGCACGGTAGAACGAACAAGGTAAACAGCGTGCCAATCGACATTCCCGTCGCAATCACCATGCCGATGTCGAAACGGCTGACCGCTCCCGCGCCGGTCGCCAGAATCAACGGCACCATGCCAAACACCATCGCTGCCGTCGTCATCAAGACCGGACGCAAGCGAATTGCCGCCGCTTCCTCGACCGCCTCGCGGGCGCTTAGCCCCTTGTCCCTGCGCAACTGGTTGGCGAATTCGACGATCAGGATGCCGTGCTTGCTGATCAGCCCGATCAGCGTCACCAGTCCGACCTGGGTATAGATATTCATGCTCGACCAGCCAAGGAACAACGGAATCAGCGCGCCGCAGATCGACAGCGGCACCGTCACCAGAATCACCAGCGGATCGCGGAAGCTCTCGAACTGCGCGGCCAACACGAGAAAGATGATTGCCAGCGCCAATGCAAACGTCACCCACAAGGCACTGCCTTCCTGCACGAATTGCCGCGAGGCGCCGCCGTAATCGAAGGCAAATCCGGCCGGAGCTTCTTCGCGGGCAATCTGCAAGACCGTGTCGATCGCTTCGCCCATGCTCACCAGCGGGAAGCCGGAAATCTTCGCCGCGTTGAGTTGCTGGAACTGATTGAGCTGACGCGGTCGTGCACGGTCACTGACCTTGATCAGCGTCGACAGCGGCAACAATTCGCCCTGGGTATTTTTTACGTAATAGTTGTTCAGCCAGTCCGGGTTGTCGCGGTAGGCCCGTTCGACCTGGGCGATCACCTTGTAGCTGCGTCCGTCGATGGTGAAGCGATTGATCTCCGCCTCGCCGAGCAACGTCGCCAGTGTGCCGCCGAGGTCGAGCATCGACACGCCCATTTGCGCGGCTTTGTCGCGGTCGATATCGACCACCACTTCCGGTTTGTCGAACGCCAGATCGAGATCGACGAAAGCAAACTTGCCCGACTCCATGGCGCGTTTCTTGATCCGATCGGCGACTTGCAGCAGCAGCTCGTAATCATTGGCGGTGTTGATCACGAATTCGAAGGGCAAGCCTTCGCCAGTGCCGGGCAGGGAGGGCAGGTTGAAGCCGAAGATTTGCAGGCCGGGAATGTTTTCCAGCCTGCCTTGCACCTCGGGAAGAATTTCCATCTGCGTGCGGCTGCGCTCATTCCACGGCTTGAGCAGGAAACCGCCGATGCCCGCCTGCACACCGTTGTAGCCGTTGATCTGGAACGAAGAGTAGTACTCGGGAAACTCTTTGAAGATGGTGATGAATTCGTCGGTGTAGGTGCTCAGGTAATCCAGGTTGGTCGGCTGCGGCGCGCTGGCCATCATGAAAATGATGCCCTGATCCTCATCCGGTGCCAGTTCCGACTTGGTGAATTTGAGAAACACCGGGATCAGGCACAACACGATTACCGCAAACACCAGCACCACCGGCCGCGTATTCAGTGTGCCATGCAGCATGCTTTGATAGCGGCGCTTGAGCCGGTCGAAGATGCGATCGAGTCGATGCGCCAGCCCGCTGGGATTCTCTTCGTGACGCAGCAAGAATGCGCACATCATCGGTGACAGCGTCAGGGCGACAACGCCGGAAATCACCACTGCCCCGGCCAGGGTCAAGGCAAATTCCTTGAACAACGCCCCCGTCAGCCCCGTGAGGAAACCGATCGGCGCATACACCGCTGCCAGAGTGATGGTCATCGACACCACTGGCATGGCGATCTCCCGAGCGCCTTCCAGCGCGGCATCGAGCGGCGACTTGCCTTCCTCAATGTGCCGATGGATGTTTTCCACCACCACAATCGCGTCGTCCACCACCAGACCGATGGCCAATACCATCGCCAGCAGCGTCAACAGGTTCATCGAGTAACCCATCATCTGCATGAAGAACATCACGCCGATCATCGACAGCGGAATGGTCACCACCGGGATCACCACCGAACGCAGTGCGCCGAGAAACAGGAACACCACGACGATAACGATCAACACCGCTTCGAACAGGGTTTTAACCACCTCATCGATCGAGGCCTGAATGAACAGTGTCGCGTCATATGCGATTTCGCTTTTCAGGTTCGGCGGCAGTTGCGCTTCCAGCTCGGGCATCAGCTTGCGCACTTCCTTGATCACATCCAGCGGATTGGCGCCGGGGGTGGCCTTGATGCCGATGTACACCGACGGCGTGCCACCGAACGAGCTGATCGAGTCGTAGTTTTCCGCGCCCATTTCCACCCGCGCGACATCGCGCAGCAGCACGCGGCTGTCGCCATCAACCTTGAGCGGAATCGCCGCGAAGGCTTCGGCGGATTTCAGTTCGGTGTTGGCATTGATGCTGGTAACGGTGTACTCGCCTTTCACTTCGCCGGCGGCAGACAGGAAGTTGTATTGGCGCACCGCAGCGGTGACATCGGCGGCGCTGAGGCCAAAACCGGCGAGTTTCACCGGGTCGAGCCACAGGCGCATGGCGAACACCTGATTACCGAGAATCTCCGCTTCGGCCATGCCCGGCAGCGTCGCCAGTTTCGGCTGGATCACCCGCGACAGGTAGTCGGTGATCTGCGGGTTGCTCAGATCCTTGCTGAAGAAGCTGATGTACATCAGCGCCGAGGCGTCGGCAGATTCCTTGCTCAGTACCGGATCTTCGGCGTCCTGCGGCAGTTTGTTTTTAACCTCGTTGGCCTTGGCCAGCAATTCGGTGAACAAGCGGTCGGTGTTGGCGCCGATGCGCGCGTAAATCGAAATCACCGAGAAGTTCTGTCGGCTGACCGAAGTCATGTAATCGATGCCTTCGGCGCTCGCCAGGCTCTGTTGCATCGGCTGGGTGATGTAGCCCTGAATGGTTTCGGCGTTCGCTCCGGGGTACGCCGTGGTCACCGTGATCAGGGCGTTTTCCATTTGCGGATACTGGCGCAGCGGCAGCTTGCTCCAGGCCTGGAAGCCCAGCAGCACAATCAGCAGGCTGACCACGGTGGCGAGCACCGGGCGGCGGATGAACGGATCGGTAAAAGCCATGGGGATTCCTTGATCAGTCGGCGCGAGGCGGACTGTTCTGCTCGCCGAGGGTCTTGTCGTCGCTGATGGCGATGTGGGCACCGTTGTCCAGTTTGATCTGGCCGGCCGTCACCACTTGCTCGCCGCTCTGCACGCCTTTGTTGATCATTACCAGGCCATCGCGGCGTTCACCGGTCTCGATGAAACGGCGTTCGGCGATCAGGACTGGTTGGCCCTTGTCGTCTTTTTCGACGTTGCCGTCCTCGGCTTTTTTCTGTCCGACCACGTAGATCGAGTTGCCATAGAGCGTGTAGGTGATCGCACTTTCCGGTACCACGATGTGCTTTTGCGGATCGGGCAGCAGCACCTCAAGGCTGGCGAACATGCCCGGCAACAGTTTGCCGTCGGGGTTGGCCAACGTGGCACGCACCAGAATGTTCCGCGTGGTGCTTTCGACAATCGGGTTGATCGCGCTGATCTTGCCGACAAAGTTCTGCCCCGGATAAGCGGCTACGGTGAACTGCACCGGCTGGCCGACGGCGAGTTTCGGCACCGATTGCTCGGGCACGTAGAAGTCGGCGTAGAGGCTGCTCAAGTCTTGCAACGTGGCGATTTTGGTACCGCTGGCGAGGTAGTCGCCGACGTCGACCTGGCGGATGCCGATGGTGCCGCTGAACGGCGCGAGGATGCGCTTTTTCGCCAGCGATGCGTTGAGCTGATTGACCGTCGCCTTGTTCTTTTGCAGCACGGCGGAGAGGCGGTCGTACTCGCCCTTGGAGATGGCGCGGCTGTCGACCAGTTGCGCGCCACGGCCGAAGTCCAGTTGCGCCAGGCCAAGATCAGCCTTGGCGGTTTCGAGGAGGGCGGTTTCGACGGCGCTGTCGAGTTGCAGCAGCGGTTGCCCGGCTTTGACCTTCTGTCCGGATTCAAATTTGAGTTCGGTCACCGTGCCCGCCACTTCCAGGCTCAGGTCAACGCCTTGCAGGGCCTTGAGCGTGCCGACGGTGGGCAGGCGCATCTGCCACGGCTGTTCGCCGGCGGTAGCCACGGCGACGCTGATCGGCGGTTTCGGTTTGGAAAAGCCCTGGATCATCGTGTAGATCGAAAAGGCTTTGTATCCGCCCAGCACCAGGACGATCAGCAAGACCACACCCAACATGATCAGCATGCGGCGACGCAGCATATTTCCAGTTCCTTGGATAAATCAGGTTAGACAGGCCCGAACATTACTCCGAGTGAGGCAGGGAATCCAACTGCATACACTGCAAAAGATCGCAGCCTGCGGCAGCTCTTACAGGGGATTACGGTCCAGTGTAGGAGCTGCCGAAGGCTGCGATCTTTTGCTGTGTATTCAGGCCATCAGATGCAGATGGTTGTCCCAGAGCCCTGCCGGCAGTTCGAGCGGTTTGGCCAGCAGTTCATCCTGACGGCAATCGTAATAGCGGCAACGGCCCTGGCCCGAGGTCACGACGAACCCGTCCTGCACCGCACCGACCCCGGCGCAATCAGGCAGTGGCGCATCGAGGCGCACTTCGCCGCTGTCCAGATCCCAGATAAAGAAACGGTTGCCACGCGGCGCCGTCAGGGCGACCAGGCGCAGATCGCTATGCACCGCCACGCTGGCGGTGTAATGCCCCATCGACTGCAACTGATGCTCAGGCACCGGAAACGCCACGAACGGCTGTCCCGGACGCTTGATCGCCAGCAGCTCCGAACGCTCGTGGGACGGCCCCATGAATTGCTGGCCGGCAACGATAGTGCCGTCGCTGGCGATGCCCAGGTGACGCACACTGTTCATTTGCTGGGTGAGCGTTTCCTTGCTCAACAGAGTGCCGTCGCGTTGCATCAGCACCAGGCTCGGCTCCATGGCGTTGAGGTTCATGTCGACGCGGCTTTCCGCCTCGGTGCGAATCCCGCCATTGGCCACCACCAGCGTCTCGCCATCGGGCATCCACGACACCTGATGCGGACCGAGACCGTGGGTGGAAATCTCGCCACTGTGCACCAGCCGCTCGCCTTCGAACCGATACACACCCAGCAATCCACGACCGGGATCAGTCGTGTCGTTCTCGGTGGCATACAGATACTCGCCGTCCTTGTGCACCACGGCGTGGCCGTAGAAATGCCGGTTCGGCTGTGAGGTCACGGTCTGCAGCAAAGTACCGTCGCGCAAATCGATCAAGTAGCTCTCCGTGCCCGGACGCCGCGCGACGAACAGCGCGATCGGCTGCGTCGGATGGTTGATGATGTCGTGGCAGCGCTGGCCGACTTCGGTGGCGAACAGCCGCGTGCCGTCCAGCCGATAACCGACGGCGTAATGCTTGCCGTCGGTGTCGTCGCGCGCCGACAGCAGCAGCGGGCTCTGATCCTTGCGTTTGAACAGCGTCCAGCCGCCCAGCGTCACTGCTCCCAGCAGTGCACTACCTAAAGTCAGAACCTGACGTCGCAGCATGGCACTCGCCCTCATCAGTCACCGTCGTTGGCGTTGAAGCCCAGTTGGATGCCCAGCGCCTTGGCCAGTTCGCCTTCATGCAGGCGATGGACGACGTTGAGGCTGTCATAGATGTCGTTGAGTTGCTGGCGACCGGCGTCATCTTCGAGCATCTCGCCGAGCGAACGCTGGGTGCTGTCGAACAGTTTCAGCGAAGCGGCATAGGCGGCGTCGATTTTGTCCGCCAATGGTTTTTGCTCGGCCGGCAACAAGCCGCGCAGGCCTTTGTTGTCGACGCCTTCCCATACGGTTTTGGCGGCGCTAAGGCTGGCTTCCAAAGCGGTCAGCGACGACTGGCTGCGCCACGCATCAGCCTGGAATGGCTGCGGTACGCCTTTGCTCTGACGGCCCATCGGAGTGCCGAGTTTTTTCTTCAGAGTGTCGAGTGCGGTGACCTGCACACGCAGCAGATCGGCGATCGCTTCGTGGGAGTCAGCGTAGCGCTGGTTAGGGAACTTGGTCATCTGCGCAAGCATGCCGTCGGTGTTGTTCCAGCTCTGCAGGATTTCTTCGGCCAGTTGTTTCTGACGTTCGCCGATGGCGATCAGCAGCGGGCAGTATTTGGCTTTCTGCTCGTCGTTGGCGACATCAGGCTTGGCATCGAACAGGATGTATTCGTAAGCCGACAGACCCTGAACCACTACGCTCGATTTGGCCAAAGCGGCGGCGTCGATCTGTGGTTGGGCGACGACCAGTTGCTCGACCTGGCGACCGACCAGGTTTTTCTTGTCCGGCCAGAACTGCACCTGCCACGAACGGTTGCCCTCTGCCAGCGGCCCAATCAGCAACGGTTGCAGCTCGGCCCAGGCTTTTTGCGCGTGCAGGAAGTCGGCGCGGGCGGTCTCCAGGGTTTCCTTGCCCTGGCAATAGGCGAGGGCGCTGACCGCCAGTTGCTTGTCGGCTTCAACCCAACGGGTGTAAGTCGGCAGGATCACCGATTTGGCGATAGCTGCCGAGGTGACCGCTTGCGGATCCTGCGGCGAGCAGGCGCCGAGGGCGAGCGCAGCAAGGCTGGTGAACAATAACTTGGGACGGAACATGTCGGGCTCCCGATGCTTTTTCAGTATTTAAAGTGAGTTCAGAAACGCCAGCAGCGCAGCACGCTGCTCGGCATTGAAAGACAAAACCTGTTGTTGCGCAGCGCTCGCTTCGCCGCCGTGCCAGAGCACCGCTTCGAGCAGATTGCGTGCGCGACCGTCATGCAAAAACTGTGTGTGACCGCTGACGGCTTGCGTCAGGCCGATGCCCCACAACGGCGGCGTGCGCCAGTCGCGGCCAGAGGCCCGGAATTCGCTGCGGTTGTCGGCCAGACCTTCGCCCATGTCATGCAACAGCAGATCGCTGTACGGGCGGATTACCTGATTGGCCAATTCCGGTTCGGCAGCATTGGCGGCAGTGGTGTATTTCGGCGTGTGGCACGACTGGCAACCGGCCTGGAAAAACAGATTCTTGCCGGTCAGCACCTGTGGGTCATTAACGCCACGGCGCGCCGGGACTGCCAGATTGCGGCTGTAGAACAGCACCAGCCGCAGAATGTTATCGCTGACTTCCGGTTCGCCGTCCGGGCCATTGCCGTTCGGCGCCTGCTTGCAGGCGGTTTGCGCCTCGCTGCAGTCGTCGAACGGCCGCAGGCTGGTGGTCAGGCCCATATCACCCGAGAACGCGTGAACGTTCTGTTGATTGAGATTCGGCTGTCCGGCTTTCCAGCCGAACCGGCCGATGACGGTTTTCTGTAATTGATCATCCCAGACCCGATTCGGCCGGCCATTGATGCCGTTGTTTTCTTTCGCCTGAGCAGCAGCGTTGGCGAGGATGGCTTCTTCGGGAATGGCTTCGAGCAGGCCCAGACCAATCATCGCCGGCGCGACCCGCGCAGAAAAACGTGTGTCGGGATGCATCGGGCCGTAACCGAGTTGAGTGATCTGCAGCGTCGGTTTGCGCAGCTCGATTTCGCTGCCGTCCCTGAAGCGCACCGGCACCGGCGTGTAGTCGACGCGCACTTTGCCCTCCGGGGCGACGCCGGGAACGGCCATGTCCTGGAACTGGCCGCCGTAGACCGGCTCCGGCACCACGCCAAGTTGCTCGATGATTTTGGCGTAAGGCGGCGCATCAGGGATCGACAGGCGCACCAGCATCGACACCGCATTGGTCGCATCCGGCTCGGGTGGATGACCGCGACCGTCCTTGATGTGGCAGTTCTGGCAGGCATTGGTGTTGAACAGCGGGCCGAGGCCGTCGCGTGCTGTGGTGGTCGACGGCGCGATCACCCACGGGCTGCGGAAGAAGCTGTTGCCAACGCTGAAATCCACTCGCCGCGACGGCGGCAGGTTGGCCGAGGGCAGGGAAAACGCATTCTGATCGCTCTTGCGCACAGTCGCCGCACCACCCGAACGCGCTTCACCGGGTTCAGCCTCAGTGAAACGCGGGGCGTCATCGCAGGCACTCAGGCCCAGGGCCAGCAACAGTGCGGACAAGCGAAGAGGCAGCGAGGGCATCAGACATCCTGAAACGGGCGAAAACAAAGGCGCAAAGTCTAACAGGGCGAAGGGGTTTGAATAAGAGGAATTATCGTTTGCTTGATCAGCGCAAAGCCGAACCGCGTAGGAGCTGCCGAAGGCTGCGATCTTTTGATCTTGCTTCTTGAAAGGAAAAATCAAAAGATCGCAGCCTGCGGCAGCTCCTACAGGAGGGGTGTGCGTCAGGCATGAAAAAGGCGACCCGAAGGTCGCCTTTTTTTTGAAGCGCACGCGTTGATCAGAACTCGTGATCGGCGTTGTCCGGGTTCAGATCGCTGATGCCCAGTTTGCCGGCGGCGGCTTCGATCGAACCGGTCTGTTTGACCAGTGCGGCGATGGCGTCGCGTACCACTTGATTGCCCGCGGTGTTGCCGGCGGCGATCAACTGGTCGTAGTGCTCACCCTTGTTGGCGTGATCGACCATGACCTGGATCTTCGCTTCGGTGGCAGCCAGATCGGCTTTCAACGCGGTGTCGGCGGCCGGATCGGCCTTCGCCACCAGCGACGACAGGCTGGCGCCGTTCAACTTGGTGCCGTCCACGCGGGTATATTCGCCGAGGTAGACGTTACGCACGCCTTTGGCATCGTAGAAGTGCGAGTAGTGAGTGTTGTCGCTGAAGCAGTCCTGCTCGTCTTCTGGCGAGTTGGCTTCCAGAGAAACCTTCATGCGCTCGCCGGCCAGTTCACCCAGGGACAGGCTGCCCATGCCGAAGAGCATTTTGCGCAGACCGGTTTCGCCGGGCTCGGCTTCCAGAGTGGCGCGATAGTTGTCAGCCACGTTCGGCTTCCAGTTGCCGACCATTTCTTCCAGATCGCTGACCAGCAGTTGGGTCACGGACTTCAGATAGGCGCGACGACGATCATTGTGGCCACCGGTAGCGCCGGCGCCTTCCAGGTAATCCGATGCAGGACGGTTGCCGGCGCCAGGACCGGTGCCATTGAGGTCTTGACCCCAGAGCAGGAATTCGATGGCGTGGTAGCCGGTAGCAACGTTGGCCTCGGAACCGCCCAGCTCATTGAGGCTGGCGAGTTTTTCCGGGGTGATCTCTTTCACGTCGACCTTGTCTTCGCCGACCTGTACTTCGGTGTTGGCGATGATGTTGGCGGTGGCGCCCGGGTTACCCAGTGCATGCTCGTAGGATTTGTCGACGTAGTCGATCAGGCCTTCGTCCAGTGGCCAGGCGTTAACCTGACCTTCCCAGTCATCAATGATCGTGTTGCCGAAGCGGAACACTTCGCTCTGCAGATACGGAACGCGCGCGGCGACCCAGGCAGCCTTGGCGGCTTTCAGGGTGTCGGCATCCGGCTTGGCGAGGAAAGCGTCAACGGCGGTTTGCAGGGTTTTCGCGGTGGATTCGGCATCGCTGTAAACGGCGAAGACCATGTCGGCGTAATGCGCGACCACGGCCTTGGCGGCGGCTTCGTCGACTTTACCGGCAGCAGGCGCAGGCGTAGCGGCAGGGGCTGGAGCAGCGCTGCTGGAGGCGGGCGTCATTTCGGAGGCTTTTTCTTTGTC
The DNA here is from genome assembly GCF_900636825.1 of Pseudomonas fluorescens. Classification (NCBI taxonomy): domain Bacteria; kingdom Pseudomonadati; phylum Pseudomonadota; class Gammaproteobacteria; order Pseudomonadales; family Pseudomonadaceae; genus Pseudomonas; species Pseudomonas fluorescens. The sequence continues at coordinate 4,715,376 of NZ_LR134318.1, read as the reverse complement.
TTTGCCTTCGCCGCAACCGGCGAGGGAAATAGCGATGGCCAGCAGACTGGCGGTAGCCAGAGGCATACGAATCATGGCGAACATCCTGCTTCGATAGTTGAGTGGACTCGCGCTGGGGGTGCGCAAAACTGCGACATAATGCAAATCTTTCGCATTATGTGTAAAGGCGTGGCTGGAAATATTTCTTATTTGCGCATGAAGAGCAAAAGATCGCAGCCTCGTTTCACTCGTCAGCTCCTACAGGGGGGGAACGAGTGTAAAGGCGTGGCTGGAAATATTTCTTATTTGCGCATGAAGAGCAAAAGATCGCAGGCTCGTTTCACTCGTCAGCTCCTACAGGGGGGAACGAGTGTAAAGGCGTGGCTGGAAATATTTCTTATTTGCGCATGAAGAGCAAAAGATCGCGCCCTCGTTTCACTCGTCAGCTCCTACAGGGGAATGCATTTCAAATGTAGGAGCTGCCGAAGGCTGCGATCTTTTGATCTTATAGAATGGCCGCGTTGCTGCGCTGCGCCTGCTTGAGGTAGTTGCCCAGCTCGCGCGCCGGCAGCGGCTTGCTGTAGTAATAGCCCTGACCTTCGTGGCAGCCTTCGGAAATGATGTAGCTTTCCTGTTCGGCGGTCTCCACGCCCTCGGCAATCACCTGCATGCCCAGGCTCTTGCCCAACTGAATGATTGCGCGAACGATGGTCGCGTCGTCGTCGTCATCCAGCAGATCCTGCACGAAACTCTTGTCGATCTTGATCTTGTCCAGCGGCAGGCTTTTCAGATAGCTCAGCGATGAATAACCGGTGCCGAAGTCGTCGATGGCAATCAGTGCGCCGGAGCGCCGCAGGCTCAGCAAATGTTGGGCAGCGGTGCTGATGTCTTCCATGAGGCCGGTTTCGGTGACCTCCAGTTCGAGGCTGCGCGGTGGCAGGCGATACATCTGCAACAGATTGTTGACCACCCGCGGCAGCTCGGCGTGATGCAACTGCACGGTTGACAGGTTCACCGCCATGCGCAGATCGGCGAAGCCCTGATCGTGCCAGTCGCGTAATTGCTTGCAGGCCTGATCCAGCACCCATTCGCCGATGGCGATGATCGTGCCGTTCTGTTCCGCCAGCGGGATGAACAGGTCTGGCGGCACCAGACCGTGTTCCGGATGCTGCCAGCGAATCAGCGCTTCGACCCCGACAACGCGCTGATCGCGATAACTGATCTGCGGCTGATAGACCAGATAGAACTGGTCGCGGATCAGCGCATCGCGCAGGTCTTTTTCCAGCTCGCGCCGGCGGCGCATCTCGCTGTCGACGCTGGCAATGTAAAACTGGTAACGGTTGCGCGAACGGGTCTTGGCCAGCGTCATGGTCTGCTCGGCCTTCTGCAACAGCTTCTCGGTGCTGTCGCCATCCTCCGGGAACAAAGTGATGCCGATGGTCGCGCGCAGACGGATCTCCTGATCGCCGAGCGCGAATGGCGCCTCCAGATCGTCAAGAATGCTTTGCGCCAGTTCCGCCGCCTCGTAAGGCTGTTCGATGTCGGCCTGAACCAGTGCGAACTGATCGCCACCCAAACGGGCGAGGGCGCCCAGGCGACCGCTGTGGGCGCGCAGGCGATCCGCCAGCGCCAGTAACAACTGGTCACCGGTCTGGTAGCTGAATTGCTCGTTGATGCCTTTGAAATCATCCAGTCCCACGACCAGCACGGCGACCCGGCGTTGCAGCTTGCCGGCGTCGACGAGGATCTTGTCCAGTTGCTGCTGCAATTGCTGACGGTTTGGCAGGCCGGTGAGGAAATCGTACTGGGCCATGCGCAGCAGGCTGTTTTCCGCTTCGTGGCGTAAGTGGGTATTGCGCTCGATGGATTCGAGCAATTGGTTGGCGGTGTTGATCCAGATGCCCAGTTCGTTTTTTTCGTGGCCCTTGAGCTGAGGAATCTTGTGTTCGCTGGGCCGATCCGGGTTGATCTCGGTGAGATGCTCGATGATCCGCGACAACGGTTTGGTCAGCAGCCAGTGATAAACCAGATACAGCACAAGCGCCATGGCCAGCGCGCGCAACACGCCGGAAATGAAGATGATCACCGAACTGATGATAAACCCTTCGCCGTAGGTGGCGGTGTCGAGGGTGATACTCAGATCGCCGTAATACTCGCTGTAAGGGCCACGTCCCACCAGTTGCGTGGTGAAGGTGCGCTCCTTGCCGAGAATCACGTCAGTCAGCCAGCGGCTGTTGGAATGCTGCAGATCGCGCGATTTCTGCGCGAGCATGGCTTCGTTGGGGTGGCCGATGGAGGCCTGCCGCACGGCGTCATCCTGAAACAGGCCTTCGATCACCTGCATGCCCATCTCGCGGTCGAGGCTGTACACGGCCTGCGTCGAGGGGTCACGGAACATATCGAGAATGCGCTCGGCGTCACCCGCCACTGCCTGACGGGTTTTGTAAGCGTCGAAGACAATCTGCGCGCAGCTCAAGACTACGCCGACGATCAATGCCGACAGGAGCACGACCCGGAGCAACTTCACCGACAAGCTGTTCTTGAGTTCCAGCTTCAAAGAGGTATTCCTTGTTCCGTGCGGGTAGCGTCAAGTTGCCATGAGTATTGGCAATCCCGGGTTGTCAGTCAAAGGGACAATCGGACCCCGGCTCATTCGTCCAGGACCTTGGCCCAAAGGCTGCGGTGGATTCTTCGCCGCGGTTTGTACTATGTCGGTAAATGCAGCCCTCAACTTGAGCGATTCGGAACAATTTTCTTCTGGTTTGATGTTAGCCCGCTGCGCCACGGCGGCAAGCCACTTGAGGCTGCATTTGCTGTGGGAACAAGGCTGTCCTTGTGTAGGACGCCTGTGGTAGCTCTCACAAAGACCAGAAGCGTTTAATGTTCCTGGGTTTCAGTAGGGTGTAATAAATCACAGGCATAAAAAACCCGGCAATAGCCGGGTTTTTTGACTGGCGCGCAGCTTAAGCGGTGAAGGTTTTGCCTTCGAACTGCTCGGCAACGAACTTCCAGTTGACCAGGTTCCAGAACGCTTCGACATACTTTGGACGAACGTTGCGGTAGTCGATGTAGTAAGCGTGTTCCCAGACGTCGCAGGTCAGCAGCGGGGTGTCGCCGCTGGTCAGCGGGTTGCCGGCGCCGATGGTGCTGGCCAGAGCCAGGGAACCGTCAGCCTTTTTCACCAGCCAGCCCCAGCCGGAACCGAAGGTGCCGATCGAAGTTTTGCTGAACTCTTCCTTGAACTTGTCGAACGAACCGAACGCTGCATTGATGGCTTCAGCCAGCGCGCCGGTTGGTTGACCACCGGCGTTTGGCGCCAGGCAGTTCCAGTAGAAAGTGTGGTTCCAGACCTGAGCGGCGTTGTTGAAGATACCGCCCGAGGAAGTCTTGACGATTTCTTCCAGGGTCTTGCCTTCGAACTCGGTGCCTGGCACCAGGTTGTTCAGGTTCACGACATAGGTGTTGTGGTGCTTGTCGTGGTGGTATTCCAGGGTTTCCTTGGAAATGTGCGGCTGCAGGGCATCGTGTGCGTAAGGCAGCGGCGGCAATTCGAAAGCCATGATGATTCTCCTAATCAGGTCTGTTGCGGTGAGCGCAAGGCCGATCACGGGCGGCCAGAAATGCGCCGGCGAGTTTTTACTCTTTGCGGCGCAGGGTTCGGATCATAGCACCGGGGTTGCGGCATAACCACGCAACAACTGTGTGGGAAAGAGGTTCCAGAGCGGTTTGGAATAAATCAGCTGGCGATAATCAACTGTGCCGCCACCGTGAACATCATCAGCGCGACCACCAGATCGAGAATCCGCCAGGTACTCGGCCGAGCCAGCCACGGTGCCAGCCACGCGGCGCCCAGTGCCAGAGTGAAAAACCACAGCAGCGAAGCGCTCGCCGCGCCAACCACATAAGCGGCGGGCACCAATTGTTGCGCGCCGAGCGAGCCGATCAGCAGCACGGTATCCAGATAAACGTGTGGATTGAGCAGTGTCACCGCGAGCGCGCTGAGCATCACTGCGCGTAGCGAGCGGACGGTCTGATTCTGGCCTTGATCAAGACTCTGTTTCGAACAGGCCCGGCGCAGCGCCTGGCTGCCGTACCAGATCAGGAACGTCACGCCGCCCCAGCGGGCAATCGCCAGCAGCGTCGGGTTCTGCGCCAGCACGGTCGCCAGCCCGAAGACCCCGGCGGCCACCAGCAGCGCGTCGCAGACCACGCAGAGTGCCGCCACCGGCAAATGGTGCTCACGGCGCAGGCTCTGCGCGAGAACAAACGCGTTCTGCGTGCCGATCGCCATGATCAACCCCAGCGCCACCAACAGACCGTTCACATAGCTTTGCCACATAGGTGTTACTCCGCGTTGGCTGCAAGGTCGCGCAGCACGTGCATGGCGCGTTCGGCGTCGGCCCGGCCGACAAACAGATGGTCGTGGTAGTAGCCGGCGATCACGTTGCAACTGATGCCGGCCTGACCCAGCGCGGTGGCGAACGCGGCGGTGAGGCCGACCGCCTGCAATGCCGAATGCACATTCAAAGTGATCCACGCGGCGACGTAATCGAAACTGAACCCGGCCTGTTCGGCCTGTGAACGTTCAAGAATCAGCGTCAGGCCTTCCTGTTCACGGAAGCTGCCGATCACTTCCAGGCCATCGGGTATCCGACTGTCGCCCAGGGTGCAGAACACGTAATCGCCGGCGTTGAGTTGTGGACTCATGCTGCGCAATAAAGTCGAGAGAGAGGTTTCACCGGCCATGAAGTTATTCCTGAAAAGAGAGTGCTTGCTGGCTATTCTCCCGGCGAAGGCTGTATAAGAAAAACCAATAATGCTGATCGCTCATTAGGAAAACTGATGTTCGACTACAAGTTGCTTTCTGCTCTGGCCGCAGTCGTCGAGCAGGCAGGATTCGAGAGGGCCGCGCAGATACTCGGTCTGTCGCAGTCAGCCATCTCGCAGCGCATCAAGTTGCTTGAGGCGCGGGTCGGCCAACCGGTGCTGGTGCGCGGCACGCCGCCAGCGCCTACGGAAATTGGCCGGCGCTTGCTCAACCACGTGCAGCAGGTGCGCTTGCTGGAACGCGACCTGCAGACGCTGGTGCCGGCACTCGATGAAGAGGGGCTGGCGGAACGTCTGCGCATTGCGCTCAATGCCGACAGCCTTGCCACTTGGTGGGCCGGGGCGGTGGGGGATTTTTGCGCTGAGCAGCATTTATTGCTGGATCTGGTTGTGGAAGATCAAACAGTGGGGCTCAAACGCATGCGCGCCGGCGAAGTCGCCGCGTGCCTGTGTGCCAGTGAACGGCCGGTGGCCGGCGCGCGCAGCGTCTTGCTCGGCGCCATGCGCTATCGCGCGCTGGCCAGTCCGGCGTTCATCGAACGGCATTTTCCCGACGGCGTGCGTGCCGAACGATTGCCGCGCACGCCGGCGCTGGTGTTTGGCCCGGATGATTTTCTGCAGCATCGCTATCTCGCCTCGCTCGGTGTCGATGGCGCTTTCGAGCACCATTTATGCCCGTCTTCAGAAGGTTTTATTCGCCTGACCGAGGCCGGACTTGGCTGGGGGTTGGTGCCGGAACTGCAAGGACGCGAGCAATTGCAACGCGGCACGTTGCGCGAGTTGCTGCCAGATAAACCGATCGATGTGCCGTTGTACTGGCATCATTGGCGCAATGGCGGGCAGTTGCTGGGCCTGTTGACCGAGCAATTGGTGCGCGCCTCTGCGCAATGGCTGGTGCCCTGGAAACAGCCATAAGCGTCAAGCTGCAAGCGGCAAGTGAAGCGCTGCGTACCGTTTTAAACTTGCAGCTGGAAGCTTGACGCTTGAGGCTGCTTTTTTGTTGGAGTTGTGCATGAAGATTCTCGTTACCGGCGCAAGTGGCTTCATCGGCGGACGCTTTGCGCGTTTCGCCCTTGAGCAGGGCCTGGACGTGCGGGTCAACGGCCGCCGGGCCGAGAGCGTCGAGCATCTGGTGCGTCGCGGCGCCGAGTTCATTCCGGGCGATCTGACCGACCCGGACCTGGTGCGTGAATTGTGTTCCGATGTCGAAGCGGTGGTGAATTGCGCTGGCGCCGTCGGTTTGTGGGGGCGTTATCAGGACTTTCACCAGGGTAACGTCGAGGTCACCGAAAACGTCGTCGAAGCCTGCCTGAAACAGCGGGTGCGGCGTCTGGTGCACCTGTCTTCGCCCTCGATCTATTTTGATGGCCGCGATCACCTCAATCTGACCGAAGAGCAAGTGCCAAAACGTTTCAAACATCACTACGCTGCAACCAAGTATCTGGCCGAGCAAAAGGTCTTCGGCGCCCAGGAGTTCGGTCTGGAAACCATCGCCCTGCGCCCGCGTTTCGTCACCGGCGCCGGCGACATGAGCATCTTCCCGCGGCTGCTGAACATGCAGCGCAAGGGGCGTCTGGCGATCATTGGCAACGGCCTCAACAAAGTCGATTTCACCAGCGTGCAGAACCTCAACGAAGCCATGCTCAGCAGTCTGCTCGCTGCCGGTTCGGCGTTGGGCAAGGCCTACAACATCAGCAACGGCGCGCCGGTGCCGTTGTGGGATGTGGTCAATTACGTGATGCGCAAAATGGAAGTGCCGCAGGTGACGAAATACCGATCCTACGGACTCGCCTACAGCGTCGCGGCGCTGAATGAAGGTGTCTGCAAACTCTGGCCGGGCCGACCCGAGCCGACGCTGTCACGCCTGGGCATGCAAGTGATGAAGAAAAATTTCACCCTCGACATCGCGCGCGCCCGGCATTATCTCGACTACGATCCGAAAGTCAGCCTGTGGACGGCACTCGACGAGTTCTGCCACTGGTGGAAAGCTCAGGACATTCGTTGAAACGATTCGGCCGGGCGGCACTGAACCGCACCGCGGGTTGAGGGTCAATGCCTGCGGCTGCGGCGGTTATACTTCGCAGCATTCAGCTATCACCGAGTTTCACAAAGGTCGCCTCAATGCCCATCCGTAACGATGCCCACGACGATTTCGACGATGTCCCGAGCCTGCGCGCCGACACCTTCGACGACGATGACATTCCGACCACCAAGCGCACTTCGGTGCATTCGCGCACAGCCCCGGTAGTCAAGGTCAAATCAGCCAGCACCGGGCCGTTGTGGGCACTGGTGGGAGCGCTGTTCTTCGCCTTCATCGGTCTGGCGTGGTGGAGCTTCCAGCAGATTTCGCTGATGGAACAGCAATTGGTCGCGACGCAGGAAAGCTTCGCGCGGATCAGTGAAGAAGCGGCGGGGCGTCTGCAGGACATTTCCGGCAAGGTCGTCGCCAGCCAAAGCAATGTCTCCAGTGATAGCGAAGCATTGAAACTGCAGCTCAAGCAGTTGGAAGGCAAGCTCCTCGATCAAAGCAAGCAGCAGCAAGGCGTGGCCGGGCAGGCCAGCGATCTGGACAAGCGGCTGGCGCAAATGACCGCGCAGACCACTGAACAGCAGAACGCCAATACGCAGTTGCAGGCGCAAGTCAAAGCCCTGACCGCCGAGTTGGCGACGGTGAAAAGCACACCCGCCGATACCAGCAAGGTCGACGCTCAGTTGAAGTCGTTCGATGCCCAGGTCAAAAGCCTCGGCGCGGATATTGCCGCATTGAAGAAACAGGGCAATCCGAGTGCGGCAATCGATCGTCTGGAACAGGACATCGTCGTGCTCAAAAGCCAGCAGGACAACCGCCCCGCGACGCCGCAGGGTGGCGGCAACACCGCCGAGTTCGATGCATTCCGCGCGCAGATGACGCGCAACCTCAACACCCTGCAGGCCCAGATTCAGAATCTGCAGCAGCAGATCAATGCCCGCCCTTGAAATTCTGATTGGCAAGTCTTGTGGCGAGGGGATTTATCCCCGATGGAGTGCGAAGCGCTCCCCTGCATCTTAAGCAACACCGGGTGTCGGATCCCAGGGCTGCTTTGCAGCCCATCGGGGATAAATCCCCTCGCCACAACTTATGCGGCAACTTCTCGATTCATCTTCAGCCTCCGACTGACCCCAAGCCGTCTACGCTCTTGAAACACCAACAAGAACGGGGGATGCGCTATGGGGTTTTTGCATAAAGTGGTCGGGCTCGGCCTGCTGCTATTGGCCGGTTTCGGCCAGGCCAGCGCCGCCACGGCCGCCAAGGATGACAGCCAGGCCGCCATTGCCTTGCTGGAAAAAGCGTTGGCCTACTACCACGACAATGGCGACAAGGCGTTCGCCGCGTTCAGCCGTCAGGGTGAGTTTGTCGACAAGGATCGCTACGTATTCGTTCTCGACACCCATGGCGTGATGCTCGCCAGTGGCGGGCCATCATCGGCGTTGATCGGCCGCGATGTCAGCGAGGTGCTCGGGCCGGATCTGCAGAAAGCTTTCAAGGATGCGCTGAAAGTGCCGGAAGGCAACGGCGTCCAGCAAGCCGAATACCGCTGGCAGAACTGGGCCGACGGCAAGGTCGAGCGCAAGCATGTGTTTTATCAGCGGGTCGGCCAGCGGATTCTCGCGGTGGGTTATTACCTGCCCCGGGCCTCGGCTGAACAGGCCAAGGCGCTGCTCGACAAAGCCGCGACGGATCTGACCAAGGACGAGAAAGGCACGCTGACCGCGATCAACTCGCTCAAGGGCGGTTACTTGCAGGACGATTTGTATGTGTTCGTCGTCGATCTGAACAACCAGCGCTACGTTGCCCATGGCACCAACCTGCGCTTGATCAACACCGACTTCGGCAAGGTCAAGGACCCGGAAGGCAAACCGGTGGGCGAGCCGATTCTGGCGCTGATCGATAAGCAGGCTGAAGGCGAATACGAATATCGCTGGAAAAACCCCGTGACCGGCAAGCTCGAAGACAAGCATGCCTACGTGAAGAAGGTCGGGCATTTCCTCGTGGCGGTGGGTTATTACAGCCCCTGAAGTGCAACGCCGCCCGTCACCGAACACCTCGTCCTCCTGTAGGAGCTGTCGAGTGCAACGAGGCTGCGGTCTTTTGATTGTTCCCACGCGCCGCGTGGGAGCGATCAATCAAAGATCAAAAGATCGCAGCGTGCCGCAGCTCCTACAGGGTGCGTGGCCGTGAGCTTTCAAGATTACTTCGCGCTGTGTTCCCGCCCGCGCAGCAGGTTGTTCGGCATTGCTATCGCCGCCGCCAGCCCGAGTAACGACACCGCCGCGCTGACCCAGAGCAAGTGCCGGAACGTCACCAGCAATTCTGCACGCAAGGCGTTCTGCGCGTCGCCCGGTGCCGCGTTCAGGCCGTCGAGCAGCACGTTGCCCGAATGCCCTTCGCTGATCAACGAACTGCTCGCCAGATGGGCGAAACTGGAGTCGTGCAACAACGCCAGCAGCAGCGCCGACATCAATGCCACGCCCACCGCGCCGCCGAGCGAGCGGAACAGATTGGTGGTGCTGGTAGCGACACCGATGTCGCGTTGCTCCACCGAGTTCTGCGTGCCGACCAGCGAGGTCGGGAATTGCATGCCGCCGGCGATGCCGCTGAGCAACATGAACAAACCGCTGAGCAGCGTCGCTTGCGGCGGGCTGAACGCCATGCCGAGGATCGAGATCGGCATCAGGATCGCGCCGCTGAGAATCTGCGGTTTGTAGCGCCCCGTGATCGAGGTGCGGCGGCCGGCGAAATAAGCGCCGATCGGCAAGCCCATCGCCAGTGGCAGCAAGTGCAGCGCCGCGCTGTCCGCGCCAGCGCCAGTGACGCTTTGAAAGCGCAGCGGCATCAGCACGATCAGGGAAATCGCCTGGAAACTGGTGAAGAAAATCGTGCACCAGCACAGCAATGCATTGCGGTTGGTGAACAGGTGCATCGGCAGCAGCGGCTCTTGCGCGCGGCGTTCATGCCAGACAAACAGCGCCAGCGCGATCACGGCACCTGCGAACAAACCGAGGACTTCGCCGCTGCGCCATGAATGGCCCTGTCCCACTTCAGTGATGCCGAGCAGCAACGCCGTCAAACCGATGATCATCAACACGGTGCCGAAGTAATCGATGATCGGCTTGCGTTGCGGAATCGGCAGCCCGCGCAAGTTGCGGTGCGCCACCCAGTACGCGCCGAGGCCTAGCGGCAGGTTGATCAGAAATACCCAGCGCCACGACAGATATTCGGTCATATAGCCGCCGAGCACCGGGCCGGCGACGCTGGCCACTGCGTACATGCTGCTGAAATAACCCTGATAACGCCCGCGTTCACGCGGCGGCACGATGTCGCCGATGATCGCCTGACTCACGGAAATCATGCCGCCAGCGCCGATACCCTGAAGAATGCGCGCCAGCACCAGTTGTTCCATGCTTTGCGCCATGCCGCAGAACAGCGAGGCGAGGGTAAACAGACCCATGCCGAACAGCATCAGTTTGCGTCGCCCGTACAGGTCGCCAAGCTTGCCGTAGATCGGCACCGCCACGGTCATTGCCACCATGTACCCGGAAATCACCCAGGCCAGCAGACTGACGTCCTTGAATTGCGCGGAGATGGCCGGCATCGACACGGCAACAATGGTTTGATCCAGTGCGCCGAGAAATATCGCCATCATCAGCGCGACCAGCACGCTGCGAATGGCCGGTTTGGGCGTTTCAGGCTGATTGAGATTAGTCACGGGCAAAACCTGCGGGCAGTGAGAGTCCCGCAGATCGTCAGGCGAGCGGGGATGCTCGCAGTGTAAGTCGATAGCAGGCTATTCGATAGCCTCGTACGGAAGCCCGACGTAATTTTCTGCAATGGTTTTGCGTCCGGCTTCCGAGCTGACAAAGTAGTCCAGTTCTGAAGCACTGATGCGCTGGCTGAATTCATCATGATCGTCGAAACGATGCAGCATCGATGTCATCCACCAGGAAAACCGCTCGGCTTTCCACACCCGGCGCAAACAGACTTGCGAATACTTTTCCAACAGGTCGGTCCGGCCTTCGCGATAAACCTTCAGCAGAATATCGAACAACGTACTGACGTCACTCGCCGCCAGATTCAGGCCTTTGGCACCCGTGGGCGGGACGATGTGCGCGGCGTCGCCGACCAGGAACATCCGCCCGTACTGCATCGGCTCGACGACAAAGCTGCGCAGCGGCGCGATGCTTTTCTCGATCGACGGGCCGGTCACCAGCTTTTCTGCAAGGGCCGAGGGCAGGCGGTTTTTCAGCTCATCCCAGAAACGCTGATCGCTCCAGTCATCGACATTTTCATCCGCCGGCACTTGCAAGTAATAGCGGGTGCGCGTGGCCGAACGCATGCTGCACAGGGCGAAGCCACGCTCATGGCGGGCATAGACCAATTCATCGTGAACCGGTGGCGTGTCGGCGAGAATGCCCAGCCAGCCGAACGGATAAACCCGCTCGAACACCTTCAGGCAATCGGCAGGAATCGACTGTCGGGCGACCCCATGGAAGCCGTCGCAGCCGGCGATGTAATCGCAATCGACACGCCAGGTTTCCCCGTCCTTTTCGAAGGTGACAAACGCCTCGTCGCTTTTCATGCCGTGAGGAACGACATTGCCGGCTTGATAAACCGTCGGTGCGCCGGCCTCCCGACGAGCGGCCATCAGGTCGCGGGTGACTTCGGTTTGCCCGTAGACCATCACGGTCTTGCCGCCGGTCAATGCGTGCAGGTCGATGTGCACCTGTCGCCCGTCCAGCGCCAGCTCGAAACCGCCGTGAACCAGGCCTTCGGCGTCCATCCGCTGACTCACGCCGGCCTTGCGCAGCAGCTCTACCATGCCTTGTTCCAGCACGCCTGCACGGATGCGGCCGAGCACATAGTCAGGTGTCTGGCGTTCGAGGATGAGGGTGTCGATGCCAGCGTTGTGCAACAACTGGCCGAGGAGTAAACCGGACGGACCGGCGCCAATGATGGCGACTTGGGTTTTCAGCGTTTTCATTGTTTTTATGACTCGCAAGCTTCACGCGGCAGGCGCCGGCGAATGATTTTTATGGATCGAGTGCTTGCATTTTTCCCTTGCGGGTCTGTCAATTGAAGGTGAAAACTGAGCCGATACCTGTACATTCTGCCAATCGGTGCGATTATCGCCCCACAACCCTGAGGCCTGGATTGAAGTGATGAACAAGCCTGAGCTGCCTTCGATTCCCGTGTTCAAGCTCTACGGTGAAAGCCTGGACTGGCCGACCCCTGACTTGCTGCACTGTGAAACCATTTCTTCTCGCAGCCGCGAACATGAATGGGAAATCAAACCCCATCGTCACGCTGATCTATGCCAATTACTCTTCGTTTTCAAAGGTCAGGCAGAGCTTGAAATCGAAGGGCAACGCACGCAACTTGACACCCCGGCCATTCAGGTCCTGCCACCTTTGTCGGTGCATGGCTTTCGGTTTTCCGAGGACGTGGAAGGTTTTATCGTCACCCTCGCTACTCCGCTCATCACCCACTTGCAGGCACAATTGGGTGATTCAGTCCACGCGCTGGCCCATGCCGAGCACTATCCGGCAGGGAACGACGGCGATTATCTCAACAGCCTCTTCACGGCGTTGCAGGCTGAATACAACGGCCATCAACCGGCGCGTGAAATGCTCATGCATGCGCTCGTCAGCGTGATCATGGTTTGGGTCAGTCGCCAGGCCATCGTGCGCCACAAGGCGAGCCAGCGTCCGCAGCGCCAGCGCGAGTATCTCAACGGTTTTATCCAGTTGGTGGAAGAGACTTATCGTCAGCATGTGAAGGTCGAGGATCTGGCGCATCGGCTCGGCATTTCGGTTTCGCACCTCAACGGCACGTGCCGGGAACTGGCGGGGCAGCCGGCGCTGCAGATCATGCACGAGCGTCAGTTGCTCGAAGCCAAGCGCTTGCTGACGTACACCAGCATGACCATTTACGAGATGTCGGAGTTATTGGGGTTTTCCGATCCGACCAATTTCACGCGCCTGTTTCGGCGCCGGGTGGGCATTTCGCCAAAGGCGTTCCGCGACCGACTGAAGGCCGAGCAACAGACGTGAGCACACCGCCAAACCCTGTGGGAGCTGGCTTGCTGTCACCTTTGATGTTGAAGGTCGGACCGCAATCGCTGGCAAGCCAGCTCCCACAGAGCTCATGCCGGCCAGTGCATCAGCGCAACGCGTTGAGCGTGGCGTTGTGCGGAATGCACCGCTCATAGTTGCAGCTCGCGTATTCGCGGGGCAGCTGTCGCAGTTGCTCGACCCGCCAGGCTGCGGTGCCGTACAGCGCCAGGGTGGCAGCGCAGGTGATGAAAATCGCGGCGTATCTTTTTGTTTTGATGTTCATGGTGTTCGACCTCTGAACGTCTACCTTGCGGTATTACTTTCAGCATAGAACAAGATCAAAAGATCGCAGCCTGCGGGGGGAATGCCGGTTCGCTGTTGTTGCCGGACGATTCGCGTGTGATCGACAGCGCGGGTTTCCCCGAAGAATACAAAACCGAGGCCAGCGCGGGGGCGGCGTTCCTTCAAGCGTTGCTTCAGGAACAGCAACTGGACTGGACCTTTGTGTCGCCGTCGGCGGAATTTGTCGAGGGTGAGCGCAGCGGCACGTTTCGTCTCGGTCAGGATCATTTGCTGGAAACACCAAAACATTCGCGCCAGCGATTTACGATCGAATACTGACCCATCCCGTGTAGGAGCTGCCGCAGGCTGCGATCTTTTGATCTTGATCTTTAAAAACAACATCAAAAGATCGCAGCCTGCGGCAGCTCCTACAGGAATATCAGCGGCGCGCGGTAATCAGCGGGTTTGGGCTTGTTCTACCAGCCACAGCATCAATTCTTCCAACGCGGGCGATGGTTCGACACCCGCAGGCATCACCACGTAATACGCCAACCCCGTCTTCACCTTCAACGCAAACGGCATCACCAGCCGTCCAGCGTTCAGATCGTCGCCAATCAGCGACCAGTCCCCAATCGCCACACCCGTGCCGTGGGACGCCATCGACATTGCCTGATCCAGCGTCTCGAAATGCTGACCGCTGCCGAGGTTGCCAAGCTGCAGACCAGCCTCATCGAGCCACACCGACCAGTCCTCAATATCGTGAGTCGGGTGCAGTAGCAGATGCTGCTGCAAATCCGCAGGCGAATTCAGCGCTGGCGAACCCTTGAGCAGTTGCGGCGAGCAGACGGGTGTCAGTTGTTCATCGAACAAATGCAGCGCGCCCGGTGAGTGGTCCGGTGGTTGGCCGTAAATCACCGCGGCATCGAACTGTTCGCGGTGAAAATCCACCCCGTGCTGCAGCGACGCCGTCAGTTTGACCGGTACGTCGGGGCGCTCCTTTTGCCATTGCAACAGGCGCGGCAACAGCCAGCGCATCACGCAGCTCGGGGCCTTGAGTTGCAAGGTCTGACGTGTCTGGCCGATCTGTTCGGTGGCTTCGCCGATCGCGGCGAATACCTGCTCCACGCGCGGCAACCATTCACGCCCCTCGGCAGTCAGCGCCAGGCCTCGGGCCAGGCGGATGAACAGCGGATAACCGAGATGTTCCTCCAGCCCGCCGATCTGCCGGCTCACCGCGCCCTGAGTAATGTGCAACTGCTCGGCGGCGCGGGTGAAGTTGCAGCACTGCGCGGTAATCAGAAATGTGTGCAGGGCGGGTAGAGGAGGCAGGCGTTTCATGATGATCCGAGGTATGACGTGAGGGCATGGCTAGTATGACTTTTAATCGATTGTTGCTGCTAGCTGTGCGCCGTTCCAATGGGCACTCCACGGACCCTGTGGGAGCGAGCCTGCTCGCGATGACGGTTTAAGGTTCGATATGGATATTGGCTGGACCGCCTATTCGCGAGCAGGCTCGCTCCCACAGGGAGTGTTCAGTGAATGAAAGGGCAATCGAATGGCGACGTGCGGCGAAGTACTGGTCAAGCTGTTGGAAAATTATGGGGTTGAACAAGTGTTCGGCATTCCCGGGGTGCACACCGTTGAGCTGTATCGCGGGCTGGCCCGTTCGAGCATCAACCACGTCACACCGCGACACGAACAGGGCGCCGGCTTCATGGCCGACGGCTACGCGCGCACCAGCGGCAAGCCGGGCGTGTGTTTCATCATCACCGGCCCGGGCATGACCAACATCACCACGGCGATGGGCCAGGCCTACGCTGACTCGATTCCAATGCTGGTGATTTCCAGCGTGCAATCGCGCAGCCAGTTGGGCGGCGGACGCGGCAAGCTGCATGAGTTGCCGAACCAGAGCGCACTGGTCGGCGGCGTCGCAGCGTTCTCGCATACGCTGATGTCGGCGGCCGAGTTGCCAGCGGTGCTGGCGCGTGCTTTCGCGCTGTTCCAGGCCGGGCGACCACGTCCGGTGCATATCGAAATTCCGCTGGACGTACTGGTGGAAGAGGCCGACGACCTGCTCGCCAGCGTGCCGGTCTGCATCGACCGCGCCGGTGCTGCCCCGGCCGCCGTCAGCCGCATGGCCGAATTGTTGGCCACCGCCCAACGCCCGCTGATCCTCGCGGGTGGCGGCGCCATCGAAGCCGCTGCCGAGCTTGTCGAACTGGCCGAACGGCTCGATGCCCCGGTGGCGCTGACGATCAATGCCAAAGGCCTGTTACCGTCGACTCACCCGCTGCTGATCGGCTCGACGCAAAGCCTGGTCGCGACCCGCGCGCTGGTCGCTGAGGCCGATGTGGTGTTGGCGATCGGCACCGAACTGGCCGAAACCGATTACGATGTGACCTTCGCCGGCGGCTTCAAAATTCCCGGCAAGCTGCTGCGCATTGATATCGACGCCGATCAGACCGTGCGCAATTACCCGCCACACGTCGCACTGGTGGCCGATTCGCGCCACGCCGCATGCGCATTGCTCGCTGCCATGTCGCAGCAACCGCTGGCGCAGCGTCGCCAAGACTGGGGGCAGGTGCGTGCTGCGCGTCTGCGTGAGGATCTGGCGACGACGTGGGACGCAGCAACTCTGGCGCAGACGCGTTTCCTCGAAACCGTCCTCGATGAGTTGCCGGATGCGGTGTTGGTCGGCGATTCCACGCAACCGGTGTATACCGGCAACCTGACGTTCAACCCGGAGCGCCCGCGGCGCTGGTTCAACTCGTCTACGGGCTACGGCACGCTCGGCTATGCATTGCCGGCGGCCATTGGTGCATGGCTCGGTGGCCGCGTCGAGTCCGGCGAAAGGCCGCCGGTGGTGTGCCTGATCGGCGACGGTGGCTTGCAATTCACCTTGCCGGAACTGGCCAGCGCCGTCGAAGCGCGTACGCCGGTGATCGTTCTGCTGTGGAATAACCAAGGCTACGAAGAGATCAAGAAATACATGGTCAACCGCGCCATCGAGCCGGTCGGCGTGGATATCTACACCCCGGACTTCATCGGCGTAGCCAAGGCTCTCGGGTGTGCGGCCGAAGCGGTCAGCTCCGTGGCACAACTGCGTGGCGCGTTGCGTGCAGCCAACGATCGCCAAGGCCCCAGCGTGATTGAAATCGATCAGCGCCAATGGATGCAGGCGGTGGCCCAATGATGAATTTCCCGACCACCCTCGATGGCATCTACCTCAACGGCCAATGGTCCGCCGGCCCGGCGCATCTGCGCGTCATAAATCCGGCGACCGAGGCGCTGCTGACCACGGTCAATGGCGGTGACGAGCAAGCTGTCGATCAAGCCGTGACCGCGGCCACGCAGGCGTTCCCAGACTGGTCGAGAACCAGCGGCGCCGAGCGCGGCGCGATTCTGCGCAACATCGCCAATGGCGTGCGCAACGGTCGCGAGCAGTTGATCACACTGCAATCGAGCAACAACGGCAAACCGCAGTTCGAAGCGGCCATCGATGTCGATGACGTGATCGCCACGTTCGAGTATTACGCCGAACTTGCCGAAGGCCTCGACGCCGCAGGGGATACGAATGTGCCGCTGCCCAGCGAGGATTTCAGCGCACGTCTGCGCCGCGAACCGTGCGGTGTGGTCGGGCTGATCGTGCCGTGGAATTTCCCGATGGTGACCACTGCGTGGAAACTCGCGCCGGCACTGGCGGCAGGCTGCTGCGTGGTGCTCAAGCCTTCGGAAGTGACGCCGCTGCCGGAGCTGGAACTGGCGGCGATCATTGCCGAATGCGGTTTGCCGAACGGTGTGTTCAATCTGGTCTGTGGCACCGGTCTGGCGGTCGGTGCGCCGCTGTCGGCGGATCCGCGTATTGCGAAAATCTCTTTCACTGGCAGCAACGCGGTCGGCGTGCAGGTGATGCAGCGCGCGGCGGAAACCGTGAAGGGCGTGAGTCTGGAACTGGGCGGCAAATCCTCACTGTTGGTGTTGGCAGATGCCGACATCGACCTGGCGGTCGAGCTGGCCTGTGGCGGTGGTTTTTTCAACGCGGGGCAGATGTGTTCGGCCACCAGTCGCGTGTTGGTGGCCGATGAGCTGGCGGATGAGTTTCTCGAGCGTTTGCGCAAGCGCGCCCAGGCGATTCGTGTGGCGGATCCGTTCGACCCCGAGGTGGAAATGGGCGCGCTGGTCAATCAGGCGCAGTATCAGCGAGTGCTCGGGCACATCGATCGTGGGTTGAGTGCAGGGGCCAGATTGCTGTGTGGCGGCAATCGTCCGGCGGATCTGCCGCGCGGTTATTTCTTGCAGCCAACCGTGTTCACTGACGTGCCGCTGGACAGTGCGCTGTGGCGCGAAGAAATCTTTGGCCCGGTGCTGTGCGTGCGCCGTTTCAGCACGCAAGCCGAGGCAATTGCCTTGGCCAATGACACGCAATTTGGCCTGGTGGCGAGTGTGGTCACCCGCGATGCCGCCACGGCGGATCGTGTGGCGAATGAGTTGCAGGCGGGGCTGGTGTGGATCAATGCACCTCAAGTGATCTTTCCGCAAACGGCGTGGGGTGGGTACAAACAGAGCAGCATCGGTCGCGAACTGGGGCCTTGGGGTTTGGCGGCGTTTCAGGAGATAAAGCATGTAGTACGGGCAGTCTGAAATTGAGTTGCCCGTCTGACGCAATCGCTAGCAGGGCTAGCTCCCACAATGGATTTTCAGTGAACAGGGGATTTGTGCACTGCGAAGAACCATTGTGGGAGCCAGCCCTGCTGGCGATTGCGTCATCGGCTGCGCTACAAAAGCCGCATCAGACTGAAAGCCGCAACCGCGCCAGATCCCGCGATGGTGGCGCGCCGAACAAGCGGCTGTACTCGCGGCTGAATTGCGAGGGACTTTCATAGCCCACCCGATACCCCGCCGCCGAAGCTTCCAGCCCTTCGGCCAGCATCAAGCGCCGCGCCTCTTGCAGGCGCAACTGCTTCTGATATTGCAACGGACTCATCGCCGTCATCGCCTTGAAGCGGTGATGCAGGGTCGACACGCTGAGGTTCACCTCTTTGGCCAGATCATCGATGCGCAACGGCTGCTCGAAATTGCCATTGAGCCATTTGATTGCCTGACTGATGCGATGACTCTGGCTGTTGGTAATCGCAATCTCGTACAAACGATGGCCCTGCGGACTGCGCAGCAGGCGATAGAGAATTTCCCGGCGGATCAGCGGCGCGAGCATGGCGATGTCTTTCGGTGCATCCAGCAGACGCGCCAGACGCAGCACCGCATCAAGCATGGAGCTGTCGATCTTTTCGACGTAAAGACCACGGCCGGTGGGCCGAGTCGGCACGCCCATGGGGCCGGCGTCGGCGATCAGCGCGGTGATTTCTGCCGGGTCGATGTCCAGTCGCACGGCGAGGATCGGTTCCTCCGGGGAGACATTGACCACGCGCCCGCTCAGCGGCATCGAAACCGACACCACCAGATAATTCAGCGGATCGTAATTGAAGAACTCGTCGGCCAGCCGCACCTCTTTGCGGCCCTGCGCCATGATGCACAGCGCCGGTTGCGCGAGCACCGGGGCGAAGTCATGGGACCGGGTGTGGCGCGACATGTACAGCGAACCGATGGCAGTCTGGTAGCTGCCATCGTCGGTGGTGTTGCGGCGAATGATCGCGGCCAGCTCCGCACGCTGTTTTTCCATGTCGGCGCTGGGTTCGGCTTGAAAACGATCGAATGACGTCATGCACGGCATCCTCGGCAGGAGAGGTGGAATGATGCAAAGCATATGTTTGTGCAAGCGCCAGCGGTAGACACATCCTGCCAAATGCTTGCCTGATCCTGCCTGGAGCTGCTTGCGTGCCTGCGTCGAGACAACCTTGTAGGAGCTGCCGAAGGCTGCGATCTGTTGATCTTCAAGGCAAAAATCAAAAGATCGCAGCCTTCGGCAGCTCCTACACAAAACGCGTATGACAGACACGTTGCGCGGATTACAGGTTGTTACAGGTCGTCTGCGCAGTCTCGCAGGATTGTGCAAAGCGAAGGCAGGAATCGACTAACGGCGCAGGGGCCCAGGCCCTTAATCTTTGCTTCAGTCGCAGCCCGTTCCCGGCTGTCACACGATTCCATCGGAGGGTTAATCATGTCCAAGCACATGCCTGTCAGTCATATGGCCTTCGTTCGTGCACAAGCCGGGCGTTCGGCGGAACTCGGTGTACGCCTGAGCGCGTTGATCGAAGTGTCGCGCGCGGCGCCCGGTTGCCTGAGCTTTTCGTTGCAGCAATCGCAGTGCGATGCCGAGCTGTGGCTGGTCAGCGGATACTGGAGCAGCCAGCAGATGATGACCGCGTATTTCAACAGTGCGTCGATGGAAGTCTTTGCCGAGCTGGTGCAAGACCTGGTGGTCAACAGCCTCGACTTTCACACCTTTAGAGACGTGTCGGCGGCGCAAGCGCTCGGTCAGTGTCCAGCGCCGGTACACAAACTCGCCGGTTGAGGGTTTAATGTCCGGCTTAATTTGTCTGAGCCAGGATCCGCGACATGGCACGTAAAGAATTTGAACGCTTCGAAGCAGTTTCCGCAGTCGTCCCCGTCGAGTTGGGCGGCAACAAGGGCTATTACGCGGCTATCGCGGTCAAGGCCCTGGTCGATGGCGGCGCCCCACGCTTTCATAAACTGCTGGATGAGCAGATCTTCCCCGGCGCCATCGCTGCCGACGAAGCGGCCATCAACGAGCTGGATAAACTCCACGGCGTCACTGACGACGCCGAGTTGATCTGGTAACGCGTTACTGGCCTGCGCCCGGACGCCACATCTTGAACAGGGCTTCGGGCCCGACCTGGAAATAATCCGCCGGCCCGCCGCCGCGCAGAATCGGTTCTGCTGCGGCGGTGTCGTAGATGCCGTCCTTCAACAGCCGTTTCGCGATATGCACGGCGACCACTTCGCCGAGAATCAGCCAGCTCGGCACGGTGGCGCCATCGGCGCGTTGCAGTTGAATGATCTGCGTGACCTTGCACTCGAAGGACACCGGGCTCGCGGCCACCCGCGGCACGGAAATCACCTTCGATGCCACGGTCGTCAGGCCCGCCAACTCGAACTCGTTGACCTCTGGCGCGACCATCGCGCAGCTCTGGTTCATCTGCTCGGCCAGCGGCCGGGTAGCCAGGTTCCAGACGAATTCACCGGTCTGTTCGATATTGTTCAAGCTGTCTTTGCGCCCGACGCTGGAGAAACCAATGATCGGCGGAATGTAGTTGAAGGCGTTGAAAAAACTGTACGGCGCCAGGTTCAGTTGGCCCTGGGCATCGTGCGAAGAAATCCAGCCGATGGGCCGCGGACCCACGATAGCGTTGAACGGATCGTGGGGCAGGCCGTGGCCGTTGGCCGGTTCGTAGAAATGGATGTCATCAGGCATGACGGGTGTATTCCTCAGGCTGCGTTCGAGTGCAGCCATAGTGCCAGACACAAGCCCCCTGCAGGAGCTGCCGCAGGCTGCGATCTTTTGATTTTGTCGTTCAAGATCAAGATCAAGATCAAGAGATCGCAGCCTGCGGCAGCTCCTACAAGAGGCTGCGATCTTTGATTTTTGTCGTTCAAGATCAAAAGATCGCAGCCTGCGGCAGCTCCTACAGGGGCTGCGATCAGTCAGTGACGATGCGCGAGTGCTTCTGCGTGTCTTTCATGGTCACGTACACCAGCAACGACACGGCGATGCATGCCGTGACGTACCAGTAGTAGCCGGTCTCCATGCCAATGCTTTTGAACCACAGCGCGATGTATTCAGCGGTGCCGCCGAAGATCGATACGGTCAGTGCATACGGCAGGCCGACGCCCAGGGCGCGGATCTCGGTCGGGAACAGCTCGGCTTTTACCACTGCGTTGATCGAGGTGTAGCCGCTGACAATGATCAGCGCCGCCATGATCAGGAAGAACGCGCCCCACCAGGTCTGGATCGTGTGCAGGGTCATCAGGATCGGCACGGTGAAGATCGTGCCCAACACGCCGAAGGCGATCAGGATCGGACGACGGCCGATCTTGTCGGAAAGGCCACCGATGATCGGTTGCAGGCACATGAACAGGAACAGCGTGGCGGCCGAAATGGTGGTCGAGTCGGAAATGCTCATGCCGACGGTGTTCACCAGGTATTTCTGCATGTAAGTGGTGTAGGTGTAGAACGCCAGCGTGCCGCCCATGGTCAGGCCAACCACGGTCAACAGCTCTTTGGGGTGGCGCAGCAAGGTGCGCATCGCGCTTTCCTTGGCTTTTTCTTTCTTGGTGAACGACTCGGTTTCTTCCATGCCGCGACGCAGATACAGCGCCACCACTGCGCACAGCGCGCCAATGGCGAAAGGAATGCGCCAGCCCCACGCGTACAGCTCTTCGGTGGTGAGGAAGTTTTGCAGCACGATCAGCACACCGAGCGCGATGAGCTGGCCGGAGATCAGGGTCACGTACTGGAAACTGGAGAAGAAGCCACGGCGATCGCGGGTTGCCATCTCCGACAGGTAAGTCGCCGACGTGCCGTACTCGCCACCGACCGATAGGCCCTGCAGCAGACGCGCAAAAATCAGCAGGATCGGAGCGCCGATGCCGATGGTTTCATAACCGGGGCTGAGCGCGATGATCAGCGAGCCGAAACACATCAGGTAAACCGAAGCCATCAGCGCTTTCTTGCGCCCGACCTTGTCCGCGTACAAGCCCATCAGCCAGCCGCCAATCGGGCGCATCAGGAAGCCTACGGCAAAGATCGCAGCGGTGTTGAGCAGTTGGGCAGTGGTGTCGCCTTTGGGAAAGAAGGCTTTGGCGAAGTACAGCGAGAAGGCGGCATAGACGTACCAGTCGTACCACTCGACCATGTTGCCGACCGAACCACTGAAGATCGATTTGATGCGATTGGCGGTGGTTCTTTCTTTAACCGGCGCGGCAGCCGACCCGACAGGCAGGGCGTTGGAGTTATCCATTGAAGGATCCTTCATTTAATTGTTTTTGTGGAGCGCGTTGGAACGCAGCCTGCGAGGGCTATAGCAGGAGCTGTGCCAACGGGGAGAGGGCCGGTTTAGAGGGGGTGACGGAAACGCGTGAGCGGAAATCCGCCTATTCGATTGTGTCAGTAAGCGGATTGCCGCCGAAAATGATTTTTCGGCGGCACGTTCCAAGGCTGCGTCGTCAGTGGAGCATCGAATGGAGGTTTCTCAATCTGCCAATCGTAGCGTTTGTCGCTTGCGCCATGCTTTCGCGAGAAACACCGTCACCTTTGCCGAAAAGCTTCACAAGCATTTTGTTGTGATGGGTAGAGTCCCGATTGGCAGCATCGAAACTGGCGTTGACTTCCTCCAAGCCCCGATCCAGAAGATCGATCAACTGAGGGACATATCCGCGCAGGCTCGCGAGTTTCTGCTCCATTGCGGGAGTCATTCCATTTCTTGCCCTTTCAGCTTCGTAAATGATTTCCATGGCTCCGCTCACAACGCCTATCATTGCGCCGATCTCCCCGGCCAGCGGGGTGTCGTGTAATTTCATTGCCGCGGAGCCGGCTAACGGGATTGCCACATTGAGCCCTTTGATCGTGTTCAGTTCAGTCGGATCCTTGACACCATCAAACGTTTTTTTCCATTTCAGGGCAGCGTACCCGAACAGATCCGCGCTTCTGTATTCCCGTTTCTGCATGACCTTCTCAGGGTTCAATTTGCGTGATTTGAGGGCGATGGAAGTCGATATACCCCGCTTTTCCAGAACATAATCGATGGCCAGACTGGTTGCCGCTTTTGCGCCAAAACCGAGAGAGACGCCAAACGCGGTACCGACGGGGCCGAGGCCGGTACCCAGCACTCCGGTCAGCGCACCAACGCCTATGCCGACGCCATAGCTGACCGTTTGTTTAGCAACGAACGCTCCGCTGCGTTTGGCGATGCTGCCCGCCAGCGCACTGCCGGAATGCAGATTCTTGACCTGCGAGGAGACTGCGCTGACACGCTGATCGAGAATTTTCAGAAACTGGAAATGTCGTTCTATCGCTCTGGACAGGTTGGCGTTCGCCGACTGCTTGCGTAGCTCGCTTGCGCTACTGGCTTTGCGGGCATCGCGTTCCGCTTTGGTCTCCACCCCGAAGCGTGTTTGGCCATCATGGTCGACATAGGAAAGGGGATTGTTTCCAACGAAGCCGTAAAGATTCAGCCCGTCTACCGCGCCGGCAAGGTCGGGACTGATCCAGCGTTGCAACCAAGGCGCGTAGTAACGTGCACCGTAGTAATACAGGCCACTGACATCCATCTCCTTGCCGGAGTATCGGATGAATTTGTACGGCGCTTCGATTGCCGAGCGGGCCGCCATCCACGCGGTCCCACCGAAGGGGTAATAGCCTTCATGAGTGATTACCGCTGCCTGGTGATCCACTTCCATGACGCACGAGCCCAGCGGGTCATGCAGGCTATAACGCAGTTGAAACTCATCGACGCCCGAGGGTGGGCTCGCCACCCATTTCAGGCAGCGAACGTTGCCCAGGGTGATGACATGCAGTTCTTCGCCGTTATGCTGACGGCGGATCTCCAGCCCTGGCAGATAGCGAACGTCCCGGAAGTGGTTGATCGCGCCAGCGTATCTGTTCAGACGTTTATAGACTCGCGAGCCTTGGGAGTACCGGTACACTTCATCGTCGTCGGAGCTTTCATCGCGATGCACCAGCGTCACTTTGGCCAATTCCCCAAGTGCGGTCCACAGCATCGGCTGACCGGGTTGCACGGCTAGCAGATTTCCATTCAGGTCAAACAGTTTGCTGAAGTCTGGCTCGGGATCACCTTCGGTCCAGCGTATGCCCCGATTACTGATCGGTTCGATGCGCATATGGCGAGTGTATTGCTTGCCGTCGCGCTGATGGCGCAGTTCCGTCAGGTTGCCCCCGTGATCGTATGTGTAAGTCTGGACGTAGTTGCGCCGATCGTCAGGGTGAGTGGGCGAGGGCAGGCCGGGGATGTCGGAGGGAGGGCAATCGTCGTACCCGGTAGCGGAGTGCAATCGGTACAGTGAGTCGTAGATGAATTCGCGCCGACCATCGACTCGCTGGTTGCGGAAAAAGGTCGGGACAAACGTTCGGTCGAACGCACAGGTGAGATTGCCTACCGGATCATACTCATACGAAACATCCTGTAGGGGCGGCTGCTGACCGACCTGCGCCGTGTGTTGATACAGGCGGCCATCGGCCTCGTGATAGCGCCAGGTGCTTGTGACGTTATTGCCATTCTTTTGCTCGATCATCTTTCCGCTGGCATCGTACTGCGTATCCAGCATCAGCTCTTGCCAGCCGGGTTGCCCTCTGACCTGTAATTGAACGGATTGGAGTTGCTGGGCGATATCGTAGCGTGAGCGGCGGCGATGGCCACCGGCATCGGTTTGTTCTAACACTGCGCCATCAGGCCCGAGCACCCAATAGCTGGAGAATGCCTCGCCGTCATGAAACGTTCGGGTTTCGCATAATGCAGCCCCCGACAAACTGAAACTGGCGAATTTCAAGCTGCCCGAGGCATCGGTTTGTTCAATCAACTGCCCGCGCGAATTTACATCAGCCTCGGCAGATGCATCGGCATAAAAAAAGCTGTCGACATCCCCAATGGCACTTTCCTCGATGGCTACCATGCGCAGTTGATCGTCGTAGTCGATTCGCCAGTGACTGCCGCGACCATCCCAGCATTGCAGAGGGAGGCCCGCCAATCCCGGCAGTGTCAGTCGCCAGCCGGCGTCAGCGCTGGATACTTCAAGTGGCAAGCCGCTCAAGGCGTAGACAGTGGAAATCGCAGGGTTTTCCAAACGAGGATCGCTTTGTGCTACCAAGCGTCCAGGCACATCAAAATGCTGGCGCTTGATCAGCGCGATTGCCGGTTCGTGTGGCAACGTGCGCAAATAATCAACCACA
Organism: Pseudomonas fluorescens; assembly: GCF_900636825.1. NCBI lineage: Bacteria > Pseudomonadati > Pseudomonadota > Gammaproteobacteria > Pseudomonadales > Pseudomonadaceae > Pseudomonas > Pseudomonas fluorescens. The sequence goes on along the minus strand of NZ_LR134318.1, from coordinate 4,690,316 downwards.
CGCACAGTACCGCCGCGGCTATCCTTCGCCGCCAGGGTGGGCGTGCGCCGATGAGCGCGTATGTTCGACGCTCTGTGGCCAGAGGATATTCGTAAGGAGCTACCTCTGTCGTGAACACTGTTCGACAACTCAGCGACCGCAGACACTGTGTTGCGCTTGAACGGTCGCTCGGCCATCGCGTCTTCCCCTGCAAGATCAGAGTCGCGTGTGTCACTCTATCCACTCCAACGACATCCGTAACCTGACAGAGTTGACAGGGGGGAGGCGGGCTTCACCGGTACTCACGGGCTGACAAACATCTCCCGACTCAACCCATGCCGCTGCATCTTCTCGTTGAATGTGCGGCGCGGCAGTTGCAGTTCTTCAAGCACCGCTTTGACATCGCCCTTGTGTCGCGTCAACGCCGCGCGCAGGCATTGTGCTTCGAACGCTTCCTGTTGCGCGGCCAATGACTGACCCGGATCAATCCCCGGTGCCGGTTCGTCCAGCCCCAGCACTTGCCGCTCGGCAACGTTCGCCAGTTCACGCACGTTGCCTGGCCAGTCATGGCTGAGCAAATGGCTCAACTGCGCGCCGCTCAACGGCGGAAATGTGCGCCCCAGACGTTGCGCGGCACTCTGGGCGAAGGTTTCGAAGAGCAGCGGAATATCTTCGCGGCGATCACGCAGCGGCGGCAAGCGCAGTTCAGCGACATTCAGCCGATACGCGAGGTCTTCGCGAAAGCGGCCGGCGCGCGCCTCGTCGAGCAGATCGGGTTTGGTCGCCGCAACGATCCGCAGATCCACGCGAATACTCTGATTCGAGCCCAATCGTTCGAGCTTCTGTTCCTGCAATACCCGCAGCAATTTGACCTGTTGAGCCAGTGGCATGCTTTCGATTTCATCGAGGAACAGCGTGCCGCCATCGGCGTATTCGAGCTTGCCGATGCGTTTGCCCGAGGCGCCAGTAAACGCGCCGCTTTCATGGCCGAACAGCTCGGCTTCAAACAATTGTTCAGGGATGGCCGCGCAGTTCAACGCCACAAACGGCTTGTTCGCGCGCGGGCCGAAATCGTGCAGGCAGCGGGCGACGAGTTCCTTGCCGCTGCCGGTTTCGCCACGGATCAACACGTTGACCGGCAACGTCGCCAGATCCAGTACCTGCCGGCGCAAGGTTTGCAAACTGCGCGAAACGCCGAGCAATGTCGCATCGAGTCGGGCGCGGTTATCGGCCTGTGCGTGCAAGGCGCGGTTTTCCAAAACCAGCCGCCGCTTGTCGAGCGCGCGGCGCAAGCTGCCGAGCAGGGTCTCCGGGCTGAAGGGTTTTTCGAGGAAGTCGTACGCACCGTCGCGCATCGCCTCGACCGCCATTGGCACATCGCCGTGGCCGGTGAGCAAAATCACCGGCAGGTCGGCATCGCGTTTCTGCACTTCAGCGAGCAACGCCAGGCCTCCGATGCCGGGCATGCGCACGTCGCTGAGAATCACCCCGGCAAAATGCGCGGGCAGGGCGGCGAGGCAATCTTCGGCGCGGCTGAACAACTGCACCTCGAAGCCCGACAGGCTCAGCCATTGTTCGACCGCGCTGCGAATGCTGCTTTCGTCATCGACCACCATCACCGCGTTGAGCATCAAATGTGCGCCTCCAGATCAATCGGCAGCGTCAGGCTGAACACTGCGCCACTGTCGCCATTCTCGGCGCTCAGGCGACCGCCGGATTCATGCACGATTGCGAACGACACCGCCAGGCCCAGTCCCAGCCCGTCACCCACGGGTTTGGTGGTGAAGAACGGGTCGAACACCTGGTCGAGATGCGCTTGGGCAATCCCGCCGCCGTTGTCGATCACGCTCAGCCGCCACAGTTGTTCGTCGGCCTCCAGGCGAATTTCCAGGCGTTTGCAGGCTTTGCCCTGCATCGCATCAAGGGCGTTGCGCAGCAGATTGATCAATACCTGTTCGAGGCGGATCGCATCGCCGCGCACCCACGCCGGACGGGTCAGATGCAGCACCAGACTGACCTGTTCGTCGCGCAGCCGTGCGTCGAGCAACTGTAACGATTGATCGACCACCGCGGCCAGATCCAGGCGCTCGCGCAGACCACTGGGGCTCTTGCGGGCGAAGGTCTTGAGATGGCCGGTGAGGGCCGCCATGCGCGTGAGCATGTCGTCCACCGGCTTCAGCGCTTTGTACGCATCGTCGACGCGGCCATGGTCGAGCAGCAGGCGCAAGGTTGCCAGTTGCATGCGCTGAGCGGTGAGCGGTTGATTGATTTCATGGGCCAGCGCCGCCGACATCTGGCCAAGCGCGGCAAGTTTGGCCGATTGCACCAGACCCTCCTGCGCCGTGCGCAAGTCGCGGGTGCGTTCTTCGACCAGTTGTTCAAGCTCCTCGCGACTGCGCTGGCGCATCTTTGCCAGCCGCCAGCGCTGGTTGAGGAACAGCAGCAAAAATACCAATGCCAGCCACACGCCAGCGGCCGCGAGCCCCGCGTTGCGCAAATCCTCGAACGCTACCTGCGGCCGACGCAGCAAGTGCAGGGTCCAGCCTTCGGCAGTCAGCGGCAGCGATTCCCACAAATAGTCCGCCGTGCCTTGCGGGCCTTCGACCCGGCGCAGATCACTATTGTCGTCGAAGCGGCGCAACGGCAGATGCGTCAACGGCACCAGCGATTGTTTGTCGTACTGGCGGGTGGCTTTGATCTCGGCCATGTCGCTGGCGCTCAGCGGCCGCAACGCGCGATAACGCCAGCCGGGCTGGTTGGCGATAAACACAATCCCGCGCGCGTCACTGACCAGCAGGGTGTCGCTGCCCTGGCTCCATTCGCGCTCAAGCTCGGGGAATTCCAGCTTGACCACCATCGCCCCGAGGAACTGCCGGTTGTCGTCGAGTACCGCGCTGGACAGGAAGTAACCGGGAATGCCGCTGGTCACGCCCACCGCGTAAAAGCGCCCGGTGCCCTGCGTGCGCGTCTGGCTGAAATACGGGCGGAAACCATAGTTGTGGCCGACATAACTGCTCGGCAAGCGCCAGTTACTCGCGGCCACCGCCAGGCCAGTGTGATCAAGCAGTTCAAGGGTTGAAGACTGCGCGGCGCCGTTGATCTTTTCCAGCTTCAGGTTAAGCGCCGCTTGCTGTTCGGCATCGACCGGACCGGCCAGCGCTGAACGCAATTGCGGATCCAGCGCGAGCACTGCGGGGAGCGCGCGATAACGATCGATCAGGGTGTGCAGGGAGTTGGCGTACAACGCCAGTTGCTGATTGGCACGCACCGCGTCCTCTTCCAGCGCCTGACGTTCGGCGTGACGGATGGCCAGGGTTGCGGCGAGCACCGTGCCGGCAACAATAAGCAAGGTATATAACGACAGACGCAGGGTACGGGAAGTCGGCAGCATGCTGGGCGCAAACAGTGAGGAAAGTCGGGGCGAGACCATAGCATGGCCCCGGCCCGAAACGATAAGCACCGTAGCGCGTTAGCTCTTTCTACCTGTGCAGCTTCTAAGTGTGCGCGTACGAGAGGGATCGTCTCGCCGAAACGCGCTGGTCTGGGCTCCAATAAAGGAAGTCGAACTTCTGCGCGACGAACCTGAGTCATCCATGGGGCGCATTCGGGATATTTTCTCGAGCATGCCCATGCTTCGCCAAGTGATCCCGGCCAACTCTTCCGCCTCCAATATCTGGTCATGCAAAGCGTCCAATGCCTTCCTCGTCGGGTTTTCCTTTAATTGCAGCTTGGCGATCAGCTGTTCTGTGGTGTCCAGCGCTGCCCCAGCCCGCTTGTCTTTGTCTGCCTTGAGCTTGGTGCCCCTCAACTCATCAACGAGTCCGCCCACCACTGGCCCCAGAATCATCCCGCCCACGGTCGCAGCCAAGGTGACGCCGACGGTGGCGAGGTTGAATACTCGGTTGGCATTCTGCGTGACATCGACGGGCGGCAATGCGCCACCGCTGTTCGGGTCCCATGTGCCGGGCGGAGACCAGATGGGATTGAACAGCGAGGCGTGCAGTGCCAGTTGTGCCGATGCAGTCAAAATGGCGCTGACGACGGCTGCGTTGGCAGGCGATGATGTGCCGACAGGCAGCAGGGCTATTCCGACTCTGGAGTTGACGGCTGTCAGCGCGGCCGACTTGACCCGCTCGCGCCACGTTTGCTCAGGTTGGGGGGGAAGGTGCCCGGGGGGGTTGGCCTGGGGATCGGTCACCGGATCTGGCGCTCCGGCGGTTGATGAGGACGGTCGGCGTGAGGAGCCGGGAGTAGGCATCGCAATGCTGGTTTGTGCAGGTACTTTGGTCGCGCCTTGCTGGTCGATAAAGTTGATCGGGTTGTTACCGGTCATGCAATACAGATTCAACCCATCGGCGATTCCGTGTCGGTCCGGTTGCGTCCAGCGACCCAGCCACGGAGCGTAATAGCGTTCGCCATAATAATAGAGCCCGCTGCGATCCAGTTCCTTGCCGCTGTACCGGATGATTTTGTAGTCGACTTCGATATCAGAGCGCAACGTGAAGGCGGCTGTGGCGCCGAACGGAAAGAATTGCTCGCAGCTGATCATCTGCGCACGCTGATCAAGTTCGATCAGACATGAATTCAGGTGATCGTTCAGGCCATACCGCAATTGCGTACTGCCAACGTTTGCCGGATCGCTCTGCCAGTACAGGCAGCGCACAGTGCCCGCTCCGGTCATGACGGTGATGGCATGCAGCTCTTCGCCATTGTCCTTGCACGAGATTTCGAGCCCGGGCAGGTAACGTACCTGGTGAAAGTGGCGGGCATTCCTGCCGTAGTGATCGTGGCGTTTGCAGACTCTCACGCCCTGGCTGTACCAGCAGTGTTCTGCATCTTCCTGACCGTCGGAGCGGGAGATCATTTCCACTGATTGCAACTGATCGCGGCTGTTCCACCGCAACGGCTGGCCCGGCAATCGTTCCAGCAGGTTGCCGTGCGGATCAAACAGCCGGCTGAAATCCGGAGGCGGATCGTCGGATTCGTGCAGTACGCCTCGATTGCTGTGAGGGTCGATGAATATATGGCGGGTATGGCTTGCTCCCTCACGCACATGAATGATCCTGGTCAGATTGCCGCCGTCGTCATATTCGTAGGTTTGACGGTAGTTGCGCAGGTCTCTGGGATCACAGGATTGCGGACGGGCCGCGGTTTTTGACTGTGCGGCGGCACTGCACCCGGTGGCGCTGCTCAATTGATAGATGGAATCGTAGGTGAAGGTACGCGTGCCGTCGCAGCGCTGATTAGCAAAAAAAACCGGTTTGACGGCGGCATCGAAGATTCTGGTGATCATCCCCACAGGATCGTATGTGTATTCAAAGTCCTGAATGGGCGGTTCGTTGCCTTTGTGCGCCCATTGCCTGACGAGGCGGGAATTGGCCGGGTCGTAGTGCCAATGAACGCTGACGCCGTTGCCAATCTCTTGCAAGACAAGCTGTCCGGCGGCGTTGTATTGCGCGTTGAGCAGCACCCACCAATCCTCGATCCGGTCTCTTAAAGTCAGACGTGTGGCTTTGAGTTGCCCGGCTTGATCGTAAAACATCGTCTGTTGATGCTGGCCGGCATCCGCAAGCGCTACGACCGCACCCAGCGGACCATAGGTGCGTTGGCTGGTGAACGATTTATTATCGTGAAAGGTTCGGGTCTCTCGCTGGGGGTGGCCGGCGAGGCTGTAGCTGTGCACTTCTGCGCAGCCTGAAGGATCAGTCAGGCGCTGATGTCGTCCCCGCAGATTGTTTCCGGCATCCGCCGAGGCATCGGCGTATTCGAATAATTCATCGTCCTGGGGGATGGCTGTATTGGTTACGCTCAGCACGCGCATTAGCCGGTCGTAAGTCATGAGCCACACCGCATCGCGCTCATCCCAGCGCTGCACTGTCTGGCCGGCCAGCCCTGGCAGACTCAAACGCATGCCGGCATCGACGCTGTCTGTTCTCAATGGCTGATCCAGCAATGAGTAGGTTGTCACGAGACAGGGGCTGGGCAGACGTGGGTCCCGTTGGGCAACGCTGCGGCCGGCCAGATCATGCTCCATGCGCGTGACCCGGGTCACGGTTATGTTATCGGCATTATCGCGCCAGTAGTCGACCCGCCGTACGGTCAGCCCACGACTGTCAGTGACGGTAAGGGTTGGCGTACGGTGATGGAGTTGCTCATGCTCAGGGCTGTTCTTCTGCAGTGTCGTTGAAATCCTCGCTGATCTGATACCAGGGGTGATAAGTCTCACGGGAAAAATGCCCCATGGCATTGGTCAGTTGCACCTCGCGGCCGAGCACGTCATAGAACAATTGATCGAAATAGCCATGTTCTCGCAGGGAGGCGTCGTTGACGTAGCGATAGGTGTCGGCGAAGAACGGGCGGAACTTGCGCACCGGCAAGCCCTTGTTGTTGTATTCGACCCGAGCGCTGATGCGCCAGCGCGAGTCGGCGAAGACTTCACGCAACTCGTCGCCGTCGACGATCAGCGTGCCGTCGACATCCACCGCATACGCCATGCCAGGATCCACCAGTTGCTGGGTTTGCAACTCGCGGCCAAAGCCGTCAAAGCAGGCTTTGCTGATCTGAATCTGCGCCGGCACGGGGTCGTCCGGGTAGCGATCAGCGGTGAGGATGACGCTGTGCACCGGTACCCTTTCCACGTTGGCAATCACTTCGCTCAAAGCCTGATCTGCGGCATTCAATGCTCCTCGTCGCTCAAGCCGCTGGCGCGCGCTGGCACAAATGTGGCCGCTGGGCAACACATCGCCGCTTGCCACCCAAATGGCGAGCAGTTCGGGGCTGATGTCGGCTGGCAGCAGGCCCATCCAGCTGAAATAATCCTTGCGCAGGGTCGTGGCGGCGCATTGGATGGCGGCTTGCGGATTGCTGATGGCCGGCCCCGGCAGCAGGTTTTCGGGCCGTTCGAAATCACTCAGCGCACGGAAACCGGCGGCGACCCCGTTCTCGGTGCCGTAAAAGCTCAGCGCAAGCGGCTGGCCCGCAGCGTCATAAATGACCTCTTCGGTATTTTCGTTGGCATCGAGAATGCTGGAAGGCAATGACGTGTGGTAGTCGTGCGTGACCGAGGTCGTGCAGCCGTCTGGCAATTCGACACTCCGGACCTTGAGCTGAAAATCGTCGTACTGGATTTTTGTCACGCCGTGGCAAGGCGTTTCGTTGTATTCCCGCACTTTGAAGAAACCGCCGACGTCGGCGTATTTGGCGAAGTTGTAGGTGGTTGACCACAGGTTGTCAGCTTCGCTGGGTGGCGATGTTTCGAAAAAGAACTTCATCGACTTATAACCGAGTTCTTTCAAGGCTACACGTATGTCGAAGGGCGGCGGCACAACGTCATAGGCGGCGAGTGCCGTCTCGTCCATTTGTGCCAGCTCCAGAGGACCGGACAACGCCTCATACTCGGCCTCGCCACTGTCCAGCACGGACTGATCCGAAGTTTTCAGATAGCGCTGTTCTGACTGTTGTGTCAGCGTGCGCAGCGCATTCCATTGAGTCGAATCCTGATGCAGGGTCAATTGCTCGAACGACACCTCCCCGGGGTTGAGCCCGTTCGGAAGGTTGCCTTTGGGCAAGCGCAGGGCATTGCCACGCATCTGCCAGGCCAGCCCCAGCCGTCGCTGCGTATCGGTGTCCAGATCAATGAATCGCGAGCGACTTTCGTTGATGTAATACGACTGCTGCGCCTCATCATGAGCGTCGCACCACCAGCGTTGTTCATCGACGTCCTCAAAGGGCGGCGCATCCGTCACGGTTCGGCGGCGGGCATAACTGACGACCAGTGAATGAGTCAGCGCGCCATAGGTGTTCCAGCGCAATCCCAGTTCATGGCGACACAAGGGATCATCAATAAATTGCTCGTACTGGTAGCTGATTTTTTCCAGCGACAGCGGCAGGATGATCGCATCGGGATAGTGAGCGCCCTTGGGCCGCACCTCGCGCACCAGATAGCGATATTCTTCTATCGTGTAGGGTTTTGCCGTCAACGGAGGATCTTCGGCGTTGTAGATTTCGGTCCGCATGAGCGTGCCGGACATGCCCCGGGCGATTTCATACGGAAGAACACTGTCCGGCGCCGGCGTGAGAGGGATATCGCGCTCCTGCAGCGCGTCGTATCGGGTGATCACGGTGGCGCCCAGCGGCACGGCTTCGTCATCGCCGGCGAAGTAACCGGTGCGCGGGCGGTTCATGAACTGGCCGATGATATACCAGCTGCAGGCACGAATCGGCGCGGTGAAGCCGGTGTCCTCAGTCGCTGTCTGGCGCTCGCTGTCGGTTTGTTCCAAGTAGCCGAATCCCCGGTATTCGCGGGCCCAGGGGTCATAGTAACCTTCGCGGTAGTTGAAACTCTGGCTCAGGCGATTGCCGGTGATTTCGTCCAGTTGGAACTGTTGCTTTACCACTTGAACATTGAGTGGCATGTGGCATACCGGCACGCCCTCGGGATTGGCGGCAAGCCATTGCTGTTTTTCGTCCAGCCATTCCTGCGCGGAACTGCGGTAGACGATGCTGGCGCTGCAGCCCATGTTGTTGTTGCTCGACCTCATCAGATACGGTTTGGCCGCAACAAAATCGTAACGCCAATGGCGCGGCTTCATGTGCGGCACGGTCAGAATCAGGCTGGCGCAGCCCAAGCCTTGCAGGTCGGCGAATGTCACCTCGCAGGTTCGCTCGTACTGCACGTCCTCAGGCCAACGTATGCGTATCGGATCGGTTGCCAGCCTGTTGCCGCCCTGATTGAGGTAGATATCGAAGGTTCGGTCATTCAGGTAAATCAGCGCTGGCGCACCTGAACCGTCGAGGTCGGCAATACGTATCCGCGCGGCGTCAAAGGTGCTGTATTCGAAGACCGGCCCGCTAAGCACACGACCCTTGCCGAACTTGCCAAAGCCCAGATTCGGCCAGCATTTGATTTCGTCGTGACGGATGCGACACAGCTCGGTGGTATCGCTGGCCAGCAGATTGCCGAACATCACCACCTCGCTGCGGGCATTGCTGAATAGCGGAAGGCGATCATCGTCGGGGTCACGCAGGACTTCTTCCGCTTGCTGGAAACCCTCTTCAACGTTGCTGCGATAAAATCGCACGGACCGTGGCCCGATCAAGGCGACCGACATCAAGCCTTCGTTGGCCAGGTCGCCGAACTGGGCAAATGCCCCGAAAAGTTCTGTGGGGGTTTTGCTGAACGTCTTGAATTCGGACCAGCTTCGATCCGGGTTCATTGAGCGTATCCCCGCGAACCCGGGTTGCGCCGTGAGCCAGTCGAAGCGTCCGCTGCCCGATAGGGACGTGAGTATTTGCATCACCGGTTTTTTACTGTTGATGACCGGGATTTTGTCCAGCACCGTCCAAGGTCCGTAGGCGATGTGATCGGGTCCGGATTTTCCACGAACCGGCTCGCGATAAAACCAGGCCTGGTCATAGCGGCAGAGAAAACCCGACACGCCCTCGCCATACAGATCAACGCACTGATAATGCCGACCATCTCCGATCCCCGGCATGTTTTCCTCGGCAAACAAGCGCGTCGGCGTTTGATTGAGTTCCAGCGGCGCGTACTCGAACTGTACGGGCGGGGACAGTTCCACATCGTCATCGCCACCGGGGCCCCAAGCCTGGTAATAAGCTGAAGTGAGCTGACTGTAGCTCCAATCGGCAATGTGCTCGTTGTACTTGAGCAGCAAGCGGCGAACCAGCACCGGGTCGGGGCCCAGTTCGGTGGGGAAGTAGTGAAACATCAGCACTTGTGCGCAGCGTCTGCGCGTAGCGATTTCAAAGCCGTGGCCGAACGCCGAGCTCGCATCGGGGCGAACCGGGCAAGGCTGCGTGTTCGGGACGTCATATTCCGGTTTCACGCTCAGCGATGTGCTGCGTTCGCCGTAGTCGAACAGCAGATGAAAGTGCCAGTCCAGCTCGCCGGGATCTTCCATGCTCCAGGAATACAGGTCCTGACTGGCTTTGAAATTGCCGTAAAGCACCCGGCGCAAATAGCGCTGCGACCGGTAATCGCGAAAGTCGTCCGCATCCGCTTCATCGGGTTTGTATTCGTAATAAATGTGTTCGCCATGGGCGGTCATGGTTTCACAGAGCAACCATGTCGCCACGCGAAGCGGGTCTTGCGGGTCAGCGACCCGTGAATCAGCGGTTTTGCCGTACAGGTGCAACGAACCATTGGGGCCAGAAATCAACCAGAAGGTCGGCAGTTTTTTTGTCGAGTCTGTCGGGTCCATCCCCTCCCAGCGTTCTCTGAGGCTGAAATCGCTTTCGACCTCGGGCGTGTAGCGCACCACGGTGTGACGGCCGATTTCCTTGCCGTTAAACGTCGTTTCGATTCGGCTCTTCAACGAGCCATCGACATTGCGCTCTCTGGTACAGATCTGCTGATCGTGACCTACGATTTCGTCATCGTCGTCATAGCGCGGCGTGCCCTTGTTGGTTCGACGGCTGATTTGGCCATGGCCCATGCTCCAGCCCAGACCGAGCGGACCATTGCCCGACTGACTGTTATAAGTCATTGCCAACTGCGGATCGGCACCGCGACCACCGGAAACGGGAAGTGGCAATTGAAACGATGCTCCACCCGTGGGCCCGACGTTATTGAAGCCTTGGCCGGTCATGGTGAACGAAGAGCTTTTGGCAATGGAAGGGGTGGGGATATTCAATTCTTGATCGGCCATGGGTCCATCCGTTGCGCACAGGCGAAGATGGAGTAACGCTATCAAGTCGCGGGCAGAACGTAACCTGTCAGATCTGACAGGTGAAGACGCGTTTTTTAGATCAATAAAGTATTTGTTTTTGTTTATTCATAACCATTTATCACTGTACGGATAAAGAAAAGGCCGGGCACCTTGCGATGGCCCGGCCGTTTCAAAGGCGTAAAGCGCTTACTGCACTTCAACCGCCAGGCTTTCGATGATCTTCTGTTGCCAGATAGCCGGACCGGTGATGTGCACCGATTCGCCTTTGCTGTCCACCGCAACGGTGACCGGCATGTCCTTGACCTCGAACTCGTAGATCGCTTCCATGCCCAGCTCGGCAAATGCCAGCACTTTGGACTTCTTGATCGCTTGGGCAACCAGGTAAGCAGCACCGCCCACCGCCATCAGGTACACGGCTTTGTTGTCCTTGATCGCTTCGATCGCGGTCGGGCCGCGCTCGGACTTGCCGATCATGCCCAACAGGCCGGTCTGCTCAAGGATCTGCCGGGTGAACTTGTCCATCCGCGTCGCGGTGGTCGGGCCAGCCGGGCCAACCACTTCGTCACCAACTGGATCAACCGGGCCGACGTAGTAGATGAAGCGACCCTTGAGGTCTACCGGCAGGGTTTCGCCCTTGTTGAGCATTTCGACCATGCGCTTGTGCGCGGCGTCGCGACCGGTGAGCATCTTGCCGTTGAGCAGGACGGTTTCGCCCGGCTTCCAGCTCTGCACGTCTTCCGGGGTCAGGGTGTCGAGGTTGACACGACGGGCCGACGGGCCGGCTTCCCAGACGATTTCCGGATAGGCGTCCAGCGGTGGCGCTTCCAGCGAGGCCGGGCCGGAACCGTCGAGCACGAAGTGCGCGTGACGGGTGGCGGCGCAGTTGGGGATCATGCACACCGGCAGCGAGGCAGCGTGGGTCGGATAGTCCATGATCTTCACGTCGAGCACGGTGGTCAGGCCACCGAGGCCCTGGGCGCCGATGCCCAACTGGTTGACCTTCTCGAACAGCTCCAGACGCATTTCTTCGATGCGGTTCTGTGGGCCGCGGGCCTTGAGTTCGTGAATGTCGATGGATTCCATCAACACTTCCTTGGCCATCACCGCGGCTTTTTCGGCGGTGCCGCCGATACCAATGCCGAGCATGCCCGGCGGGCACCAGCCGGCGCCCATGGTCGGAACGGTTTTGAGCACCCAGTCAACGATCGAGTCGGACGGGTTGAGCATGGCCATTTTCGACTTGTTCTCGGAACCGCCGCCCTTGGCCGCCACGTCCACTTCCACGGTGTTGCCCGGGACGATGGAGTAGTGAATCACGGCAGGGGTGTTGTCCTTGGTGTTTTTACGAGCGCCCGCCGGGTCGGCGAGGATCGAGGCACGCAGGACGTTTTCCGGCAGGTTGTAGGCGCGACGCACGCCTTCGTTGATCATGTCGTCCAGGCCCATGGTGGCGCCATCCCAGCGCACGTCCATGCCGACGCGCACGAACACGGTGACGATACCGGTGTCCTGGCAGATCGGGCGGTGGCCGGTGGCGCACATGCGCGAGTTGATCAGGATCTGCGCCATCGAATCACGGGCCGCTGGCGATTCTTCGCGCAGGTAGGCTTCGTGCATCGCCTGGATAAAATCCACCGGGTGGTAATAGGAAATGAACTGCAGGGCGTCGGCAACGCTCTGAATCAGGTCGTCTTGCTTGATCACGGTCATGAGTCGCGCTCCTCTAAAAAACGGTGGGGCAGCTACAAGCTTCTAGCTTCGAGCGGCAAGTTAAAGCAGTACGCGGACAGCTTGAGCTTGAGCTTGCCGCTTGAAGCTTGCGGCTCGTAGCTGTCCCTCTGTGGCGCGACGCTAAAAAGGCGCGGCAGTATACCGCGCATCAAAGGGGCGTACACGCGCCGGCAGTCATTCGTTGGTCGCATGAGTTGCCCCAGTCCCAGTAGGAGCTGCCGCAGGCTGCGATCTTTCGATCTGTTTTCAAGGTCAAGATCAAAAGATCGCAGCCTGCGGCAGCTCCTACGGGTAATACATGAGTTTTTGACGTCAATTTTCGAGCCCGAAAATCGGTGGTCATTTAGCGACCGGGCCTCTAAAGTGGCATCCGGTCTGTAGAGTAGGACACTCGGTCAGCCTCCTATCGCACGGTGAGTCAACGATTGACCCATAACGCCATTCAACGCCTTTTGCTCAAACGCTTTGCCCTCGCTGCGGCCACCTACGGATTGGCTTTGCTGCTGCTGTGGCTGGCGTTTTTCACCGGGCATTACCAGCAACCCCTGAGTGGCGTGGCCATCGGCAGCGCCCTGGTGGTGATCAGCCAGGCGACCCTGTTCGGGCTGTTTTGGAGCGGACGCAATCAGCGCTTCGCCGACCCCAGCCTGACTGAAGTGCAAGTGTTGATGGGGCTGGGCTGGCAGACCTGGCTGATTGCCCATGTCGACGAGGCGCGCGGCGCGTTCCTGGTGTTTTATGTGCTGATTCTGCTGTTCGGCCTGTTCCATCTCACCCGGCGGGTGTTCATCCGCTGCGCGCTGCTGGTGTTCTTCAGTTTTTCTGCAATTACCCTTTGGGACGCCTACCACTTCCGACTGGCCGAGCCTGCGCTCGCGGCATTGCAGGTGTGCATTCTGGCGATGGTGCTGGCGTGGCTGGTGCTCTACGCGCGTTTTGTTCAGGTTTCCCGGCAACGTCAGCGTCAACGCCGCTTTGCCTTGCAGGCGCATCAAGACACCTTGCGCGGAATGATGCGCCAGCTCGAAGACCTGGTCGCCACCGACGAGTTGACCGGGTTGTTCAATCGCCGCCACTTCCTGCGCATCGCCTCGCGCGAGCTGAATGCGCTGGACAGTGACGTGGTGCACGGGCTGGCGCTGATCGATCTGGATCACTTCAAACGCATCAACGACCTGCACGGCCATGCGGCCGGCGATCAGGTGCTGCAGGCGTTTGCCGCTGTGGCGCAAGCGTGCCTGCGCGACGGCGACGTGCTGGCGCGCTACGGTGGCGAAGAATTCGTGGTGTTGCTGCCTGACTGCGATGCTGAACGGCTGACGGCGTGTTGCGAGCGTTTGCGCATCGCCTTCACCGAAGTGGAATTGATGGGCCTGCAAGTACGCAACCTGAGCCTGTCGGCGGGCATGACGCTATTGGCCGTCGGCGATGATCTGGACGAAGCGTTGCAGCGCGCCGATCAGGCGCTGTATCGGGCCAAGCGCGATGGGCGCAACCGCTGCGCGGCCGCGTGGGAGAACGTCGATGCCTGAACTGCGTGTCGGTGATCGACACTGGACAGTAGCGGCGGGCAGCAATCTGCTCGATGCCTTGAACCAGAACGGCGTCGCCGTGCCCTACAGCTGTCGTGCCGGCAGTTGCCATGCGTGTCTGGTGCAATGCGTACAAGGTGTGCCAACGGACAATCGTCCGGACGCCTTGAGCGCTGAACAGCGCGAGCAAGGCTGGCGACTGGCGTGCCAATGTCAGGTGGCGGAAAATTTGCAGGTGCACACCTTCGACCCGCTCGCCGACGGTCGCCCGGCAACTGTTGAGGCGCTGGACTGGCTCAGCGACAGCGTCCTGCGTCTGCGCCTGGCCCCGCAGCGGCCACTGCGCTACAGCGCCGGGCAACATTTGGTGTTGTGGATCGGCCACATCGCTCGCCCGTATTCGCTGGCGAGCCTGCCGGAAGAAGACCGCTTTCTCGAGTTTCACCTTGACTGTCGCCAGCCGGGCGAATTCGTTGATGCGGCGCGAAAGCTGCAGATCGGCGACGCGATTCGCCTCGGTGAACTGCGCGGCGGCGCCTTGCATTACGACCCGGACTGGCACGGTCGACCTCTGTGGCTGCTGGCCGCCGGTACGGGTTTGGGACCGTTGTTCGGCGTGTTGCGTGAGGCCTTGCGCCACGATCACCAAGGCGCCATTCGCGTCATTCACCTGGCCGATGACGCTCGCGATCACTACCTGGCCAAACCCCTTGCGGCACTGGCTGCACAACGGGAAAACCTCAGCGTCGAGCTGTGGACGGCGGCCGAGTCAGCCGCCGCTTTGGCGCAACTGCGCCTTGTTTCCCGCCAGACCCTGGCCTTAGTCTGCGGCTCGACGGCCAGTGTCGATGTTTTCGCCAAGCGTCTGTTCCTCGCCGGATTGCCGCGCAATCAGCTGCTGGCCGATGTGTTTCTGTCGCGCGGTTAAGCGCTGAATTTTTGCGGATTGATGACGTTGTGGCGAGGGAATTTATCCCCGATTGCGCGCGCAGCGCTCACAAAATATCAGGGCCGCTGCGCAGCCCATCGGGGATAAATCCCCTCGCCACATGACCCCGTCAACCAGTCGATTTCCTTGAGCCGACTACTGTTGAGACACGCCATGACCGAAGCCATTGTGCTGGAACGCGAACGCGGTTTGCTGACCCTGCGTTTCAACCGCCCGGACAAGAAAAACGCGCTGACCCGCGCCATGTACAGCCGCCTCGCCGAGGCATTGAAACAGGCCGACAGCGATCCTGAAATCAACGCCGTGCTGATCACCGGCAGCGCCGAATGTTTCACCGCCGGCAACGACATCGCCGACTTCGTCGAACAACCGCCGAGCGATCTCGACAGCCCGGTGTTTCACTTCATGCTCAACCTGCTCGAGTGCCGCAAACCGGTGGTCGCCGCTGTTGCGGGCGCGGCGGTGGGCATTGGCACGACACTGTTGCTGCATTGCGATCTGGTCTACGTGGCCCGCGATGCGCGCTTGCGCATGCCGTTCGTCAATCTTGGCTTGTGCCCGGAGTTCGGCTCCAGTCTGATCCTGCCGCGGATGCAGGGGCAGGCCAAAGCGGCTGAGTTGTTGTTGCTTGGTGAGGGTTTCAGTGGTGAACAGGCTGCGCAGTGGGGCATTGCCACCGAAGCGTTGAGCAGCGGTGCGGCGGCGGTGAGCAAGGCGCGGAAAATGGCCCTGCGCTTCGACGAGCTGCCGGCCGAAGCGGTGCGCATCAGCAAACAATTGATGAAAGCGCCGGATCGCGAGTTGATTCGCCAGGTGATCGAGGAGGAGGGCGTGTTGTTCACCCAGCGTCTGAAGTCGCCGGAAGCGGTGGCGGCGTTGAACGGATTCATAAACCGACACTAAAAGATCGCAGCCTGCGGCAGCTTCTACAGGGGAATGCGATCATGTAGGAGCTGCCGAAGGCTGCGATCTTTCGATCTCTCTGATGCAAAAAGCCCCGGCAATTACATGCCGGGGCTTTGCTTTTTTGTGGGGGGCGGTGATACGGCTTCAAGCGTGATAACGCACGATAATTCCCTTTGAATCGGAAATTCCACCAACGTAAATTTTGTCATTAAGCAATAACACAGACACAGCGGCATCGGCGGCGCTGCTCAAGCGTGTGCGGGCCCAACCAAGTCCATCATTGAAGTTGGTATCCAGTTGTCCGGACTCATGAAAGCGGGCAACGACGATGTCGAACGTGAAGGTGTTCTTCCTTTTGTCGATGGTACCAGCGACGACAGACTTTCCGTCGGCAGCGATTACCAGGGCTCGGAAGATAGTACCGTTGTCTGCCAGTCGTGTATTCAAGGGCTTGCCATCATTGAATGTTGGATCAAACTCGCCCTCCGCAGTGAGCCTCAATAATTGAGCAGTATACGGATCGTGCACCGAGTAACCGACACTCGAAAAGTATCCATCTGGCATGGGAGCCATGGATACGGCGCGGCAACCTCCGGGCAATGCGTCTTGCTCATGGATAATCCTGAATCCCTGCGGACCAAACGTACTGTCGCTTTGGCCCTCGCTACTGTAACGAGCAAAGAAAGTCTTTACAGGTTTACTATCCAGGCAGAACACGCCGCCGCAGGCCAGGTATCTGCCGGATGAATCGACAGCGACGCTTTGAATTTGCGTCTGTCCGGTTTCGAAACCGGGAGCGATCACGGGCAGGACGCCTTTGGTGGCAAAACCTGTGTCAATGAGCCCGTTTGCGTGCGTGCGAATGATCACACCGTAGCTGGGAGCACCAAACCGGAAAAAGTAATGCGTCAGCAGGATTTTTTCGTCGTCCAGCTTGTTCAAGATGCATGCGTGGTTGAGATCTTTCATTGAGTTTGTTGACAATCCCACTGGGCGATTCGTACAACCCTTTGCTTCGGGAGGCCCAGGAATATGGAGAACAATTCTGCCGGTACCATTCAATCCAAATGTCGGATCAAAAGCTCCCTGCAAGTCCAACCGAGCTAGAGCAGGGAAAGGGTCTGTACCGATGTAAGCGCTACCCGCTAACACCAATTTATCGCCTGCCAGCATAAGACTTGCACCGTAACTGGCGTCATCTTCGAATTTGCCAATCACATAGCCGTTGTCACCGAACTCCCGGATGACGTCGCCATTTACGCCCAAGGCAACAACAAAGAAATTTGCCATCTGTTGAATCGATACGGTTCCGCACGCGAACACGGAGCCATCAGGGCCATTGATCACTGATGAGATATCCGAAGCTTCGCTGTTGGGAATGGCAATTTTCGCCACGCCATTGACAGCAAATTCAAGATCGATTTTTCCGGACATGTTGCGAATATGAGTCTTATCCGACGTTGTCATTTTTATGTTCTCTATGAATGCCCAACGGATCGTTGGCCGATGTCCTCCATCATTGGGCGCATCACAGGGAAATGAACACTGTCAATGTTGACAGTTGACAGTTGCGTCAGATGGATCAAAACAGTTGCCAAAAAAAAGCCCCGGCACTCAAATGCCGGGGCTTTTGTTTCTCAGCGCGTTACTCAGACCTGCGGATCACCGACATGCAGGATCTTCATGCCGTTGGTGCCGCCAGTGGTGTGGTAGCTGTCGCCTTTGGTCAGGATGACCCAGTCGCCTTTTTCCACAACGCCGCGTTTGGTCAGCTCGTCGATGGCTTTCTGGCTGACTTCGTGCGGTTCCAGCGAGGCCGGGTCGAACGGAATGGTGTAGACGCCACGGAACATCGCTGCACGGGCCTGGGCTTCGCGGTGTGGGGTGAACGCGTAGATCGGCACCGAGGAGCGGATACGCGACATGATCAGCGGGGTGAAGCCGCTTTCGGTCAACGCAATGATCGCTTTGACGCCCGGGAAATGGTTGGCGGTGTACATGGTCGCCAGCGCAATGCTCTCGTCGCAACGGCTGAACTCTTTGCCGATACGGTGGCTGGAGGTCTTGCCGGTAGGGTGCTTCTCGGCGCCGACGCAGATGCGCGCCATTGCCTGCACGGCTTCCAGCGGGTACAGACCGGCAGCGGATTCGGCCGACAACATCACGGCGTCGGTGTAGTCGAGCACGGCGTTGGCGACGTCGGACACTTCGGCGCGGGTCGGCATCGGGTTCTGGATCATCGACTCCATCATCTGGGTCGCAACGATCACAGCCTTGTTGTGGCGGCGTGCGTGCAGAATGATCTTCTTCTGAATGCCGACCAGCTCCGCGTCGCCGATTTCCACGCCGAGGTCACCACGGGCAACCATCACAGCGTCGGACGCCTTGATCAGACCGTCGAGGGTTTCGTCGTCGGCCACGGCTTCGGCGCGTTCGATCTTCGCCACCAGCCAGGCGGTGCCGCCGGCCTCGTCGCGCAGTTGACGGGCGTATTCCATGTCAGCGGCGTCACGCGGGAAGGACACCGCGAGATAATCCACTTCCATTTCAGCGGCGAGCTTGATGTCGGCCTTGTCTTTTTCAGTCAGGGCCGGCGCGGTCAGGCCGCCACCGCGACGGTTGATGCCTTTGTGGTCGGACAGCGGGCCGCCGATGGTCACGGTGCAGTGCAATGCATCGTCAGTTTGGGTATCAACGCGCATTACCACACGGCCGTCGTCGAGCAGCAGCTCGTCGCCCACGCCGCAGTCCTTGACGAGATCCGGGTAGTCGATGCCGACCACTTGCTGATTGCCTTCGGTCAACGGATGGCTGGTGGAGAAGGTGAACTTGTCACCGATCTTCAGCTCGATCTTCTTGTTGGCGAATTTGGCGATACGGATTTTCGGGCCTTGCAGGTCACCGAGCAGGGCGACGAAGCGGCCGTGCTTGGCGGCGAGGTCACGCACCAGCTTCGCGCGAGCCTTGTGCTCGTCGGGGGTGCCGTGGGAGAAGTTCAGACGGGCAACGTCCAGACCAGCCAGAATCAGCTGTTCGAGAACTTCCGGCGAGTTACTGGCCGGGCCAAGGGTAGCGACGATTTTGGTACGACGGACGGACATGCAAAGACTCCTGAGTTCAAGCGCAGGCAGAGGCTACTATGCTCTTGGGGTGTAGTCATTGTTCGTTTGCACTACTTAATACTTTCTTTATTGAACACGGCAACTTTGGGGCAAACGCGCCTGAAGATTTCGGACCCTGGGTCGATACATTGCTCAAGACAGGAGAACCCTCATGCGATTCGTATCCATTGCCGCCCTTGCCCTCAGCGTCCTCGCCGTCACGGGCTGCACCCGTTGGTCGATGAACCATCATCTGAATAACGCCTACAGCGCCTACGATCGGGGCAATTGCGAGCAGGTCATGCTTGAGCTGTCCAAGGTCGAACGCGCCAGCCGCGCCCGCCCGTATGTGTGGCCGGAAGTGTCGATGATGCGGGGCCAGTGCCTGGAACGGCAAAAATTGTTCGTCGACGCGGCGCAGACTTATCAGTTCATCATCGCCTCGTACCCGAACAGCGAATACGCCTTCCGCGCCCGTGCACGTCTGGAAACCCTGCAGAGCCTGGGTCATTACCCGACTCGCAGTGCCGCCCCAGTGATCCGCCCAACGCGCTTCTGATGATAGTTTCGCTACAAAATCTGGCCGTGTGTACAGGCTGGGCTATAGTCGAATAATCCGGTTCAGAGCGCTGTCTCTGAGCCGGGGCGACACCTGCGACTGGCAAGTGGTTGCGTGACGGCGCGGTAACGACCGGCACACCGGGAGCGGGGAGAGCGGACTTGCCCAGTCCGTTCCGAAGCACAGTATGGCTCTGTGACGGAGCCCTGCATGGCGAACTGCGCATGTTTACCGACCGCCGGATCGAACGGCATCAGCTGCCGTACTTCCTCAGAGTATTCAACAGCATCACCGACAAGCAGATTGGTTTTCTGGGCAACGTCTCAGCAGAAGGCCTGATGCTCATCAGCCAGTTGCCGATGATGGTCGGTGTCGATTTCAATCTCCGTTTGAAAATCCCCATGGGCGACGGCTGCCAGCAAGTCGTTGACGTCACGGCATGCTGCCTGTGGTGCCGCGAAGACGCCACGCCGCAACATTACGATGCCGGATTCATGCTGCATCGCCCACCGCCGGAGTTTGCGCAATTGGTGGAGGCGCTGAGGCGCTATTTCTGCTTTCAGGCGTTGCCGGCTTCGGCTTGAATCAATTTCCCGCAAGTTCGCAAGCAACTCGATCAATGGTCAGGGCTGATCCCCGAATGGAACAGCACGACTCCCTGTGGGAGCGAGCCTGCTGGTGTAAGCATTGATCTGCAAACGTTGCAAATGACCAGAATCTGGCGTCCGGCCACTCGTCGGGACTGTCAGGTTTTACAGGTGCGCCCGCCATTGCCTCAAGAGTAATAAGAAGGTCATCCGTCAATCCTTGTCTTTCTACATATGGAAGGTCTGCAAATGAATGAAGATGACGCCTCAGCAGAAGCTGCGCTCGTTCCTGATACACCGAGTATTCCAACCGAACAGGACAATATGCTGGTGACTGGCTACAGCGCTACTGTCTTCGTTGATGGGTGGGCGGGGGTCGCCAGTTTCAAATATATTTACGAATTCGGGACGAATGATTTCGTCGCCAAAGCAAGCTATTTGATGCCAGTAACGGTAACCCTCCCGACCGGTAAGAATGTAATAAAAATCTATGCGACGATTAAGCTGGTTGATCAGGAAAGTGGCCCATCGAACGCCATCACTTTGCGTTTCCTCAAACCGTCTATTGGCCGAGGCGGGACTATCGGAACGACCCATACATTTACGGGCTGGGGCTTAAGTGGTTCTGGAATATCGCTCTTCGCGGTAGGCGTCGACGGTTCGCCGCAAAAGCCTGCCCTCGGCGCAGCCGTTACGAACGCTGAACGCTGGCAGATCACACCGAGCACTCCTCTGCTACCGGGTAAACTCAAGGTGGTTGCGATAGCATCGATGGATGGCATGGAGGCACAATCCGATCCAGTCGAGTATTTGGTCGAGCCTGTCTTTGCTCCCCCAGTGATCACTGACCCAATCGCTGGCAGTGTGCTGGACCGCTCCTTCACTCTGAAGGGGAGAGGCAGCGTCGCTAATGCCACGCTGGTGATTCTCAAGGATCTGGGAGACGACACGCCTCTTGGCGGCGCCAGCACCACGGGAGACTTGTGGGAGGTCGATGTCGCGCAGTTGCCGCCCGGGCCGGTTTCCCTGGTGGCTGAACAGATACTCGACAATGGCGAGCGCTCGGGCCGCAGCGTGGCCCGCGGCTTCAAGATTCGGCCGGTCGCTCTTGTATATGTTAAGGCGACGCGCATTAGTGCCAGCTCCGTCAGATTTTCGGACCTCGATCACTTCAATCCTGCGCTTGCAACCAGAATCCGTTTCAGTGTTGACAATGAGGCATTCCCGCCGCCCCCCGACGCAATTGTGAACACAGACAATACATTTGAAACTACCGGTGCGGTCCCTTTTGGCGCATTCTGGATGACTGCAGTGCAGAGTGTGCCCGATAACGCCGGTGGCTGGATCGATTCGCTCCCATACAGGTTTTTCTTCAACTTTACCTTTAACGCGCCAACGGGGCTGGGGAACTCAGCGCGATATCGCCCTGTATTCATCGGTTCGGGACTGATTGGGGCGACGGTGCGCCTCTATGATGAGGACAAACAAACCCGCATCGCTCCGGACGTGCTGGTCAGCAGCGAAAGATGGTCCAGCGAGGCGTTTGCAGAATGGGGACCGACTTATCGGCGAAGGGTTGCCGCAAAACAGGTCTTCGACAGCGTTGAGTCAGGCTGGGCACGGCTTGACGTGACAATCCCTCCGTATGCGCCGGTTCTTGATAATCCCATCGAAGACGGCCAGTCGCCTCAGATCACTGGCACCTGCTGGCCCGGCGCGGTGGTGACGCTGGAATACAACAACGACGGCAAAAAACACCACCCCATCGTTACCAACGACCGTTGGACTTTTCGTCGCCCCGAGCCTTTTGAATCGGGCGTGACGCACACTTTCAGCGTCTTTCAGACGGTTGCCCCGCAATCCTCGGCGGCAGCCAAGGGCAACTTCACGGTGCGTAAAGCGATGCTCAAACCGGTAATCACCGTGCCAGCCGAAGGCGCGGAGGTTGGCCGCAACACCCTCATCAGCGGCACAAACGGCATGAGCGGCGCGACCATGACGGTGCGCGATGCGCAGAGGGGCGGCAAATTGAACGACAAGCTTTTGCTCAGTGATGGCGACTGGTCACTCGAGCTTGAGAACCTGATACACAACGACTACATCCTGGACGCCATACAGACCCTCGATGGTATCGACTCGCTGCCCAGCGAACCGCGCGCGTGTAAGGTGGTGCTGCTGCCGCCGGTGGTGTCCGTACCCGTCGAGGGTGGTGACTTGCCGAGGCGTTCGACGCTTTCCGGTACAGGTTGGCCGTCTGCACAGGTCACCGTGTGGCTTGAGGGTCGGGACCAGCCGTTGCTGCTCAATGTGCAGGTCAATCATGAAGGTAAATGGAGCGGACAGGTATCGCTCGATCAGGTCGGCCAACATGGCTTGCGCGCGCAGCAAACACTTGACGGCGAGGTTTCCAGGTTTTCGCAGCGCGCCTGCCGAGTCGTACCGTCGATGCCATTTATCGAGTCCCCAGTCCGCGGCGCTGCCATCGGTTCGGCAGTGGTGATATCCGGTTTCGGTTATCCGGGGGATACCGTGACGGTGTCGCTGGCCAGCGGCGCCACACTGGGCGCCAGCGAAGTGCTGGAGGAGGGGACGTGGTCCTTATCGGCGCACATTGAGCCTCCGGGAGGGCCGGGCGCCTTGATCGTCGTGGCTTGGCGTGATGAATACGATTCAGCCACCTCTGACCCGCACCCACTGCAGATCAACACATGGTTGCCCACCATTGACGAACCGGCCGCAGGGCGTTGGGTCGGTCAACCGGTGGTTTTTGCCGGGCAAGGCAAGGACGGTGTCGGGCAGGTCGTCAGCTGGTTCAACCCTGAGGTCGTCTGGGCGGCGGATCTGCCGGTGATCGACGGTCAGTGGCGAGGTGAAGCGTCGCAGTCGCCACCGCCGGGGGGCAATTGGTGCCGGTTCCGCCAAAGCATTACGGCGGACACAAATCCTTTAAGTGGTTCCGATTGGGCCGAGAGCGAGCGCTTCGAAGTGCGGCCACCATCGCTGGGCGACGACATAAGTCCCCGATAAACGGTCGCGTCTACTGTCAGATCTGACAGTAGACGCGTTCCGCGATCGCGCGCCCAATGGCACTCAAGCCCACCGTGCAGTCGCCGAATGTTTGCGCCCGTCGACACGGTAACCACCCAAGGATCCCGACGATGGTTGACTCAAGCGATCGCCCCGCCGTGCAAATGCTTAACCAGGTATTCGATCCAGCAAGCATGAAAAAATACGCTGAACTCGCGGCGTATTTCGAGGCGCAAGGATCGATTTTTCCGTTGATTGAAAAAGGTGTTTCGGGACTCGTCAGAGAGTACCAACTCAGTCCGCAGCACGCCAGGCAACTGCTGCGGCGCGCCAATAGCATGGCCACTTTTGTCCGCCGGCGATTCATCGAACACACCCTGACCCAAGCCGGTGGAGATGTTGCGCCATCAGCCAGTGGTCTGCTTTCTATCGTGCCTGGGCCGAGCTACGAAAACCTGTTTCCCACCGATTTCGAAAAACTCAGCCCACCGCAGGCGCTGGAGTCCACCGCTTCACCGGTGGCGTACATGATGGAACTGTTGCGCTGGATCGAACGCCTCGATGACGTGGTTGAGAACGACCAGAAATACCTCCTGCATGATCGCCGCAAAGACCTCAAAGCCCTGACGGTCGACTACAGCACGGTGCATCAGTCGGTGTCGGCGGTGGACATCATCGTTCCGGTGCTGGAGACATTCATCACTGCCAACGATGCGACGTCAAACCTGGACGACGCGTTGTTGGCAGCGCGCTACCCGAACGGGCTGCCGTATTACCAGCATTGGGTTTCAATTGACTGGGTGAGTCGCCATCACGGTATGTCGGTGGGGCATGTGGCCCAGCGGGTCGATGTGCATTTTCCCTATTTCCTGAAGGAGCGGGCATGGGATGCCGATCTCGCCCGCGCCCTGTCCCATGCGTCGCGGCTGGGGCCGTATCAGCGAGGCCTGCTGAGCGAGCCCCCCGTGGACATCGCTGACAAAGTCGATTTTTTCCGCAGCAACTATGGCACCGGTGATGTGGACTATCAGGATCTGAATCGGGTAATAATTTTTGGCGAGCGGACAAAGCTCGACAGCGGACAGATTGAAGCATTGCTGTCGGTTCGCGATCACGCGCCCGTGCGCTCCCCCAATGTGCTCTTTGAGCCCGTCAATGCGCCCGCCTTGCCTGAAAGTGAGCGATCCGGTTCGGTTTACCTGAACAACCAGGAGAAACCGGCGGTATCGATCAATTTCGCCAGAAATTTCCACATGTTGAGTATTAGTCCCAATGATGAACAGGGTCTCGACCGCTTTGACCGCCTCAACCGCAAGATCCGCCTGGACAACTGGCTGGAGCTGCCCAGCGAACAGACGGACGCGTTGCTGGTTGCCGCGATCAACGCAGAGGCACGTCGCGGAACAGCTAAAACCTGGCACATCAGTGACAACGTGATCCATGCGCTGGGCTTGTATCAGACGCTACGCGAGCACTATCAATGTACGGCCGAAGACTTCGCGGCGTTCATCGACACGGTCTCGGTTTACGGACGCGGAGACACGGGGTCGCACTTTGACCGAATCTTCAATAATCAGGGCAATTACCGCGAACCTCTGAGACTTGACGACGAACCGTTTCCCATCCTGCCGCAAGCGGGAATGACCGACCTTACGGTCAATCAATTGTGCAGTGGTCTGGGTATCGATTTGCAGACTTATCAATATCTCGCGCGGGCAGTTGCCGCGGCCCGGGGCGCGGACCAGGAGCTGAAGCGCAGTCAATCGGTGATTTCGAGCTTTTACCGTTTGGTGAAATTGCCGCGGCTGTTGGGCATGACCCCGGTGGAGGGCGTATTGATGCTGACGGCGCTGGGCGGGGGCGACGACTGGCTCAACGCCTTGGCCGGTGAGCCGCACATCAATGGGTCCGGCACCGGTATCCCGGACGTGTTGAGCGTTATCAATGCGCTGGATAGCTGTGTTGAGTGGTGTCGCGATTGTGATATGCCGGTGCTTTGGGTCTTGCAGCAGGTCGCCACACCGCAGGCGCCCAATGTGCCCTTCGAGCAGGACCAGCAACTATTCGAGAAAATCGGCAATCTCATTGAGGCCGCGTTATTCAGCAACAGTCGCTTGTTGATGGCGGGCGTCCCGGCGCTGCCCTCCGCCAGCTGGCTGGATTTATTGAGCGTGGTGGACAGCAGCAACAACGCTCCTCTGGTCGATGCTCAAGGTTTGATTCTTCCGTTTGATGGTACCGAAGACGATTATCTGTCTATCGCAACCCGGCGCGTTGGTAGCGCGATTGACGAAGGTCTCGGGGAAATCGATGCAGCGCTGCGCGTCATCATCGTCGAGAAAATGCTCGGCGTGCTGTTGAAGGCGCGAGAGTCGCAGGCATCGGTAGTCAAGGAGTCTCTGGCAGTGTATGCCGGGGTCGAAGCTGAGCAGGCGCTGGCCATACTGCAATGGGCCGACTCGGATGTTCATTCCTTGTTAAGCCAAGTGATGGATATCAATGGTCAGCCGTCCGATGGCGTGGCGCGGCGAAATCCGGACCAGAATCCATTGCTCACGTTGCTGGCCGATCTGCGCCGTCGCAGTGCGGTGGTGGTGAAGCTCCAATTGAGTGCCGTACTGCTGGGAGAGTATCTGGATTACGGCCACAGAGCCTGGATTGGCCAGGACAATAAACACATGTTTTCGCTGAGAACCCTGTATTACCTGAGCATCCTCGCTCGGGCCTTCGGGCAGAGCGAAAAACCGCAACAAGCGCTGCTGGACTACCTGCGGCTGGTCAATCAACTGCCCGAACTTTCGCTTAATGCTTTGGCATTGGCGGAGAAGGCCGCGTCTATCAGGCTGGCCGAATTTTTCGGCTGGAGCGTTCAGGAAGTGCGTGAGTGCATCAATCGGATGGACGCACCGGATCTGATCCTCAAGGATCTGATCCAGCTGGATCTGCTGATGCGCGTTCGGTCGCTCTCGGTACGCGCCAACATGGATGCACTGACGTTGTTTCTCATCGGCAAGCTACCGGAGAAAATCAGTCCCGCCGATTATGCGACGGCTGCCGAGCATGCCTTGTTGAGCATGAACGCGACTGCGCAACAGGTGCCCCAGCTCGACGGCGAACTGAACAGGCTGGTCAACGTTACTTGCACCCTGGAATCGGACAAACAATATCTGGTGGCAGGCAAGCCCGGTGAACAAGCGGTCTATACGGTGACAATCAAGGACGGATCAGGTCAGCCCTTGAGCGGCATTCCCGTGTACTGGCAAACCTCGTTGGGCACGATCGAGAGCGGCGAAACCCTTCCCAATGGCGTGCTCGAGGCCACCTACACGCCAGGCAAAATCATGGGCACGGAGAAGCCGATATTCTGGCTCAACCTGTTTGACCCGGAATATGCCCCGACCATCAACATTACCTTTGATGGAAAAACCCTCAGGTTTTTGCCGCAGCAGATGTCTCCGGTACCCATCGGGCCGGTAGGTCTTGGTCAGGAAGTCGAACTGTACGCCACGTTGAGGGACGGCTTTTCAAATCTTGCCAATAACAGTCTCGTGAGGTGGGAATGCAAAGGCGCGACGATGAACGATACGTTCAGTCCGATCATCCGCCCCCGGCAGACATTCACCAATCAGGAAGGGCTGGCGCGAGCGTTCATCTCCAGTGCAGTTGCTGGAGAGTTCATCGTCTCCGTTTCCTCCGAGGACAGCGAGAGCGGAACAAACTTCGACGCCATCACTTTTCAGGACGATGGGCCGCCGGCCTGAACGTCTTTCAGGCGCCAGGTCAGTTGCTCGACACGACTTCAGGAGGAAGCATCATGGCATTGAACACGCTCGGTGAATTGCTGGAAAAACGTCGCTCGGCGCTGGTTGAGTACTGCATTGGCACATTCGGAAAACCCGGCGCAAAGTACCCTTTCGTCAAAACGCCGAGCGATCTGGCAGAACTGCTGCGCCTGGACCCGTTGGACTCGTATCAGGTGCAAAGTTCGTGGGTTGCAGAAGCGATCGGTTGCGCCCAGCAATACATTCATGCGGTGTACCGCAAAATGGAGCCGGGATTCAGCGACATCGAATTCGACAAGCAGGACCTGGCCGATTGGGCGTTGTACAGCAACTACCCGGATTGGGCCGCGCTGCAAATGATTGCGGTCTACCCGGAAAATTTCATCAATCCGTTCGTGCGCCAGCGCAAAAGCAGCCTGTTCAAGAACCTCGAAAACAACCTGAACCAGACCCGTCTCACTACCGACTCCGTGCAGTTGGCACTGCAGGATTACCTGCAGACCTTCGAGCAGACCTGCAATCTGGACGTGATCAGTGCCTTCATGGACGGCAATTCACCGACCAAGGCTGATTATTATTTCGTGGGGCGCCAACGCCAGCAGCCGTTTCAATACTTCTGGCGTAAAGCCTCCGTGGAGCTTTCCGCAACTTGCACGGGAATCAATCCGGCGGCGTGGAGCGAGTGGCAAGCGGCGGATGTTCCCGTCGAATCGAGAATCATCGACATGCGTCCGTTGTTCTGGAATGGGCGGTTGAGTCTGGTCTGGGCCGAATGGCGCGACAGCATGGGCAGCAAGGGGGAGGCACAGTTCGTCCCCCATAAGCTCACAGTCAATCTGTCATCCGTAACCCAGAACGGTCAGTGGCTGGCCCCGCAGCGGCTGTTTGAGGAAGCCTATGACACCGATCTCTCCAAAGGCGCCCGATTGATTGCGACACTTTGGGCTGATCAGCTCAATCCCAAGGGGATACTGGGTGTCCAGTTGACCAATGGCGCAGAAGGTGCTGGCGCACTGAAGGTCAATCTGTCCAGGGACGTGCTTCTTCGACCGGTCACGGATGATGGTGGTTGGCTGGATGAGATGGTGAAGGATCGTTTTACTACCAGAGAGATCGTTCAACACCCGCTGCCAAACCAGCTGACAATAGCCCAGGCCCCTACGGCAGGAAAATTGACGCCCTTCTTGAAGTTACGCGCGATGGCCAATCGCGTGGGTGGAAAAGATGTATTGCTGGTACAAGGCGTTATGCTGCCGTCGAGGTTAACAGGCGATTTATCACTCGTACTGGAGCTGAAGAATTTTAGCGCGAACGATCCAGGCCCGATCACCAAAGTTATTGAGCTGGCTGACGGTGGGGTTACCGAGTGGCTGAGATTCGAACGCGCGAGCGGCTTTTGGGAAGACCCTGTCATTAGCTGGGGCTCGACTGCGGATGGGAAAGTCGAATACACATTGACCATCGTAAACCTGGCGGACTGGTCTTCGCCGGCACTCCTTGAAAACACCACTGACGCCGCGCAGTTTCTGCAACTCAATCAAGCGCAACTTGCCCTCAAACATGTGCGCCTGAACTCACTGTTCGGCCCTGAGCTGGTGCAGCGCGCCAGTGTTTCCGTGGCCGCGGTGCTGGACTGGGAAACGCAGTGCATTGCTGAGCCGGGGCCCGGCGTAGATCAAGCATTCATTGAGCCTAACGGGGCGTTCGATGGTGCTAACGGACTCTTCTTCTGGGAAATGTTTTTCCATTTGCCACACCTCATCGCCACCCGGCTGCGTGACGAAGAGCGTTTTCAGGAAGCGCAAGACTGGCTGCACTATCTGTTCGATCCGCAGGCGCCCGCTGATCAGGCGCTGATGCTGAACCGCAGGCCGCAATACTGGCGCTGCCGGCCCTTGGTGGGTAGCGGCAATCCGGGCTGTGAAACCCAGAACCCCACTGATCCGGACGCCATCGGCTACTCGGCGCCACGGCATTTGCGGATCATGGTGTTTACCGAATATGTCAAAAATCTCACGACCTGGGGCGATTGGCACTACCGGCAACTGACCCGCGACAGTTTCGTCGCGGCAAAACTGTATTACATTCAGGCCGAGTTCCTGATGGGCAAGGCGCCGTCGGCGCGAACGGTGAATCGATGGGAAACGAAAACCGTCGCACAGTTACTGACGCAGGGTGGCTCACGACCAAGTCTTGAACAATTCGAACAGCAGCTGCAATTCAGCCTCGCGGACTTTCCGGCGGCCGCCGACCGCGCGCCGGCATTGGGGCTGCTGGCGGTCGAGCCATTCAAGTTTCCGGTCAATCAGCAGTTGCTCGACCTGTTCGAGTTGCCAGCACAGCGTCTGCTCAGCCTGCGCAACAATCTGGACATCACTGGCCGGCCGCTGTTGATTCCCTTGTACAGCCCGCCCACAGATCCGAAGCAGTTATTGCGCGACCTGGCCGCTGGCAATGCCGGCTCACCCCGACCCATGGGCGGGCGACTGAATGTCCCGGCCTTTCGTTGGCGCGTTTGCTACGAAGCCGCATTACGCGCCGTGCTGAGCTTGCAGGACTACGGCAATCAAGTGCAGCGTCTGCTCGAGCAACGCGATCGCGCTGAACAGGAAGAATTGCAGCAAAATCATCTGGTCGAACTGGGAAGTTATGCCCAGACCGTCCAGGAGCAGGGCATTGCCCAGTTGCAGGCCAGCGTGGCGGCGCTGCAGCAGAGTCGAGCGATGGCGCAGGAGCGGGCCGAAGCGTATGCGCGCCTCTATGACGAACATGTCTCGGCGGTTGAATATGAAGTAATGGAAGGGATTCAAGCGTCGAAAAAACTTGCGCTCGCCTCGTCGACAATCAAACCGGCAGCCGCCGTAGTCGCTTCTCTGCCGACCATTTTCGGCTTGGCCAATGGTGGTCATCGCTTGGATAAAGTGCTCGATGCCGTCAGCTTCGGACTGGGGATTGCGGCGCAGGTCCGGCAAATGGACGCCGACAAGCAGGCCACCACCGAGGCCTATCGCCGGCGTCGCAACGAATGGGATCTGCAGCGCAATCAGGCCTTGGCGGAAATCCGCGCGCTGGAGGAGCAGATCACCGCGCAGGGCCACGCTCTGGCATCAGCCCGTACCAGCCTGGAGCAAACTGCGCGATCGAACGCTCAAGCGCTGACGATATACGACTTTCTCAGAAAACGTGCGTGCAACGTTGAGCTGTTTAGCTGGTCCTTGGGCCAGGTCAAGACTTTGCATTATCAGGCCTACGATGCCGTCATCAGTTTGTGCATCAGCGCCCAGGCCTCGCTCAGCGCAGAAACCGGCGATTACGAGACGCCGGTGCCGTTACCGCAGATCTGGCTCGATAACCGCCATGGCCTGACCGCTGGAGAACATCTGCGCGAGTACCTGCTGCGCATGGAGCGCGAGTACCTGCAACGCTTTGAACGGCGGCTGGAACTTGTCAAAACCGTGTCGCTGCGCCGCTTGTTCGAAGATGAACTTGACCCTCAGACCGCCAGCATCGATTGGGCGCACGCCTTGAGCCAATTGCTGGAACGCGGGACGCTTGATTTCAAACTCACCCAGATGTTGTTCGACCGTGACCATCCAGGGCATTACTGCCGGCAAATCAGTTCGGTGGAGGTCGATCTGCCCGTTCTCACCGGACCTTACGAAGATGTGCGGGCGACCTTGCTGCAGATCAGCAGCATGACCGCGACCAAGGCTACCCGGCAGTCCGTCGACTATTTGTACGCGCCAGAAGGCGCGGTCGGCCCGGCGGATGTTCAGATCAACCTGCGCAGCGGTCAACAAATCGCTCTGTCGAGTGGCTTTGCCGACAACGGCATGACAACCATGAAACCCGATGAAGGCTTGCTCAACCCTTTTGAATGCACGGGGACCGTTTCGCGCTGGACTCTGAATTTCCCATGGCCGACGAAAGAACCGCAGAAAGCCATGCTGGAGTCTTTGACCGACATCATCGTGCGCATTCGCTACACGGCCAAGGTCGGCGACCCGACGTTCGTTCGGGCCGTTCAGGACAAGGTAAACGAGATTGAAGAAGGCAAACGCCGCAACGTAAAAGGGGCTGGCAATCATGCGTGAACCGACTATCCAGGCTGACCAGAATCTTCTGCTCAACGGCGACTTCAGCAAGGGGATAAAGCCTTGGAAGAAAGGACCGGTTAATCCAAGGTGGACGGCTGTGATGCATGACACCTATCTGGGCGCATCGATTAACTTTCTGAGAGCCGGTAACGGGTCATCGGTCCACCAGGTGCTTGTGGTGCCCAAGCCTATCACCGCCGATGTGCGGTACAAGTTGAGTTTTTTGTATGCAACCAACCATGTCCTTCCGGCGAAAGTCCTCCTCAGTGTCGAGGAGACGGGGCAGCAACAGGAAATCGAGCTACCGGGTGAGCTCGCCTCGGTAATCGAGACGCGACGGCTTCTGCGCGCAGCGGGGCAGCCGCTCGCGGTCGACTTTGACGATCTGGAGGTAGAGCTGAAGCTTGAACTTGCAGCCGGGCAAAACTTGTGCGTGGAAGTCTGCAGTCCGCCGAATGAGGTGGATGATGAAAGCTCTGACATCTATATCACCTGTATCAAACTGCACTTGCACCTCCCGTCCTTGCAATTGCAGGGCCTTGAGCTCGATGGCCAATTGCTGCTGCCAGGCGCGCTCTTATACGTATGCCTGGGGGCAGATTCCGGTTCGATCAGTGAAGGCCACCGCCTACAGTTTTCGCCGCAGGGAGACAGCGACTGGCTGGGCACGAATGCAGCGTTGACAATCAAGGGCAATCCCCAAGGCGCAATTCTTGCGAGCCCCGAATGGGGGACGGAGCAGCCGCTGACGGCTGAGTGGCAACTGAGTTGCCCTTTGATCGGCGACGTCGAGCCCTATCTGTTCACCTTGGAGTTGGTCAACCAATACACCGCGCAGCCCTATTCGCTGCGCGGCTCGCTGGGACATCATCGGGTGGCAATCAGCGATGCAGTGGAGGCTGCCTACTATCCGGTGTATGGGCAATCGGTGCGCCTGGGTGTTCAGGTGACCTCGCACTACACCGCGCAGACGCTCAGCGGCCGTACGGTGAACTGGACGGACGAACAAGGACGAGTGAGAGCTGCCGTGAACACGGGTGACGACGGCTGGGCCTATTTTGACTATTTACCCGATAGCCCAGGCGACTTGACGATTCTGGCCTCGGTGGAGAGTCTGTATTACCAGAGCGGCACCGTGACTCGAGCGTTCGCCGTGAAGGTGCTGGCTACGGATCCATGGGATGAAGTCACGGACGCGGAGGGCGCACCGTGGCAGGAGAAAACCGGTTATCCCAATCGCGGTACGAGCTATTCGCTGCAGGTCAAAGTGCCTACTGTATTGCAGGGGACATCGATGTCGCTCGGCTGGAGCGGCGATTTACCCGAACAATTGGGGGTAACTGTCAGTCCCTCGCTGGGTGAGCCGATTCTTGTCGGCGCAGCCGATCCGCTATGGACATTGACCAGCGAAGATCGCCTTGACGGTGTTTTCCATTTGCAGTTGTCCTGCTCGAAATTGAAGTTGCGCTCAGCGTGCAAAACCATGTCGCTGGCGTGCAATGTGGTGAAGATCGGCGAAGTGCGCGAGGCGAACAAATTTCCGATCGTCGATGAACAGGAAAGCGTGCTGCTGCGGGTGCAGGCGTTGCATGACGTCACAGGGGGCGATGGTGATCCGGTGATCAATGCGCAGGTCCAATGGCTGCTTCCGGAGGGGGAAACTCACAGCATTGTGACCGGTGCCGGTGGTTGGGCCAGTGTGCTTTATACGCCGAAATCCGCGGGTCTCAAGAAGGTTGTTGCCGAGGTTCGCGCCCACTCGGAAGCGCCGCCGGTGGAACACGTATTTGATGTAACTCCGCTCGCCGGCAGCCCTTGGGCCGATCAAGTGTTGATTCTGCTGGATGACGTCGTGGTCGACCGCGCTGTGCTGGGTTTGCTGTGTTGGCGCGGCGAGTCTCATACGCTCAAAGTCGAGGCGGTGCCCGAAAGCGAATTCATCGGCAGAGACATTTCACTGGACTGGCGGGGCGACGAACCAGGCATTGGCCTGAACGTAACCGGCCTTGGAACCGCCAGGCCGTTACCCAAGGTCGGAGGCCTTACCTGGGTGCTGAATTCGGATGCGAGCGAAAGCGTGAGCAGCCTGTTCGAGTTGAAATTGTCGAGCCCTCCCCTGGCTGACCGCGAATTGTTCGGGCGGCTGATCGCCAATGACCTGTCTGACGAAATGAGCGTTGTGCTTGATCAGACAGTCGCAATCGCCGGTGATGTACTCCACCCATGTTTGGGCGCACTTCATCGTTACAGCGTCAGACCCAATGAACTCAGTCCGTTGGTTGGGCTGGAAGTATTGTTAAGCCTTGCGACGGGACAGTTGCCTCCGGAGGCAACAGTGGAGCCTGCATTAGCAGTCCCCCAGACGTTGACCGATGGCGGGGCGCATTGGAGTTTTGATTTTTCTAACAGTGTCGCTGCCGAAACGTTCGATTTGAATATCGAAATAGAAGCCCTGAAAAAGCCGGCTTTGATCAGCTTGATGAAACTGGACCACAACAGATTCAAGATCGAGCTGCCGGAGTCGCCAGTGGATCCTGTTGTCGGTCAGGCGCCAGCGTGGTTGTGGGCCCGTGTCATCTCGCACTACACCGATGTGCCGGTGGCTAACGTGCCAGTTCAGTGGAACGCTGCGCAGTCCAGCGATACCGACGGCGATGGCTGGAGCCGATTTGCCGTTGAACCGCAAACCGCTGGCCTGCAAACCGTGAGAGCCAGCGTCGTCAGTCCTTACGATGGTTACGAACAGCATCTGTCGACGTCGATCCTGGCCTTGGCGAGCGATCCCTGGAAAGACGTGAAGGTCAGTTTTGACGGCGACAAGCGGTATTCGTGGGGAGAGAAAACCGCATTCCCGCGGCGCGGGGGCCAGCATCGTGTCGAGTTGTGCGTACCGGATGGCAGTCCCTTGATCGGCCGGCAGCTGACCCTCGGCATGACGGGTATGGGGCCTGCTGAATTGGGTCTGGTTTTTCAGCCCGAGAAAGCGCTTGGTACGCCGGTGGTTTTTTCGCCTGAGGGACTGGCTTTTCCTTTCGCCGTGGGCGACCAAAGCGATGGCAGTTTCAGCCTGCGACTGGCGGCCGAACGGTTGGTCAGCCTGTCGCCAGCCAATGCCATGTCGGTGGGGTCGGCCAGTGTGGTGTTGAAGTTCGCCAACGAAACGCGGGCGAGGAAAGTGCTGGACTGGAATCAGGAACTGGTCGAGCAGGTGACATTGGTATCTTCGATTTCCGGCAGGCCCATGGTCGGTATCGAGGTGACCTGGAGCCACGCGGATATCGGCACGCAGACCAGCGTGACGGATTTTTATGGCGTGGCCAGGCTTCGCTTCATTCCCCGTACGCCGGGTGACTCGGTGTTGACGGCTACTGTAGGAGATGAGGGATTTTCGAAGTCGGTGGGGTTGGAGTTCACTGTCAATGAGCCGCGCAAGGTCGATGTTTTGTATGAGTCGCTCGACTCCAGACGCACGGCAGAACAGAGCAGAGCCCATGCCCATGCCAGGGTCGTATCCGCTTTGACAGGCGAGCCGTTAGCCGGCGTCGAGGTGTTCTGGGACTATGATCAGCACGAATTGGGTTCTTCCTGGACCAATGCTCTGGGCATCGCCGATTTGATATTCACCTTCGTGGCGGAACAGGCAGATGTGCTGACCGCTACGGTCAGAGGGGGGTTGGCCGGTTGGCACTCTGAAAGTCTGGTGATCAGTCTGCGCGATGATTACTGGGATCTTGCCGATATCCAGGCTGAACGCGAGCCTACGTACGTGGGACAGCAGGTGCGAATTTTGGCCACCGTAAAAAGCCGCGACACGGGCGTGCCGATCGCCGGTGCAAACGTGCACTGGATGTGGGGCGCGGGGCGGCAGGAGATTACCTCGACAGGGGGTGATGGAAAGGCAAGTCTCCTGCTCTTGTCATCGGTTGCAGGTGAAGAAGTTGTGAGTGCGACCGTCGTAAATCTTGATGAAAGCTCCAGAGATCTGACGTTAACGGTATTACCCGTTACGGCGCACCCCGAATACGCCAGGATTGAAAGTTTCCGCGCTTATCCGAATCCAGCCGCACCGTATTCGAAAGTCAAATTTTTTGGGAGGCTTATCTCTAATCCCACTGGCTTGCCTTTACCCGAGAGGCAACTTGAAGTGCGTTATGGTTCGACTTCGGGTTTCCATCTCAAGTCCGATGCAGCAGGAACATTCGAATTCGACTATATGGTAGGCGCGCGAGATCAGGTAGTCATCTCGGTTGTTGTCGATAACCCGATCGGTGGACATTCATTTGCAGATATTCGGCTAACCATTGACTGAACCCCGCCATTACCCGGCGCCGGCTCTTTTCCAGCTCAGGTACCGCGTTACCAGTTCCGCGCCCAGCTCCTCGGGGCGCGCATCCGCCACCGGTACGCCATGGGCGCTTAAACGCTCATGGAATTCGGCGCGGTCATTCACATACGTGACCGTGCCGCAATACATCAGCCCCTCGGACAAGGTTTGCACGGTTGCCTGTCGCTGGGCATCAAGCAGATCCTCGCGAATGCTGACCACCAGCACGCGATGCTGCTGGCTCAAGCGCTTGAGTGCACTCAACAGTTCTTCATCGTCTTCATCGCGCAGGTTGGTCACCAGCAACACCAACGCCCGGCGCTTCTGGCGCGCCAGCAATTGCGTGACTGCACCTTGGTAATCGGCGCTGTGTTTGCTGCTGTCGAGGTCGTAGACGGTGTTCAGCAGCACGTTCAACTGCCCGGTGCCTTTGACCGGTGCGAGGTAGCGCGGCTGATCGCAGGCGAAGGTGCTGATGCCCACCGCATCGCCCTGACGCAGGGCCACGTAGCTCAACAGCAAACAGGCATTGAGCGCGTGATCGAAATGCGACAACTCACCATCGTGGCTGCGCATGCGTCGACCGCAGTCGAGCATGAACAGAATCTGCTGATCGCGCTCGTCCTGATATTCCCGGGCAATCGGCGCGCGTTGGCGTGCCGTGGCTTTCCAGTCGATCTGGCGCAGGCTGTCACCTTCGCGGAATTCGCGCAGCTGGTGAAACTCCAGCCCTTGGCCACGCCGTTGTCGCTGGCGTACGCCGAGCTGACTGAGCCAGTTGTCCACCGCGAGCAGTTGCCCGCCATACAAACGTGCGAAGTCCGGGTAGACGCGGGTGCTGTCGTTGACCGCCAGCAGGCGTTTGCCCGACCACAAACCCAGCGGGCTCGGCAAATTGATTTCGCAGTGTTCAAAACTGAAGTGGCCGCGTCGTAGCGGGCGCAATCGATAGCCGATCTGGCTGATCTGGCCGGGTTGCAGCTCGACAGTGCTTGGCAGATTTTCAACATTCAGGCCGTCCGGCGCATGGTCGAAAACCTGCACCTGCAAAGGCTCGGAAAAAACGTGCTGGATATCCAGCCGCACTTCGCCCCAACGCCCAAGCGCCAGGCTCCCGGGGAGCTGCCGTTTTATGGCCGGGGAGGGCAAGCGCCTGAGACGAAAACCATCGATGATCGCCAGAGCCAGCAAGGCCAGAAGCAATCCCCAACTGATCGATAGCAGACTGGCAGGGATCTCGACTTGCAGCGCCTGCAAGCTGCCGAGCAACAGGCTGAGCGCAAACAGCGCTGCCAGCCAGATCAATAACAGGCGCGAAGGTTTCACAGACGTGGCGCCGGCACTTGATCGAGCAACTGCTGGAGCACTTGATCGACTTGCAGGCCTTCGATGTCCAGCTCCGGGGCGATCCGCACGCGGTGGCGCAGTACCGCCAGTGCGCAGCCTTTGACATCATCCGGCAGCACGAACTCACCGCCGCGCAACAAGGCCCGCGCCCGAGCGCAACGCACCAGGGCAATCGAGGCCCGTGGGCCGGCGCCGAGGGTCAGACCCGGCCAGGTACGCGTGCTGCGCGCCAATCGTACGGCGTAATCAAGGACCTGATCGTCCATCGGCAAATCGCTGGCGATACGCTGCAGGGCCTGGACGTCCTTGGCTTGCAACAGCGTGCGCAACGGTTGCACATCGAGCATGTCGGCACGGGTTGAGCGACATACCTGGCGCACCATGTTCAGCTCCTGATCGGCGTCGGGATAATCCATGCGCACCTTGAGCATGAAGCGGTCGAGTTCGGCTTCGGGCAGTGGATAAGTGCCTTCCTGTTCGATCGGGTTTTGCGTGGCCAGCACCATGAACGGTTGCGCAATCGGCAGTGCTCGACCTTCCAGCGTAACCTGACGTTCCTGCATCGCTTCGAGCAATGCAGCCTGGGTTTTTGCCGGAGCGCGGTTGATCTCGTCGGCCAGCAGCAGGTTGGTGAACAAAGGGCCTTTGCGCAGGTTGAACTGCTCGGTTTGCAGGTCGTATACGGCGTGGCCAGTGACATCGCTGGGCATCAGGTCGGGTGTGAACTGAATCCGCGCAAACTCGCCGCCAAAGCAGCGGGCCAGCGCACGCACCAGCAAGGTCTTGCCCAATCCGGGCACGCCTTCGAGCAGCACATGACCGCCAGCAATCAGCGCGGTCAGGACGTCATCGATCACCGCGTCCTGGCCGATCAACGCCTTGTGCAGTTCGCTGCGCACCGCTTGCGCCAACTGGCTGGCGCGCTGGCGTTGCTGGGTGGCATGGCTGGCGCTGCCGGGCTCGATCTGTTCACTCATAACGCATTCCTCAAGGTTTGCAGGTGGGCGACCTGCCGGGTGAACTCAGCGCTGGAAAGGCGCTGATTCACTCGCGGGCTCAGGGCCTGGCTGATGGCGCGTGTGGGTTGCCGGGTCAGGCGCGACAGCACCAGCCATTGTTCGGCAACGTTCAATTGGTCGAAACCGGGATGACGGCGGCGGGCGCGGCGCAACACATCCTGTTGCAGAGCCTGCAACAGCGAGTGCTGACCGTTGTGACGGAGCAGGAAATCAGCGCTGGCACGCAAGTGTTCCAGCAGTTGACGGCGACCGCTCGGCGCCGGAGCCTGCACCGGCCCGTGACGCGTGGCGACGTGCCACAGCCACAGCGCGATCAGTGCGAGCAGGGCAACGAGAGCCTGCGGAAAATAACGCCAGAGTAGCGTCCACAACCCGTCGTGTTCGGTGTTGAAAATCAGCGTCACGTCAGTGTCTGCGCTCAGATACCACAACAGCCAGGCGTTGTCGTAGTGAGCAATATCTGCGGTTTTCCACAGCTCGGCATCGGTGACCACGGTGACCGTGCCGAGACCATAGGCCAGTTGCATCATGTGCGTGGCTTTGCCGCTGTTGGCCCAGGCTTGCGCGAGATTTTTCGGGTCTTCGAGATGAAAGTCGGTGTCGAATCCGGCATAGGCCGGTGCGTCTTCATCTTCCAGATACAGCTTGGTGAGCTTGGGGTATTGATCCTGTTCCTGTTCCTGTTCCTGTTCCGCTGGCGAGGTCTTCAGATCCTCGCTCAGGGATTGATGCAACTGGACGCGATCAAGCAACAGGTCATTGCTTTGCCGGGTTCGCTCATCCCACAGCGCTTCGGCGACGAACACCAGTCGGCCCCCGGCGCGGGTCCAGTTCAATACCTGATCGACCTGACGCGGAGTCATTCGCGCGCGCTCGCCGAACAGCAACAGCGTATGCCCGCGTGGGTCGATGTCCGCCAGCCCCGCCAGCGTTTCGGCGTGGGTGACGACGAGGCCACGATCACTCAAAAACATTTCGGCGGCCAGATAAGGATTGGCCCGCGCGGCAGGCGACGGGCCGTGGTCGATGACCTCCTGATAAGGCCTGGCCTTGAGGTACAGATAAATGCTCAATGCCCCCAGCAGAGCCATGACCAGCAGGCCGACCAGCCACGCCGCGCGGCGGTTCAACGCGCTGCTGCCTGGTCGAACAACGCGCGCCAGCCGTTGCACAGTTCCTGTTGCAAATGAGCTGGGGGAAGTCGATGACCGTAGGCCATGGTTTGCCAGTGCGCAGTCAGGCTTCGGCTGTAGGCGAGCAGTGGCGGACGGTGCATTTGTTCAATGCGCGCCAGTACTTGTTGTTCGGTGTCCGCCGCTTTCAGGTGCAGGTCGAAATCGTGCAACAGACGGCTGAGCAAACCTCGATAAAGCAGACCCAGCGCGGCACGTGGCTGTGTAGCCCAGAGCTGTTCAGCGTGGCTGGCGATATCGTCCGGCAGGGATTCGCGGGTCAGATCCAGGCCGAATGCCTGTTGCGGTAGCGGGCGTTTGATGGACGCTGATCGTTGTGGCCGGCGACCGACGAATGTCTGGAACAGCTCGCGATAGCGCCAGAGCAGCCAGCCGAGCGCGGCAATCAACGCGCCCCACAACAGCACCTCGATGACCTTGGCCAAAGCATTGTGGTGCTGACCATCGAGCCAGCCCAGCAGGGTTTTCAGCCACTGCGGGGCTGCGCCGGGCTGCTTGTCCCTGGTCGGCGTCGCCGGATCGTCGCCGAAGCGGTAACGAGTCACCGACTCCTTGTTTTTGAACGGTGCCTGTTCCAGCAGATGGTTGATGCTGTCGCGCGCGGCCTGACTCGTCAGCGGCTGATTCAACAGGCGCGGGGTGTTCGGGTCTTCGGCGGCGGAAACCGGCTCAGCGGCCCAGACCGGTTGCAGAGCAGGCAGCAACAAACAAACCGCCAGCAACAATCCGAGTACTCCATTGTTCAAACGCTGGCGCAGGCGGCGGAACACCAGTTCGATGTCCCACGCTTCCAGTTGCGTGCGACGATTCAGGTACAGGCTGAACCCGCAGGCGACATGGATCGGGCCCCATATCACCAGTACCAACGCATAAAAGGCGTTGGTCAAATGCTCCAGCCACCGCCACTGATGTTGCGGCCCGAAGACCAGCGACTGCCAGTCCCAGTCTGTCTCGATAGATTGGGGCAGGAGCATGTAGAACAGCACCATCAAACCGATCCACAGTGCCGCTTCCAGGTGTGCGCCAAGGATGGTCAGCCATTGCGCCGCGCCGCCGTTGCGTTGCAGCAGCACCTGCACGCGTTGCTGCCGGACACTGCCGTCGAGCCCTTCGAGCTGCATCACCGGCAGGAGAAAACTGCGGCTCAGACTCAGGCGTCGCCAGGTCAGGCTGGCGAGCAGCTGCGGCTTGAGCAGTCTCGGGAAATGCCGCAGCGCCTGCTTGAGCGTGGGCGTTTCCCCGAACAGCGCCTTGGACAGAATGTACAGCGGCAGACGTTCGTAAGCCGGTTTCAACCACCAGAAAATGAACATTGCCAGCGACGGTGAATCCCACAGCAGCAGGCTGAGCAGGGCGAACAACGGCAGGGTGACAATCGCCCAACTGGTCATCAGCAGACGTCGATGTCGCTGGCTCAGCAGCACGCCGAGATCCATGGCTTCCCAGGTCGAGCGCGGGCGAATCACCACCGTGGCGTCACTCAGGCGCATGGCGGGCCCTTCCGGCCAGTGACAAATAAGCGGCGACGGCCAGCCAAAGCGCGGTGCCGACCGCGTACTTGGTGATCGGCGTGACGCTGCTTTTCGCTGACCAATAAGCTTCGATGAACGCAGCGATCAACAGGAACAACATCGCCCCGTACACCAGCGATACGCTTTTGCGTGCGGCCACGCGTAATGACTCAGCGCGGCGCAGACGGCCCGGTGCGATCAATGCCCAACCCAGTTTCAAGCCTGCCGCGCCGGCGATGGCGATCGCGCTCAGCTCGAAAGCGCCGTGGCCGATGACGAACGACCAGAAGGTCTGGCCGAAGCCGATTTCGCTCAGATGCCCCGCTACCGCGCCGATGACCATGCCGTTGTAGAACAGAAAGAACGCGCTGCCGACGCCGAGAAACAATCCGCTGGCAAAGGTCTGGAATGCGATACCAATGTTATGCATCACGTAGTAACCGAACATCACCCAGTCTTCACTGGCCGCGCGATCGATGGGGCGCCCGAGATGGCCGGCGACGGGGTCGTACATGCCTTGCATCTCGCGCACCTGGTCAGCGGGAATCAGGTTGTAGATAAGTTCGGGGAAGACATACACCAGGATGCCGACGCCCATCAGGCTACCGAAGAACAAAACGCCAGCGGCCAGAACAAAGCGCCACTCGGCGCGCATCAGTCGGGGGAAGTCGGCCAGGATAAAGCCGAGCAGATTGGCGGCAAGTCGACTGCGGTGACGATAAAGCTGCTGATGGCCGCGCAGCACATGCTGTTGCAGCGAATCGACGAGGAAACTGCTGTAGCCACGTTCCTGTGCCAACGCGAGATGCTGGCAAACCCGGCGATAGGATTTGGGGAAACCGGCGATTTGTGAGGTGTCTTTGCCACGCTCGAGGCGTTCCAGGGCCAGCGCGAAACGCTCCCACTCGCTCTTGTGGCGACTTTCGAAAACACTCTGTTTCATGTCGGCCCCAGCAAGCCGCGGGCAATGCCGTTGAGTTCTGCGACGGCCCTGGGCGCAGAAATATGCAGCGGCTGGGCCAGCAGCGCCGCGAGCTCAGTGACCCGCGCCGCTGACAACTCACCCTGGCGCTCGGCAAAGGCGAGGACGGCGCGTTGTTCGCTCAGGGTCAACGCGACCGGGGCGCGACGAGGTTCGGCGGCGGGTAATTGCGGACGCTTGAGAGGCTGCTCGCTGTACACCACCAGCGTGCCAGCGGCGATATCACCGAGGCGTTTGAATGTCGGATGTTGCAGACAACTGATCGCACCAAAGAAATAGCCGAACGGCAACAGGTCGACGAACCGCAACAGATTGCGCAGCAGCGAGGCGGACCAGCCGACCGCTGTGCCGTCATCGTGTACCACACGCAGGCCCATCCATTGTTTTCCCGGCGAGCGGCCCTGACGAAGAACTTCGAACAGCACCATGTACCACCAGCTCACCGCGAACAGCAGCAGCGAACCAAGCCCCATGCCAAGTTTGCCGAGGAACGCGAGCGCGATGAACAACACGCCCAGGATCAGCCCGCGTACTGCCAGATCGACGCCGAAGGCCAGCGCCCGCACCATCAAACCGGCCGGCCGTAGCGGCAGGTCGATGCCTTCCGGTGTTTCGATCTGATGCCGCGTGTCCAGCGGCGGGGCCAGCGGTGCTTTCCTTGGCGTTGCTGTCGGCTCGAGCATGGGCTACCTGATGTTCGCCTGTTCGGGATGCAAGTGAGTCCGATGCTAGCAGCCTCTCGGGGGAAAACGACATAACTATGTATTGCACAGCGTG
Source organism: Pseudomonas fluorescens (assembly GCF_900636825.1). NCBI lineage: Bacteria > Pseudomonadati > Pseudomonadota > Gammaproteobacteria > Pseudomonadales > Pseudomonadaceae > Pseudomonas > Pseudomonas fluorescens. Next base: position 4,648,225 of record NZ_LR134318.1, on the reverse strand, counting down.
TAAGGGCATTCAGTTGCCTACCAATTGTGGAAGCGAGCTTGCTCGCGAATGCGCAGGGGCGGTTAGCACGCATTTCGCGAACTTGCTCGCTTCGACAGGGGGAGAATGCGTTTTGAGCTGTAGGAATTTGGAGAAAATACTGTTGGAGGGCGACGAGGCTGGCCGCGACAGTGGCTGAGCGCCTAGACTTCGCCGATCTTCAGTTCAGGAACCGCCCGTGACTTCCATCTTCTGGTACGACTACGAGACCACCGGCATCATCCCCCGTAGCGACCGCCCGCTGCAGGTCGCCGGCATCCGCACCGATCACGCGCTTAACGAAATCGACGAGCCGGTCAATCTCTACTGCCAGCCCAGTGAAGACATTCTGCCGCACCCGGCGGCGTGCGCGATCACCGGTATCACACCGCAACAGCTCGCCGAAAAAGGCTTGAGCGAAGCCGATTTCATGACTCGCGTGCACGCGCAACTGGCCGCGCCGGGCACCTGCGGCGCCGGTTACAACACCTTGCGTTTCGACGATGAGATGACCCGTTACAGCCTGTACCGCAATTTCTTCGACCCGTACGCACGCGAGTGGCAGGGTGGCAACAGTCGTTGGGACTTGATCGATGTGGTGCGCGCGGCCTATGCGTTGCGCCCGGAGGGTCTGGTGTGGCCCACCGATGATGAGGGGCGCGTGACCCTCAAGCTCGAACGCCTGACCGCGGCCAACCATATCGATCACGGACACGCTCACGAAGCCTTGTCGGACGTGCGCGCGACCATTGCCCTGGCCAGATTGATTCGTGAGAAACAGCCAAAACTCTACGATTGGTTGTTCCAGCTACGTAGCAAACAAAAGGTAATGGATCAGATCCGTCTGTTGCAGCCATTGGTGCACATCTCCGGGCGTTTTTCGGCGGCGCGCAGCTATGTCGGCGTCGTGCTGCCACTGGCCTGGCACCCGAAAAACCGCAACGCCCTGATCGTCTGCGATTTGCATCTGGATCCCCAGAGTTTGCTCGACCTCGATGCCCAGACCTTGCGCCAGCGCCTGTACACCCGCCGCGATGATTTGCGCGAAGGTGAATTGCCGGTACCGCTCAAGCTGATTCATATCAACCGGTGTCCGGTGGTGGCGCCATTGGCGGTTCTGCGCGCGCAGGATCAACAGCGATTGGGACTGGATATGGCGCTGTATCAGCAGCGCGCGCTGCGACTAACTGACGCACAGCAACTTTGGCAGGATAAACTTGCGAGCATTTATGCCAGCGAAGACTTCGCCCCGAGCCTTGATCCGGAACAACAGTTGTACGACGGATTTATCGGCGACCGTGATCGGCGTCTATGTGAGCAAGTGAGAACGGCTGACCCCGCGCAATTAGCGCAAGAGCAGTGGCCGTTCGATGACGAACGTTTGCCGGAATTACTCTTTCGATATCGAGCGCGCAACTTTCCCGATACGTTGAATTCTGTCGAGCAAGAACGCTGGCGGATATTCTGCCAGCAGCGATTGACCGATCCGCAATGGGGCGCTCCAAATACCTTGAAATCTTTTGCAGAGGCAGCGGAGCAATGGATGGCAAGTGCAACGCCGATGCAGAGAGAGGTGCTCAATGCATGGCAGAATTATGTCCAGGCATTACGCAAACGTTTGAGTCTTTGAAATCGAACATTGTCACGGTTGATTTTTGCGCATAAAAAAACGCCAGCATTCGCTGGCGTTTGTTTTATCGCAAAAGCGTCTGCGATGCGCTCGGGCTTAGCCCAGCAGGGTAGCCCAGCCTTCAACCACGTCGCCGCCCCACTTGGCTTTCCACTCTTTCAGCGTTTTGTGGTTGCCACCTTTGGTTTCGATGACTTCGCCGTTGTGCGGGTTTTTGTATTGTTTAACTTTGCGAGCACGCTTGGTGCCAGTAGTTTTGACTGCGCCGCCACGTACTGGTTTGGATTTCGCGTCCGGATCCAGCAGGGCAATGATGTCACGCAGGGACTTGGAGTATTCGCCCATCAGGGTACGCAGTTTGCCTTCGAATTCCAGCTCGGCTTGCAGTTTGTCGTCTTGCGAGAGATTTTTCAAACGTGCCTGCAGCTCTTTGATAGCTTCTTCGGTGGCGCGATATTCGTTGATCAAGGACATGATTACTACCTTATGTAGAAATGCTGAATGGCAGGGGACAGTGCCGCAATAATAGTCAGGCTGTTTCATCAAGTAAACATTAAACCGGGCTTTTTATTTGAATTAGTTACGAGAAACAGGGGTGTATTGAATATTCAGTTAAATAGTGTGAACCAGTCATCAGCGATATTCACAGTTGCTGGATCATAAAGCGCCACTAGACCGCCATAAGCTTGACGATTGCGTCCGTCAAAAATCCGTACGGTCGGCCCGAGCCCATGTCTGGGTCATCAATACTGCAGTTTTCCTGCGCAGTCGTTAGAATGGCGGCCTTTGCGAAGTTCTGGAGTTTCCCCCTCATGCGCACCTATCGGCTGGTGATTTCTTGCCCGGACCGCGTTGGCATCGTTGCCAAAGTCAGTAACTTTCTGGCAGCCCACAATGGCTGGATCACCGAAGCGAGCCACCATTCGGATAATCAGGTCGGCTGGTTCTTCATGCGTCACGAAATTCGGGCCGATTCGTTGCCGTTCGGCATTGAAGTGCTGCGCGAGAAGTTCGCGCCGATCGCCGAAGAGTTCTCGATGGACTGGCGCATCACCGACACCGAGCAGAAAAAGCGCGTGGTGCTGATGGCCAGCCGCGAATCGCACTGCCTCGCGGACCTGTTGCACCGCTGGCACAGCGATGAGCTGGACTGCGAGATTTCCTGCGTGATCTCCAACCACGATGACCTGCGCAGCATGGTCGAGTGGCACGGTATTCCTTACTACCACGTCCCGGTCAACCCGCAGGACAAGCAACCGGCATTCGCCGAAGTGTCGCGTCTGGTCAAACACCACGATGCCGAAGTGGTGGTCCTGGCGCGCTACATGCAGATTCTGCCGCCGGAACTGTGCCGTGAATACGCGCACAAAGTCATCAACATCCACCACAGCTTCCTGCCGTCATTCGTCGGCGCCAAGCCTTACCATCAGGCCTCCTTGCGCGGGGTGAAACTGATCGGTGCGACCTGCCACTACGTTACCGAAGAGCTGGACGCCGGTCCGATCATCGAGCAGGACGTGGTACGTGTCAGCCACAGCGACAGCATCGAAGACATGGTGCGTTTCGGCCGTGACGTCGAGAAGATGGTGCTGGCTCGTGGCCTGCGCTATCACCTCGAAGATCGCGTGCTGGTGCACGGCAACAAGACCGTGGTGTTCTGATCCAGCGCATGCGCGCTTGAAAAACCAAGGGCTTGGGCGTTCAATCGTCCAGGCCCTTTTTGTTATTCAAGACCTGAGGAAAAGCGCATGAGCGATCCACTGGACAAAGCCACTTCCAAAGCACCCGCCACCCTCGGGGAAGGTTGCCTGAGTCGCTACGATCCGGACGACTTGAGCCCTGAGGACGGCACCGAATTCCCTGGTGCCGCCGAGTTGTGGGAACAGCTGAAACAAGAGTCCGACGATGAAACGGGTGATGTTTTTCAAGCCTGACGCACGTTCATCAACTTCTTCAGCAGCGGCTTGCCCAGCATCAATACAAACACCGGCCCACCGACCAGCAAATAGAAATAATAAGTCACGACGCGCCAGATCAGAATCGCCGCCGCGGCCGTGGATTTGCCCACCATCGGCGCGAGCAGCGCAGCCGAAGTCAATTCCGCTGCCCCCGCGCCGCCAGGCAGCAAGCTGAATTGCCCGGCGCCGAGCGAAACCATCTGCACGAGAAAACTCCAGGCCCATTGCAAGTCCGCGCCGAGTCCGCGCAACGCCAGATACAGCACGCTGTAACGCAGCAACCAGTGCACGCACGTCAACGCAAACACCTTGATCAGTGTTTGCCAAGGCAACTTCAATGTGTCGGTAAACGCCGCGAGAAAATGCAGCAACTTGCGCGCCCAGCGCCGACGGGTCCTGGCAGTGACGTTCATCCCGGCCAACAGTCGTCCGCTCAGGCGGATCAAGGCGCGGTGATAGCGCGCCAGCAGCACGCAACTGATCAAACCGCCGAACAGCGAAACGGCGCTGACCGTCAACAACCACTCGAGGCGATCGCTCAGATGCTGAAACAGCGCGTAAATCAGAATCCCGCTGAGCGCGCAGAGGAAGAACAGCAAATCGCTCAGCTGATCCATGGCAAACACCGCGCTGCCGCGCGCCGGACGTATGCCACAACGCGCCAGCAGCGCCATGATGGTCAGTGGCCCGCCGCTGCCGCCGGGCGTGGCGCAATAGGCGAACTCGGCGGCCATCACCACACCGAGGCTTCTCAGCGGCGGGACCTTTTCGCGCTGATCGCCCAGCAGCAAGCGCAAGCGCAGGGTGTTGATGCCCCAGCAGAGCAGGATCATGCCGAACATGATCAGCAGCCAGTTCAACGGAAAACCGCGTAGCCGCGCCCAGGTTTCACCGCCGCCCAACACCACTGGAATCAGCACCGCCGCGAGCAGGCCAATCAGCAGCAACAGGCTGCGTTTCATGCTGCGCGTTCCAGTTGACCGCGCTGTCGGGCGAGCCAGTCGATCTTGGTCATCGGCGTCCGTCCTTCCGCCAGCAGGCGCGCAAGGGTATCGAGCCAATAATCGCGAGAGAAACGGTGACGCATATCGACCGGATGCAGGCCCAGGCGGATCACCGGCGCCTCGCGCCAGCGCTGTTCACGCTGGTCGCTGACGATTTTCGATAAACCTCGACGCCAAGCGCTGCGCGCACTCCACACGAGACCGGGGGCATCAATGGCGCTGAAATCGGGCAAGCGATAAAGATGCTGCGGGTCACTGGTATAGCTCAACGGCAACTCGCGCAACGCCTGTCGCGTACCGTCGCTCATCAACCACGCCGGGGCGACGAAGCCGTGAACCGGCCAGTCGTAGCGCTCAAACAGTTCGAGCCCTGCGTGCAGGCGGGCGAGGGCGGCGTCGCGGGACAAGCGATAAAACTCGCCTTCGTGCGTGTAGATGCGGCGCATGAACCAATCGCGCGGCGTCGTTGGCGCAGATTCGCAATCGTCATGGTAATAGCCGTGCAGCGCCAGTTCATCGCCACGGCCCACGCGCGCGTCAAGCAATTGCCGAAACGCCGGGTTGGCTTCAAGGGCATCGTGTCGATGAAAATCCGGGACTACCAGCCACGTCATCGGCACCTTGCCCAAGGCATCGACGGCCTCGACGAAAGGTTGATAATCCACCCAGGTCGAGGGCGCCACATCATGTAACACCAGGCACACTGTTTTCATAGGCTCAACCATTGGCCACCCGCGGCAGGGTATGGCCGAGCACAGCGTGGTAGTGGCCGAGCAGGCTGTCGACCACAGTGTCCCAGGCGTAATGCCGTTCGACATGCTGGCGTGCCTGTTGACCGAGGCGCGCGCAACCGCGGCTGAACAGTTCACGCACCGCATTCGCCATCGCCTGCGGATTGTTCGGCGCACACAGCAGACCGCAGGAATCGTCGACGATTTCCTCGAATGCCCCCGCTGCCACGGCGACCACTGGAATGCCGCAGGCCATGGCTTCAAGGATCACCAGACCAAAGGTTTCCTGATCACCGGCATGCAGCAGCGCATCGGCGCTGGCCATCAGTCGCGCAACGTTCGATGCCGGGCAGAATTCATTGATCACGCTGACGTTGTCCGGCACCACGGCCGGCATTGATGAACCGACCAGCAGCAAGTGATAGCGCGGGCCGAGGCGCTGCATGCACTTGAGCAGCACCGGCAGGTTCTTTTCCTTGGAACCGCGCCCGGCGAAAATCAGCAGACGCGTGTCGTCGGCAATCCCCAGTTCGCCACGCAGGCCAGGATCGCGAGCATCAGGATGAAATGTGTGCAGATCCACCCCCAGCGGTTGCACATGAACATTGCGTACGCCGAGCCCGGTGAGCTTGTCGGCCATGACCTGACTCGGAGCGAGGACGCGGTCGAAGTTGCCGTACAGGCGCGTGACGTAAGCCTCGATATTCGGCGTGACCCAATGGCCCATACGGTTGCCGACGAGAAGTGGCAGATCGGAGTGATAGAAGCCGATCACCGGCACATCCAGTTGTCGCCGGGCATCCAGCGCCGCCCAGGCAGTGAGGTAGGGATCGCCGACTTCGATCAGATCTGGCTGCAGATCCTGCAGCACGTTTCGCCAGGGCGCCAGTCGCAGCGGGAACCGATAGCCTTTGCCAAACGGCAGGGCCGGCGCTGGTACTGTGTAAATGCCGTCATGTTCACCCAGACGCGCGCCGGGGATCAGCAGGCTGTGGCGAATGGCGTTGCGGTCGCCGAGGCGACGGTGTTTGGCGTCCAGATAAGTGCGCACGCCTCCGCTGGCCGGGGCGTAGAACATGGTGATGTCGGCGATGTGCACGGTGAGCAACCCTCCGCTGTGTCGTTCTCCCTTTGGTTGACCGTTATCCAAAATGGATGTTCGGTCGGGATTGCGCGGTGAGCTGAAGAGCTGAGAAGCCCCTCACCCTAGCCCTCTCCCGGAGGGAGAGGGGACTGAGCGAGGTGATTGGACTTGTTGCGATGTCCTGCGATAACGAGTCGAACGCAGCATTGAAAAGCTTGAAGATCGGCTCCCTTTCCCCCTCGCTCCCCGTGGGGGAGAGGGCTGGGGTGAGGGGGTAGGCTTTTTCTTAAATCCTGAAGCTGCCCACCAGTTGCTTGAGACGGGAAGCCTGCTGTTCCAGATCCGAGCACGCGCGCAACGTCGCCTGCAGGTTTTCCACGCCTTCCTGGTTCAGCGTATTGATCTCGGTAATATCGACGTTGATCGACTCAACCACCGCTGTCTGCTCTTCAGTCGCGGTCGCCACCGACTGGTTCATCCCGTCGATTTCACCAATCCGCAGAGTCACGCTGTTGAGGCGTTCACCGGCCAGATTGGCAATCTCCACGCTGTCCTGACTGTGGCGCTGGCTGTCGCTCATGGTACTTACCGATTCACGCGCGCCGACCTGCAGCTCTTCGATCATCGTCTGCACCTGTTGCGCCGATTCCTGAGTGCGGTGCGCCAGATTGCGCACTTCATCCGCCACCACCGCAAACCCGCGTCCGGCCTCACCGGCGCGTGCCGCTTCGATCGCCGCATTGAGCGCCAGCAGGTTGGTTTGCTGGGAAATGCTGGTGATCACTTCGAGGATCTGGCCAATGTTCACGGTTTTGCTGTTCAGTGATTCGATATTGGTGCTCGACGCGCTGAGCATGCTCGACAACTGATTCATCGCCTTGATGCTGCGCTCCACCACTTGCTGACCGTCTTCGGCCAGACCTCGGGCGTCGCTGGCCTGATTCGACGCCTGCGCGGCATTGCGGGCGATTTCCTGGGCAGCGGCGCCGAGCTGGTTGATGGCGGCGGCGACACTGCTGGTGCGCGAGGCTTGCTGGTCGGAGTTGAACATCGACGAGTTCGATGCTGCGACCACGCGCAGGGCGACTTCGTTGACCTGCCCGGTCGCCGACGAGACTTCGCGGATCGAACCGTGAATGCGCTCGACAAAGCGGTTGAACGCGGTGCCGAGAATGCCGAATTCATCGTTGTTGACGATGGTCAGGCGTTTGGTCAGGTCACCTTCACCGTCGGCGATGTCTTCCATGGCGCGGGTCATGACATGCAGTGGCTGGATCAGAATGCGGATGAGCATGCCAAGCAGCGCGATGATGATCGCCACCGCAATGACAGTCGCGATCACCGCTGAGGTACGGAATTCGCTGAGCATCGAGTAGGCCTGGTCTTTATCGATCGACAGACCGATGTACCAGTTCACCGACGGCAGACCCTTGATCGGCGCGAAGGTGACGATGCGGGTTTTGCCATCGACGGTCACTTCACTGAAGTCGCTGCTGATGCGCGGGGTGTCTTGTGGATAGGCTTCCTTGAGTGATTTCATCACCAGGGCCTTGTCCGGGTGGACGAGAATCTTGCCGTCGGCGCTGACCAGGAACACATAGCCCATGCCATCGAAATTCCGCGCGGCAAGGGTGTCGACCAGTGATTGCAGGCTCAGGTCGCCACCGACCACGCCGACGTTCTGCCCAGCCTTTTTCGAGGCAGTGGCAATCGAAATGATCAACTGGCCGGTGGCCGCGTCGATGTACGGTTCGGTCAAGGTCGACGTGCTGCTGCTTTCGGCACCTTTATACCAAGGGCGCACGCGCGGATCGAAACCGTCCGGCATTTTCACGTCCGGGCGGATGGTGAAGTGCCCGGTGGCATCGCCCAGATAGGTGGCCATGAATGTCGAGGTCAGGCTCTTCTGTTCCAGCAGGCTGGCGACCGTGGCAGGTTCCGGGTTGATGGCGATGTTCTGCGCGGCGTTCTCGATGAGCAAGATGCGCCCGCTGAGCCAGGTCTGGATATTGCCGGCGGTGACCTCGCCCATTTCGTTGAGGTAGTTGTTCAGGTCATCGCGGATCGCATTGCGTTGCAGCCAGTCGTTATACAACGTGAAGGAGGCAAAAGCGGCAATGACGATGAGAGCGGCGGCAAGCAAAATCTTGTGGCTGAAGCGCAGGTTTTTGTTCATGGCTTGGGGTTCCGCTAAGGTCTTAATGTCCTGGGCGTGCTTAGATGAAGACGCGCACTATGGGCAAGGTTGAAAAACTGATATTTCCGGCTCTCCTTAGGGAAATGTCCGACCCGATTCTCAGAAGGGTCTGTCCAATTTATGTATCGGCCATGTGTCATCAAAGATTAACCATTGGGTGAGAAAATGCCTGACTCCTTGCACCTCGTCATCGGCGCTGATCCGGCCGCGCAACCGATCGCTCAGGCCATGCGCCTGGCCAACCGGCACGGACTGATCGCCGGCGCGACCGGCACCGGCAAGACCGTCACGTTGCAGCGTCTGGCCGAGGCCTTCAGCGACGCGGGTGTGGCGGTGTTCGCCGCCGATATCAAGGGCGACCTGTGCGGCCTGGGTGCCGCTGGCAACCCGCAAGGCAAAGTGGCCGAGCGCATCGCCGGCATGCCCTGGCTCGAGCACACGCCTCAGGCTTATCCGGTGACGCTGTGGGACATCCACGGCGAATCCGGCCATCCGCTGCGCACGACGTTGAGCGAAATGGGCCCGTTGCTGATCGGCAGCCTGCTTGAGTTGACCGACAGTCAGCAGTCGGCACTGTATGCGGCGTTCAAAGTGGCGGATCGCGAAGGGTTGTTGCTGCTCGATCTCAAGGATCTGAAAGCGCTGCTCAATCACCTCAAAGACAATCCTCAGTTGTTGGGCGAAGACGCCGCGCTGATGACTACCGGTTCCAGCCAGGCGCTGTTGCGGCGTCTGGCCACTCTGGAACAGCAGGGCGCCGAAGCCTTGTTCGGCGAACCGGCGCTGCAACTCGAAGACATTCTGCAACCGACCGCCGACGGGCGAGGGCGCATCCATCTGCTGGACGCCAGCCGTCTGGTTCATGAAGCGCCGAAGGTCTACGCGACGTTCCTGCTGTGGCTGCTGGCGGAATTGTTCGAGCAACTGCCGGAGCGCGGCGATGCCGACAAACCGCTCCTCGCACTGTTTTTTGACGAGGCGCATTTGCTCTTTGGCGATACGCCCAAGGCCTTGCAGGAGCGCCTGGAGCAGGTGGTGCGGCTGATTCGCTCCAAAGGTGTCGGCGTGTATTTCGTCACCCAGTCCCCGGCGGACCTGCCGGATGACGTGCTGGCGCAACTGGGTTTGCGCATCCAGCACGGCTTGCGTGCGTTCACCGCCAAAGAACAGAAATCCCTGCGCGCGGTGGCGGAGGGTTTTCGCCCGAATCCGGCGTTCGACAGCCTGTCGGTGCTGACCGAGCTGGGGATTGGCGAAGCGCTGGTCGGTACGTTGACCGAGAAGGGCACGCCGGAAATGGTCCAGCGCGTGCTGGTGGCACCGCCGCAATCGCGGATCGGCCCGCTCAGCGCAACCGAGCGCACGGTGCTGATTGCCGGGTCGCCGTTCAAGGGCCGTTATGACAAACCGATCGACCGGGAATCGGCGTACGAGATTCTCATGGGCCGCAAAGGCCTGGCGCCAGAAGCTGACGTTCCCGCCGGGAAACCTGCGCCTGAAGAGCCGAGCCTGGCCGACAGGGCAGGGGAGTTTTTGGGAACGGCAGCCGGGCAGGCGTTGAAATCGGCGATGCGCCAAGCGGCGAATAACCTTGGCAAACAACTGGTGCGCGGCTTGATGGGCTCTTTATTAGGTGGCAGCAAACGCCGCTGACAGTAAAGATCGCAGCCTGCGACAGCTCCTGCAAAGGATCACATTCCAACTGCAGGAGCTGCCGCAGGCTGCGATCTTTTGATCTTGCCTCAGGTCTTGCCCTTGGCATGCGCCGCCAACCGCTCCAGCGCCGCACGCAGCCCCGGATCAGTTATCCCGTCGGCCGTGGACTGAATGGTCTGCGCCGCATCGCTCGACAAATCCATCGTGTGCCCGACAGCGCGATGCTGGACGATGGGCGGGCGTACGCTGAATTTGATTCGTGTGATATTGGCGAACTCGTCGAACAACTGCAGCTGACGTTGCAGACGTTTTTGCTGATAGCGCAAACGTGTGGCCCAGTGCCCGTCAGTGACCACCAGCGACAACTCGCCTTCGCGCCACTTGGCCACTCGGCAATGTTCGCGGGCGGCCGGTTGCAACTGGCTCTCGAGCAGCCGCTGCAAATGCTCCAGGCGCTGGGCGTGGCCGAGGATGGCTTTGAGCGGCTTGGCTTCGCGCAAAAGAACGGCGGGTGCTTTGGCCGTAAGAGGGCGGAATGCCATGATCAAACACCTGAAGTAACTGAAATGCCATGGTAGCAGATAGGCGAATTCACTCGCCCATTGCTTTTGTCCCCGCTTTACCCATTAAATCAACGACTAACTTCTTCCTTGTATGACTTGAAGTTGAGCAAAACGCCCCTATTTTAAGTGAGCCCCGACAAAGCGCAGTGCCAGCATCGTGGAACATCGCCACTTTCCTCACTTTCGTTTCCGGGTAGAATGCTCGTTCGCATGCGGCCATGAGGGCTGCACGGGCGACGCTCACGGGGCCGCCCTCCATCCCTTTAGTGTGGAAGATCCTGCCGATATGTTTGCGCCTTTGTTAAAGAAACTTTTTGGAAGCAAGAACGAGCGTGAAGTCAAACGCATGCTCAAGACGGTGCAGCTCGTCAATGCCTTCGAAGAGCAAATGGTGGCCCTTTCGGACGATCAATTGCGTGCCAAGACCGCTGAGTTCAAGGCCCGTATCGCCAAAGGGGAAACCCTCGACAAGCTGTTGCCGGAAGCCTTCGCGGTCGCCCGCGAAGCTGGCAAGCGTGTCATGGGCATGCGCCACTTCGACGTACAGCTCGTCGGCGGCATGACCCTGCACGAAGGCAAAATCGCCGAAATGCGCACCGGTGAGGGCAAGACCCTCGTGGCGACCCTGGGCGTTTACCTCAACGCACTGTCCGGCAAGGGCGTGCACGTTGTGACGGTGAACGATTACCTGGCGCGTCGTGACGCCAACTGGATGCGCCCGCTGTATGAATTCCTCGGCCTGACCGTCGGCGTCGTGACGCCGTTCCAGCCGCCGGAAGAAAAGCGCGCCGCCTACGCCGCCGACATCACTTACGGCACCAACAACGAATTCGGTTTCGACTACCTGCGCGACAACATGGCGTTCAGCATGGAAGAAAAATTCCAGCGCGAACTCAATTTTGCCGTGATCGACGAAGTCGACTCCATCCTCATCGACGAAGCGCGTACCCCGCTGATCATTTCCGGTCAGGCCGAGGACAGCTCCAAGCTGTACACGGAGATCAACAAACTGATCCCGCAGCTGGAACTGCACGTTGAAGAAGTCGAAGGCGAGGTCACCAAGGCTGGCCACTACACCGTTGACGAGAAGACCCGTCAGGTCGAACTCAACGAAGCCGGTCACCAGTTCATCGAAGACATGCTCACCCGCGTTGGCCTGCTGGCCGAAGGCGAGAGCCTGTACTCGGCGCATAACCTTGGCCTGCTGACTCATGTCTATGCCGGTCTGCGCGCGCATAAACTGTTCAACCGCAACATCGAATACATCGTGCAGGACGGTCAGGTCGTACTGGTCGACGAACACACCGGCCGCACCATGCCGGGCCGTCGTCTGTCCGAAGGCCTGCACCAGGCCATCGAAGCCAAGGAAGGCCTGAATATTCAGGCCGAGAGCCAGACCCTGGCTTCTACCACCTTCCAGAACTATTTCCGTCTGTACACCAAGCTGTCCGGCATGACCGGCACCGCCGACACCGAAGCGTTCGAATTCCACCAGATCTACGGTCTGGAAGTCATGGTCATTCCGCCGAACAAGCCGTTGGCGCGTAAAGACTACAACGACCTGGTGTTCCTCACCGCCGAAGAGAAATACGCGGCGATCGTGGCAGACATCAAGGAAAGCATGGCGGCCGGTCGCCCGGTGCTGGTCGGTACGGCCACCATCGAGACGTCCGAGCACATGTCCGCGTTGCTCGTGAAGGAAGGCATCGAACACAAGGTTCTGAACGCCAAGTTCCACGAAAAAGAAGCTGAAATCATTGCGCAGGCCGGTCGTCCGGGCGCACTGACCATCGCCACCAACATGGCCGGTCGTGGTACCGACATCCTGTTGGGCGGCAACTGGGAAGTGGAAGTCGCTTCGCTGGAAAACCCGACCCCTGAGCAGATTGCCCAGATCAAGGCCGACTGGCAGAAGCGTCACCAGCAAGTGCTCGAATCGGGCGGCTTGCAGGTGATTGCGTCCGAGCGTCACGAATCGCGTCGTATCGACAACCAGTTGCGTGGCCGTGCCGGCCGTCAGGGCGATGCCGGTTCGAGCCGCTTCTACCTGTCGCTGGAAGACAGCCTGATGCGCATCTTCGCCTCTGACCGGGTGAAGAACTTCATGAAAGCCCTGGGCATGCAGCCGGGCGAAGCGATCGAGCACCGCATGGTGACCAACGCGATCGAGAAGGCGCAGCGCAAGGTTGAGGGCCGCAACTTCGACATCCGCAAGCAACTGCTCGAGTTCGACGACGTCAACAACGAACAGCGTAAAGTGATTTATCACATGCGTAACACGTTGTTGGCCGCTGACAACATCGGTGAAACCATCGCCGATTTCCGTCAGGACGTGCTCAACGCTACCGTCAGCGCCCACATTCCACCGCAATCGCTGCCAGAACAGTGGGACGTGGCCGGTCTGGAAGCGACGATTGCCAGCGACTTCGGTGTGAATCTGCCGATCCAGCAGTGGCTTGACGAAGACGATCATCTGTACGAAGAAACCCTGCGCGAGAAGCTGATGGCCGAGCTGATCGCCGCGTACAACGAGAAAGAAGATCAGGCAGGTGCCGAGGCACTGCGCTCCTTCGAGAAGCAAATCGTGCTGCGCGTGCTGGACGATCTGTGGAAAGACCACCTGTCGACCATGGACCACCTGCGTCACGGCATTCATCTGCGCGGTTACGCACAGAAGAACCCGAAGCAGGAATACAAGCGCGAGTCGTTCACGCTGTTCTCCGAGCTGCTCGATTCGATCAAGCGCGACTCGATCCGTGTGCTGTCCCACGTTCAAGTGCGCCGCGAAGATCCGGAAGCCGAAGAGCAGCGCCTGCGTCAGGAAGCCGAAGCACTGGCCGCGCGCATGCAGTTCGAACACGCTGAAGCGCCGGGCCTCGATCAGCCGGAAGTATTGGGCGAAGAGGTCGATGTCGCCCTTGCCACCGCCCCGGTACGCAACGAGCAGAAGCTGGGCCGCAACGAACTGTGCTTCTGCGGTTCGGGCAAGAAATACAAGCATTGCCACGGGCAGATCCAGTAAAACCCGCTTCAATTGCTGAAATACCCGCGCCGCGACCGGCTTCTGCCGTCGCGGCGTTTTGCCATTTGACACCGTCGCTGCGAGTGGCGGTGCTGACATCATTGAGTAAGGAGCGCATTCATGGCTGTTGGTCTTGGTCCTTTGCCAACGTTGCACCCGGTTGCCGGTTTTGAACTCGGTATCGCCTCAGCCGGCATCAAGCGCCCTGGGCGCAAGGATGTCGTTGTGATGCGCTGCGCCGAAGGTTCGACCGTGGCGGGCGTGTTCACGTTGAACGCCTTTTGCGCCGCGCCGGTGATCCTGGCAAAGAAACGCGTGCAAAACCCGGTGCGTTACCTGCTGACCAACACCGGCAACGCCAACGCGGGTACCGGTGAACCGGGCCTGGCTGCTGCCGAGCGCACCACTGCAAAACTGGCCGAACTGACCGGCGTCGATGCCAGCCAGATTCTGCCGTATTCCACCGGCGTGATCGGCGAGCCATTGCCGGTCGAGAAGATCGAAAGCGCGTTGCAAGCGGCGCTGGACGATCTGTCGGAAAACAACTGGGAAGCGGCCGCCACCGGCATCATGACCACCGACACCCTGCCGAAGGGCGCCAGCCGCCAGTTCGAGCACGACGGCGTGACCATCACCGTAACCGGTATCAGCAAAGGCGCCGGCATGATCCGCCCGAACATGGCGACCATGCTCGGTTACATCGCCACCGATGCCAAAGTCTCCCGCGAAGTGCTGCACAATCTGATGCTCGACGGTGCGAACAAGTCGTTCAATCGCATCACCATCGATGGCGACACCTCGACCAACGACTGCTGCATGCTGATTGCTACCGGCAAGGCTGCGCTGCCGGAGATCACCCGTGCTGAAGGCGAACTGTTCGCCAAGCTGAAACAAGCGGTGTTCGAAGTGTGTATGGACGTGGCCCAGGCCATCGTGCGTGACGGCGAAGGCGCGACCAAATTTGTCACCGTTGAGGTGAATGGCGGCGGCAATCACCAGGAATGCCTGGACGTTGGCTACACTGTGGCGCACTCGCCGCTGATCAAGACTGCGTTGTTTGCTTCCGACCCGAACTGGGGTCGTATTCTGGCCGCCGTCGGCCGTGCCGGTGTGCCTGATCTGGACGTGAGCAAGATCGACGTATTCCTCGGCGACGTATGCATCGCCAGCCGTGGCGCGCGTGCGGCGACCTACACTGAAGCCCAGGGCTCGGCAGTGATGCAGCAGGAAGAAATCACTATTCGCATCGAACTGGGTCGCGGCGATTGCAGCGAAACCATCTGGACCACCGACCTGTCGCATGAATACGTAAAGATCAACGCTGAGTACCGCACCTGATCTAAAAGGTGGAGCGGCTGCCGGCCCCATCGCGGGCAAGCCCGCTCCCACAGGGTTCTGTGGGTGTACACAAAATTTGTGAGCGACCTCAATCACTGTGGGAGCGGGCTTGCCCGCGATGGCGGACGAACAGACGCCAGACATTCTGGATTGTTTCCCTGACAAGAAGGTATTCACCCATGTCCCCGCACCTGATCATCGGCGACAAACTGCTTTCCTCCTGGTCCCTGCGCGCCGCTCTGGCACTGGAGTTGACCGGTGCTCCCTACAGTGAAGAGCTGATCAAACTCGGGAAGCCCGACACCCGCGAGCAACTGCTCAAGCACTCGCCAACCGCCAAGGTGCCGTTGCTGAAAACCGCCCGCGGGACCATCGCCGATTCGCTGGCGATCGCCGAATACCTTGCCGAACAGTTTCCCTCCGAACAGCTCTGGCCAAGCGATATCTTCGCTCGGGCCCAGGCCCGATCCGCCTGCGCGCAAATGCACAGCGGGTTCTTCGCCATGCGCAACCACATGCCGTTCAACCTCAACCATGACGCGCCGCTGAACCCGGTGCCGCCAGAAGTGAAAACTGATATCGAACGTATGCTCGCGCTCTGGGCTGAATGCCGCGCGGCGGCGACGGAAGAGGGGCCGTTTCTGTTCGGTCGCGTCAGTCTCGCCGATGCCTTTTTTGCGCCAATCGCCGTGCGCCTGCGCACTTATCAGGTGAAGCTGCCAGCAGTCGACGAAGCCTATGTTGAAACCGTCTACCAATGGCCAGCCTTCAAGGCCTGGCAAAAGGCTGGACTGGAGGAGTTGAATCCGTGAAACGCGTACACGTCGCTGCTGCCGTCATCCGTGACGACAGTGGCAAAATCCTCATCGCCCGCCGCGCCGATACCCAGCATCAGGGCGGCTTGTGGGAATTCCCCGGTGGCAAGGTCGAGGCGGACGAATCGGTTGAATCGGCGCTGGCCCGCGAGCTGCACGAAGAGCTGGGCATCGTCGTCGACGCTGCCCGTCCGCTGATCAAGGTTCGCCACGATTACCCGGACAAACAGGTTCTGCTGGATGTCTGGGAAGTCTCGGCATTCAGCGGCGAACCCCATGGCGCTGAAGGTCAGCCGCTTGCCTGGGTCACCGGCAAAGAGCTGATCGACTACGAGTTCCCTGCCGCCAATCAGCCGATCGTCGCGGCAGCGCGGTTACCTGCGCAATACCTGATTACCCCGGAAGATCTGGAAACCCCGGCCCTGCTCCGCGGTATTCAGAAAGCGATTGCCGGCGGGATCAAATTGATCCAGCTGCGCGCACCGAATGGTTACGACCCCAAATACCGCGACCTGGCGGTGGACGCCGCCGGTCTTTGCGCCGGCAAGGCGCAATTGATGATCAAGGGGCCGTTTGAATGGCTCGGCGATTTCCCTTCGGCCGGTTGGCACATCACTTCGGCACAACTGCGCAAATACGCGGCGGCGGGGCGTCCACTGCCGGCCGAGCGCTGGCTCGCGGCGTCGTGCCACAACGCCGAAGAGCTGGCGTTGGCCGAGCAGATGGGCGTGGATTTCGTCACGCTGTCGCCGGTTCAGCCGACGCAGACTCACCCGGATGCGCAGCCGTTGGGCTGGGAACAGGCTCAGGCGTTGATCGAGGGATTCAGTAAGCCGGTGTTTTTGTTGGGTGGGGTCGGGCCTGCGGAGCGGGATAAAGCCTGGGGCGTTGGTGCACAAGGCGTGGCGGGGATTCGCGCGTTCTGGCCTGAATCTCTGTAAAGGCTGCAGGCCTCTTCGCTGGCAAGCCAGCTCCCACAAGGCTTTGTGTCGTCCACAAATGTTATGTACTACTCGAAACCTGTGGGAGCTGGCAAGCCAGCTCCCACAAGGCTTTGTGTCGTTCACAAATGTTGTGCACAACTCGAAACCTGTGGGAGCTGGTTTGCCAGCGATGGCGGCCGATCAGGCGCTACATCTCTGTGGGTCTTCGGGCTGGCTGCCAAAGAATCTCCGCAACCCCCTGCCGCCGCGCAATCAACCGCGCCGCCACGAACAACAGATCCGACAACCGATTGATATACGCCAGGCCAACCCCGGCCAACGGTTCCACGGCGTTCAAATGCTGACAACGCCGCTCGGCGCTTCTCGCCAGACTGCGACATACGTGTGCCTGAGCGATCAGCATCGAACCGCCGGGCAGAATGAAATTCTCCAGCGGTCCGAGCTCTTCATTCCACACATCGATGGCCGCTTCCAGCCGTTCGATCTCCGCCGTGTTCAACGCCTGATATTCGGGCATGGCCAACTCGCCGCCCAAATCAAACAAACGATGCTGACAGGGCGCCAGGACGTCGATCAGTTCATTCAGTCCCGGATACTTGTCGCGCTCGGCCAGCAGCCCGGCGAGCAGCACGCCGACCTGGCTGTTCAGCGTGTCGACTTCGCCGATCGCCTCGATGCGCGGATGATCCTTCGGCACGCGGCGACCGTCGCCGAGGCCGGTTTCGCCTTTGTCGCCGGTGCGGGTGTAGATTTTCGACAAGCGAAAGCCCATGGGTTACCTCGGTAGTTGACTGGTTTCAGCCGCAATGGTCGTCGGTGCCACCAGCGGCAGGCGCAGAGTGAAGCAGGTGCCCTGACCGGGCGCCGATTGCACTTCCATCTGGCCTTTGTGGTTGTTGGTAATGATGAAATACGATACCGACAAACCGAGCCCGGTGCCCTGGCCGATTTCCTTGGTGGTGAAGAACGGCTCGAACGTGCGTTTGCGCACGTTCTCGCTCATGCCGATGCCGTTGTCTTCGACCTGGATCTCCGCCCACGGCGGATTCAGCCGGGTGCGCAGGATGATCCGCCCCGGCTCGCTGTCGTCTTCGCGCTGGTGAATCGCCTGTGCAGCGTTTTTCAGCAGATTGAGCAGCACTTGTTCCAGTTCGTTGGCGGTGCCCGGCACCGGGCCGAGGGCCGGATCGAACTGGCGGATGATCGCCTGTCCTTTGAAGTCGAAGCCGATCGCCAGATCGAAATCGTTGCCGGCGATTTCCACGGCTTGGTCGATCAGCGCTGGCAAGTCGCACGGCGCCATTTGCCGGGTACTGCGGCGGCTGAAGCTGAGCATGTGAGTGACGATCTTTGCTGCCCGGGCGCCGGCCTGCTGAATGCCGTCGAGCAGTTGCGGGACTTCGCGACCATGCAGGTAGCGATTCACCGTTTCCAGTTCGATGCCCAGTTGCTCGGCGGTTTCGAGGTTCTTCGGCAGATCCGCCGACAGCCTGCGCCGAATGTTCTGCACGTTGTGCAGGATCGCGCCCAGCGGATTATTGATCTCGTGCGCCATGCCGGCAGCGAGGCCGCCGACCGAAAGCATTTTTTCCGATTGCACCATCATTTCTTCCAGCGACAAGCGCTGGGTGATGTCGTCGATGCGGATCACCACACCGCGCCCGGCGCCGCCCATCAGCGGATAAAACGTCAGCGCATAGTGTTTCGGCTCCTCATCCTTGAACCACGTCACGCGCTCGACTTTCGTCACCGTGTGTTGCTCGACAGTCTGCTTGAGCTGCGGCAGAAACGGTTTGAGCGGTTCGAAAGCGAGGAAGATCGGCTGGTTCAGTGCTTCGTCCAGACGTGTGCCGGAAAGTGCGCTGGCTTCTTGGTTCCACTGGGTAACGTAGAGCTGCTCATCGAGGGCGATCAGCGCCGAGGGCATCGAGTCGATGATGCTGTTGAGGTAATTCTGGAAACCGGTGAGTTTCTTCTCGATCTTGCTTCGCACTTGAACTTCGAGTTCGAGCTTGCGGTTGGTATGGCGGGTTTCCTCAGCCAGTCCTTGGGCCTGATCATAGGCGGCCTGCGAGTCGTCGCGGGCGCGTTTGAGCTGCTGCTCGCGGGCCTCGATGCGCGAAAGCATGGTGTTGAACGCCTCGGCGAGGCTGCCGATTTCGTCATGATTGCCGCGTGAAGCGCGCAGGGCGTAATTCTCTTCTCGGGTGACCTGACGCGAGAGTTCTTCCAGCTCATGGATCGGCCGGGTGATCAGGCGTTTGATCTGCCGGGCGATCACCAGCCACAACAGGACGCTGAAGATCAGAATGCCGAGGCTCGCGGTCAGGGTGCCGGTGTAGAACGCCATCGGCAGCTCACTGCTGGCCACCAGCAATAAGTGGCCGGGCGCGGTGCCGGGGCGGGGCAGGGTGATCAATTGGTTGCTGCGAAATTCGGTGAGCTGCCAAGCCTCGATGTGTCTATAGCGTTCCGGCAATTTGAGCTTGTCGCCCCGCTGCACTTGCGCCAGACGCTCACCTTTGCCGTCGTAGAGCGCAGCGGCTCGTAGCGGCGAGTAGCTGTCGAGTTCCTTGAGCAGGCGCTCGGCGCTTTGCGGCGAACTTAGCGCATCGCTGACCAGGCTCGGATTGGCGATCAACCGGCCAATGGTCTGCAACGCCTGTGGGGCCATGCTTTCCTGGGAAATGTAGTAGGCGGCGCTGATGAAGGTCAGGTTGGCGACCAGCAAAACCGTGGTCAACAGCACCAACAGGGCGGCCAGCAGTTTCTGGCCGACCGGCAGGTTTTCAAGGCGCTGGCGCAATGGCATCGGGTTTATCGCAGCAGAGGAACAAGTCGCCAGCGTAGCCGCTGCTCAGTCGCTGGGCAATCCGCGGCTGTGCAGATGTGCGACGAGCCGTTGCTGCAATTGCTTGAGGTGCGGCAGGTTCAGTTGATGGCGCGCAGCAACTTTGCAGGCGTAGCCCAATAGATAGCTAATCTCGCTGCGGCGCTGGTTGGCGACGTCCTGATGCATCGATGAATAATTGGCAGCGGTGGCCTGGATCACCCGTTCGACTTCCTGTTGCAGATTGTCGGCGGCGGCGGGCTGCCCGCAACGCTGCAACAATTCAGCAAGTTCGCTGCACAGGGTGGCGACTTCGCAGTGATGTTCCTGGAGTCCGCCATTGCGGCAATCGTGAAGCACGGTCAGCGGATTGATCGCGCAATTGAGTGCCAGTTTGCGCCACAGCCGCGTGAGGATGTCGGTGGTCCATTCATGGGGGATTTTTGCCGCTTGCAGATCCTCAAGCCAGATCGGCGCCAGCGGATTCGCCGCATCGCCCAGCCAGTTGAAACCATGGCCGGCAAACACGACGCGCCAATCGCCGTCGCGGAATGCGCCCTCGGTGCTGGAAGCGCTGATACAACGAGCTTGCGGTACGCGTGCAGCGACGGCGTCCTGGCTGCCGAGACCGTTTTGCAAAAGGATCAGTTCTGCATCAGGCGCAAGTCGGGAGGCGAGGCGGGCGACAGCGGTTTCGGCGTCGTAAGCCTTGCACGCGACCAGCAGACGACGAATCGGTTCTGGGTTGTCCGGCGTTTCGCCGGGAACTGCATAGGTGTGAGCTTGTCCGTTTTCTACCAGGGTTAATCCACCTGCCGCCGCATAGCTGCGCAATCGCGAGGTGTCGCGCAGGATCAGGCGCACCGGTACTCCGGCTCGGGCCAGCCGGGTGGCCCAGAGTGTGCCGAGGCTGCCGGCGCCGAGAATGTGCCATGTCGTGGCCATCAGTTTTTGACTCTATTGCGTACAGGCATGTGCGGCTCGCCGTATCGGTAGGAAAAGACCCGTTATAATGAGCCCGATTTTAACCGCAAGCCAAGCGCGCTCCATCCTCATCGAGCGCGCCTTTTTATTGGAGAGATTACATGCCGTCGTTCGACGTGGTATCCGAACTGGACAAACACGAACTCACCAACGCGGTCGAGAACGCCGTGAAGGAACTCGATCGTCGTTATGACCTGAAAGGCAAAGGCAGCTTCGAATTCAAGGAAAAAGACCTGACCGTCAGTCTGACTGCTGAAGCCGGATTCCAGCTCGAAGCGATGATCGAGATCCTCAAGCTGGCGCTGGTCAAGCGCAAGATCGACGTGCAGTGCCTCGAGGTCAAAGACGCTTACGCGTCCGGCAAACTGATGAAACAGGACGCTATCCTCAAGGAAGGCATCGACAAAGAGCTGGCGAAGAAGATCGTTGGCCACATCAAGGACGCCAAACTCAAGGTCCAGGCCGCCATTCAAGGCGAGCAGGTGCGTGTCACCGGCAAGAAGCGTGACGATCTGCAAGAAGCCATCGCGGCGCTGCGTGCGAAGGAATTCGGCATGCCGCTGCAGTTCAACAACTTCCGCGATTAAAGCTTGGTCTGAAGGCTATGTGGGAGCGAGCCTGTTCGCGAA
Source organism: Pseudomonas fluorescens (assembly GCF_900636825.1). Classification (NCBI taxonomy): domain Bacteria; kingdom Pseudomonadati; phylum Pseudomonadota; class Gammaproteobacteria; order Pseudomonadales; family Pseudomonadaceae; genus Pseudomonas; species Pseudomonas fluorescens. Next base: position 4,626,822 of record NZ_LR134318.1, on the reverse strand, counting down.
AGCGGTGCTTCATTCAGCGAAGAGTTGACTGACACACCGCTTTCGCGAGCAGACTCGCTCCCACAGTTGTTTTGAATACACCCCGGGAAGCCGGAAATCAGGAGAGAAAACATGGATTTGAATGCTGAGGTGGACCACCTGGTCAAAGCGTCGCAAGCGTGGATCCCGATGATCATGGAATACGGCAGTCGCGTGCTGCTGGCAGTGATTACCCTGGCCATCGGCTGGTGGCTGATCAACAAGGTCACGCACAAGCTCGGCGGCCTGCTGGCGCTGCGCAACGCCGACCTGGCGCTGCAAGGTTTTATCAGCAGCCTGGCCAACATCATTCTCAAAGTGCTGCTGATCGTCAGTGTCGCGTCGATGATCGGCGTCGAAACCACCTCGTTCGTCGCGGCTATCGGTGCTGCCGGTCTGGCAATCGGTCTGGCCTTGCAAGGCAGCCTGGCGAATTTCGCTGGCGGCGTGCTGATTCTGCTGTTCCGTCCGTTCCGTATCGGCGACTGGATCGAAGCGCAGGGCGTGGCGGGGACCGTCGACAGCATCCAGATTTTCCATACCGTGCTGCGCACTGGCGATAACAAGACCATCATCATGCCCAACGGCAACCTGTCGAACGGCATCATCACCAACACCAACCGTCAGCCAACCCGCAAAGTGGTGTTCGACGTAGGCGTGGATTACGAAGCGGATCTGCAGAGAGCCCGTCAGGTGTTGCTAGATCTGGCCAAGGATGCGCGCGTCATGCAGGACCCGGAACCGCAAGCGGTGATTTCGACGCTGGGCGACAGTTCGATCACGGTTTCCCTGCGAGTGTGGGTTAAAACTGCCGATTATTGGGATGTGATGTTCATGTTCAATGAACAGGCGCGGGATCGCTTGAAAGCTGCCGGAATTGATATTCCGTTTCCGCAGCGCGTTATACGTGTAGTGCAGGAATCGGCGGCACAATGATAGGCTGCTAATTAATTAGCTGACTTGCAGGTCGGACAATTAATACACACAGCAGGCAATAAAAAAGGCCCATCGCGAGATGGGCCTTTTGCTTGTTACCGCAAACTAACTGTATGCGATTACAAGATCGACAGTGGGTAGTCGACGATCAGGCGGAACTCTTTCACGTCACCTTCGCCCTGGTCAGCGTTGGCAGTGTGCCAGGCTTGACGAATACGGAACGAAAGATCCTTGGCTGGACCGTTCTGAACAACGTATTTGGCTTCGAAGTTGGTTTCGTGGTGTTTGCCATCTTCACCGTACAGACCAGCGTAAGCGCTGCCTGCTGGGGTGTTGGTGCCGTCGATGTCCCAACCTTTGACGTAGCGAGTCATGAAGCTAAGGCCCGGAACGCCGTATTCAGCCATCTTCAAGTCGTAACGGATCTGAGCGGATTTCTCGCCTGGACCGTTGAAGTCAGAGTACTGAATGGAGTTGGCGAGGAAAATCGAGTCGCCGCCACGGTTGTTTTTACCCACACCGATATAGTCGAACGGGGTGTCGCCGTTGACCTTCTGGAAGCCCACGGTGATGGTGTGCGCTTTCAGGAACGACAGCGCGGTCGCCAGGGAGAACGTGGTGTTGCTGATGTCACCGACCAGGCTGTCACCGGTATCGGTGGTGCGGTAGATGTTGAAGTCAGTGTTCAGCGAGGTGTCACCGCTGAAAGGCGTGGTGAGGTTCACGTTGGCGTAGTACTGATTCCAGATGTCTTCCAGTTTTGCGCCGTAGAGCGATGCGCTCAGGTTTTCAGTGATGCCGTATTTACCACCGAAGTAGTCGATGGTGTTGGTTTCCTGACCAGCGTAGTTGGCATACAGGCCACCATCGCGAGCGTTCTTGTCCTGGCTGCTGCCCGAGTAGAAGTGACCGGCTTCGAGGTCAAGGTCTTTGACTTCGCTGCTCTGCAACTGGAAGCCAGTGGCAGTTTGCGGAATGATACGGGAACCGCCGACAGCGAACACTGGAGAAGTGCTTGGCTGCATGTCGCCGAATTTCAGCTCGGTTTTGGATACGCGGAATTTGACCGACGCGCCGGCTTTGCCCTGGCTGTCGTTAACGTCGCGAGCGCCGTTGTTCGGGTTGACGGTGTCGCTACGGCTCATGTTGCCCGAACCGGAAGTACCGTCGCCGCCATCCAGTTTGATGGCCAGGTAACCGTACGCATCAACACCAACGCCCACGGTGCCTTGGGTGTAACCGGAACTGAAGTTGCCGAGAAGACCTTGAGTCCAGTCTTTTACGTCGGCGCCGCCATTCTTGTTGTCGCGGTTGAAGTAATAGTTACGTACCAGCAGGTCGAGCTTGGCGTCTTCAACAAAGCCTTTGGCTTCTGCCTGGTCACTTACAAACGGGGCGGCCGTAGCCAACTGAGAACTGGCTGCTGCTGCAACTGCCAGTGCGATCATGCTCCACTTCATCACGCGCATCGTGATTTGCTCCTTTGGTTTTAGAAGAGTACTGCCGTCCCACCTGTTTTATTATCTGGGCGGCTCTTTCTTTTTGTGTCGGCGCAAACTTATATCACGCCGACAATGTTGGCGATACTTGCGAATCTAACCTTTCAGCTTCTTTACGGCGTTGTCGCAAAAGGAGCGCTGGATGTCGCAAATTCACAGTACCGATGCAACCGGACTGACAACTTTATCGCTGTTTTCGGGCCTTTTTGCATCGGTAAAAAAGAGTCCCTGGCAAAACACTTGAATCTCCATCGGGCAACCCTGCCACTGTTTTTATGAGACCTGGGCGACCACTTCCAGCGGTGCGCTTATAGTCCATACGGTTACGAATGCAACAAGCGTGCACAAACCGCAAAATCGGTGCGGTTATTTTTCTGCACAGCGCCCGCATATGTGAAAACCTTGTGAAAACGGGGCTTCGGGCCTGTTTTGTTACCGCCTTGACGAGGCCTCAGCGTTGGTGTTGCAACGCACCGAATGCGCGCATGACAACCCAAAACGTTACCGGTTCACCCCGCAGTGAGTATTTAGCGGATGCCCGACCCAGTGAGCGTAGACGCGTTGTGCAGTTTTGGTGCAAAAAATTCACGTCTCGCCTTGAGTGACTCCGGCGCCTGACGGTTGCAAATGGGTTGATCAAGGATTTCCATGGGATTCTTCGCGTGAGATCTGAAGTCAAGGCGCGTGTTGGTGCGTCGCTCGGATAAATGTCTCATGTCGGAGCGCCCATCAATTTCCCGGCGCGGTTGGCGTGAAGCTCGCCGCATTCGCAGGTATGCTGCCGTTCTGTCGCTTGACGCGCCGCCTCTCGAAAGCGGCCGCCAAGCCGAGATATACGATCAGCGGGGAGTGCTCACAGTGTTTGCTTTGGATTCACGACTTCAACAGGATGCGCTGGTCATCGGCGACTTTGCGCTGTGCCGGCTGCTGCTGTCCAACGACAGCAATTACCCGTGGTTCATCCTGGTGCCTCGTCGCGAGGATATCAGCGAGTTGTTTCAGTTGGATGTCGCGGACCAGCAGCAGCTCTGGCAGGAAACCACCCTGCTCGCCGAGTTGCTCAAGGATTCTTTCGACGCCGACAAGCTGAACGTGGCTACCCTGGGCAACGTTGTCAGTCAATTGCACATGCATGTGATTGTGCGCAAGCGCGGCGATGCCGCCTGGCCGGCACCGGTCTGGGGCAAGCATCCCGCCAAACCCTACAGCGCCGAGCAGGTGGCGGCCATCCGTGAGCGCTTGCGGTTGGTGCTGACCGAAGACTTTACGTTTCTGGAGGGCTGAGTCATGAGCGTGGAACAACGCGTTAACGATCTGGAGAGCCGTCTGGCGTTTCAGGATGACACCATTCAGGCGTTGAACGACGTGCTGGTGGAGCAGCAGCGAGTGGTAGATCGTCTGCAGTTGCAGATGGCGGCGCTGCTCAAGCGTCAGGAAGAAATGAGCGGGCAATTCGGTTCCTTTGAAGAAGATGCGCCACCACCGCATTATTGATCTGCCCGTCGCATAAACCCGCAGGCATAAAAAAACCGCGAACAGCCGAGCTGTTCGCGGTTTTTTGCTTTGGCTCAGCGACGCGGCAGGGCGGCGATGACGTCCTCGGCTTGCAGGCCTTTGTCCCGGTTCATCACCGAGAACTCGACGCGCTGGCCTTCGACCAGAACGCGGTGGCCTTCGCCACGGATTGCACGAAAGTGCACGAAAATATCATCACCGGAATCCCGGGAAATAAAGCCGAAGCCTTTGGAGGTGTTGAACCACTTCACCGTGCCAGTATCGCGGTTGCTCATGTCGTAGTGAGCGGGCGCGGCAGCCGGGGAAGACTTGTAGAAGCTCACGGCCAGGTGCAGGACCACGGCAACCAGCGCAATCACCAGGCTGAACAACACGGCTGGCTGGCCGGCGATCACCGGCATCGGCGCGATCAGGGTCAAGGTTTGCAGGACGACGGTCAGTACCAGCAGCGCACTGACCAGATTTTGCAGATGCTGGCGCGGGCCTTTGTTCCAGTAAGGAATCACTGGAGCAATCACCAGGTTCAACAGGCCGAAAAAGGCCAGATAAAGTGCATCGGGTTGTTGCAGGTAGGGAACAGCTTCAGATTTCAAGCTAGGTATGAACGACAGCAGCAAGGCCGCTGCGCCCATTAGCAGGTGGACGATTTTCAACATTTTGATTGGCTCACGTTATGACGGCTCACAAGGAAGAGCTGAAGGGGTACGGTTCGCTTCGTAACAAAATAAAGAGGCGGTAGGCACGCACACGGATCAGCCTATGCGCAACGCCCCGGAAAACGGGGGATGGCGACACACTGCCTATTTAACAGCAAAGCCTGCAGCTACTCAAATCAGCCCGGCCAGCGGCACGGCTTCGGTCGATTTGTCGCAGGTTGTTTGCGCGTTCCAGGCTGCGAGGTGTCGACAGCCTTGCTAAAGTGGGGGCTGACACCTGCTGGATGAAATTCAATCGCCGTTAGGGGGTAAACATGGCAATCGATATCGGTATAAGTGAAGAAGATCGCAAGTCCATCGTTGAAGGGCTGTCGCGGCTGCTGTCGGACACCTACGTGCTGTATCTGAAAACCCATAACTTCCACTGGAACGTCACCGGCCCGATGTTCCGCACGCTGCACTTGATGTTCGAAGAGCAATACAACGAGCTCGCCCTGGCCGTGGACTCCATCGCCGAGCGGATTCGCGCACTCGGCTTTCCGGCGCCTGGCGCCTACGCCACTTACGCGAAGCTTTCCTCTATTAAGGAAGAAGTCGGCGTGCCGAGCGCCGAGGACATGATCAAGCAACTGGTCGAAGGCCAGGAAGCCGTTACCCGAACAGCGCGCGGTATTTTCCCGTTGCTGGACAAGGTCAGTGACGAGCCAACGGCGGATCTGCTGACCCAGCGCATGCAGGTTCACGAGAAAACCGCGTGGATGCTGCGCGCACTCCTCGAAGCGTAACCGGGCGCGCGGGCTGCCTTGCTGGTGGCCCGCGCGCTGACTTCTATCCTACTTTTAGCGTCGGCTTCTCCTACGACGGTGGTCACCAAGTCATCTGGATATAACTTTGCGTCTGCGTTTTTATGAAGACACAGGAAGTGGCTTTGAAAACCAGCAGAGATGGCAAAGGAGTGTCAACGATATGGTAGATGGAGACAGGCGCGACGACAGGATCGTCGGATCGCGACAAGTGATAAAAGTCGACCCGTTCGTCAGCGAGTTCGACATGACATTAATCCGGCCGCTGTCGCGGTCGGTGCGTTTGAACGGCTATGCGACCTGCCTGCGCCTGGAGCAGGTTTACTGGAACATCCTCGGCAGCATGGCTGCAGACAACCAATGTTCGATCAGTTCGCTGCTGTCCCACGTCGACCGTGAGGTGCATCTGCGGCACGGCGGGGTGAAGAACTTCAGCGCGTTGGTGCGGGTGGTGTGTGTCATGCGCGGGGTCGAGCAAGCGCCATCGATGATTTCGCTCTGAAACGGCGGTTGCCGACGAGGTTCCAGCCTGTGCAGTCTTACGGCTGCACAGGCTGCATTTAATAGATATAATCCCGCTCTTTCGCCGCAAAGCCTTGCGCGCGGTGGCAATCTGATCGCCGAGACACCCCCATGCCGATGTACGATTATCAATGTGCTTCCTGTGGTCATCAGTTGGAAGCCATTCAAAAGATCAGCGAGGCACCGCTGGTCGACTGCCCTGCCTGCCAGGCGCCAGAGCTCAAGAAACAACTGTCCATGCCCGGCTTTCGCCTCAGCGGCGGTGGCTGGTACGAGACTGATTTCAAGACCGGCGCCAAGAAGAATCTGGCCGGTGGCGACAAATCTGACTAGGGTTCAAACCCAGGTTGAACGACACGCGTGAGTTTCCGGACCGCCTCGATGCGCCGGGACCTCCACCGAATATCGAATGACGAGAAGCGAACCATTATCATGATGCGCAGCCACTATTGCGGCCAACTGAACGAAAGCCTGGAAGGCCAGGAAATTACCCTTTGCGGATGGGTTCACCGTCGCCGCGACCACGGCGGGGTGATTTTCCTCGATATCCGTGATCGTGACGGTCTGGCCCAAGTGGTCTTCGATCCGGATCGCGCCGAAAGCTTCGCCGCCGCCGATCGCGTGCGCAGCGAATACGTCGTGAAGATCACCGGCAAGGTGCGTCTGCGTCCGGCCGGCGCGACCAACGCCAACATGGCCTCGGGCATGATCGAAGTGCTCGGCTACGAACTGGAAGTGCTGAACGAGTCGGAAACCCCGCCGTTCCCGCTCAACGAGTTCTCTGACGTGGGCGAAGAAACCCGCCTGCGTTATCGCTTCCTCGACCTGCGTCGTCCGGAAATGGCCGAGAAGCTGCGTCTGCGTTCGCGCATGACCACCAGCATCCGTCGCTTCCTCGACGAAAACGGCTTCCTCGACGTTGAAACGCCGATCCTCACCCGTGCCACCCCTGAAGGTGCGCGTGACTATCTGGTACCGAGCCGTACGCACGCCGGGTCGTTCTTCGCCCTGCCGCAATCGCCGCAGCTGTTCAAGCAACTGCTGATGGTTGCCGGTTTCGACCGTTACTACCAGATCGCCAAATGCTTCCGCGACGAAGACCTGCGCGCCGACCGTCAGCCGGAATTCACCCAGATCGACATCGAGACCAGCTTCCTCGATGAAAAAGAGATCATGGGCCTGACCGAACAAATGATCCGCAACCTGTTCAAGGAAGTGCTGGGTCTGGAGTTCGGCGACTTCCCGCACATGACCTTCGAAGAGGCCATGCGCCGTTACGGTTCCGACAAGCCAGACCTGCGCAACCCGCTGGAACTGGTCGACGTTGCCGATCAACTGAAAGAAGTCGATTTCAAAGTATTCAGCGGCCCGGCCAACGATCCGAAATGCCGTATCACTGCACTGCGCGTTCCTGGCGGGGCGAGCATGCCGCGCAAGCAGATCGACGATTACACCAAGTTCGTCGGCATCTACGGTGCCAAGGGTCTGGCGTACATCAAGGTCAACGAGCGGGCTGCCGGTGTTGACGGTCTGCAATCGCCGATCGTGAAAAACATCCCGCTGGAAAACCTCAACGCCATCCTTGATCGCGTGGGCGCAGTTGACGGCGACATCGTGTTCTTCGGCGCCGACAAGGCCAAGATCGTCAGCGAAGCCTTGGGCGCGCTGCGTATCAAGCTCGGTCACGACCTGAAGCTGCTGACTTGCGAGTGGGCGCCAATGTGGGTCGTCGACTTCCCGATGTTCGAAGAAAACGACGACGGCAGCTTCTCCGCGCTGCATCACCCGTTCACCGCGCCGAAGTGCACGCCGCAAGAGCTGGAAGCCAATCCGGCTGGCGCTCTGTCCCGCGCCTACGACATGGTTCTGAACGGCACCGAACTGGGTGGCGGTTCGATCCGTATCCACCGTAAAGAGATGCAACAGTCGGTGTTCCGTCTGCTGGGCATTGACGAAGCGGAACAGGAAGAGAAGTTCGGCTTCCTGCTCGACGCGCTGAAGTACGGTGCACCGCCGCACGGTGGTCTGGCGTTCGGTCTGGACCGCCTGGTCATGCTGATGACCGGCGCCCAGTCGATCCGTGAAGTGATCGCCTTCCCGAAAACCCAGAGCGCTGCCGACGTGATGACGCAAGCGCCGGGTGTGGTGGATGCCAAGGCACTGCGCGAATTGCACATTCGTTTGCGCGAAACGCCAAAGGCTGAGTAAGACGGGCCTGAAGGCGCATCTTCGGATGCGCCTTTTTTCTTTCTCAGGTCGAATTTTTCAATTGCCGGCCGCTGCATTGGCAAGGCGGGCAAGGTTTTAAAGAGCATTCGGAGCAAGTTATGGCAGGTCATTCCAAGTGGGCGAACATCAAGCACCGCAAAGAACGTCAGGATGCCAAGAGAGGCAAGATCTTCACCAAGTGGATCCGCGAACTGACCGTAGCGGCCCGTCAGGGTGGCGGTGATCCGGGTTCAAATCCGCGTTTGCGTCTGGCGCTGGACAAGGCGCTGAGCGCCAACATGAGCCGCGACATCATCGACCGTGCCGTCGCGCGCGGCGCCGGTGCGACTGAAGCCGACAACGTTGAGGAGCTGACTTACGAAGGTTACGGCCCGGGCGGCGTAGCGGTGATGGTCGAGTGCATGACCGACAACCGTAACCGTACCGCCGCCGCCGTGCGCCATGCGTTCAGCAAGTGCGGTGGCAACCTCGGCACCGACGGTTCGGTGGCGTATCTGTTCGAGCGCAAGGGCCAGATCAGCTTCGCGCCGGGCGTCGATGAAGACGCACTGACCGAAGCGGCGCTGGAAGCCGATGCCGATGACGTGGTTACGCACGAGGATGGCTCGATCGATGTGTTCACCTCGTTCACCGGTTTTTATGCGGTGCGCAACGCGTTGGAAGCAGCCGGCTTCAAAGGTGACGATGCAGAAATCGTCATGCAGCCGACGACGAGTGCCGAACTGGATCTGGAAGGCGCGGAGAAAGTGCTCAAGCTGATCGACATGCTTGAGGATCTGGATGACGTGCAGAACGTCTATTCCAACGCGGACATTCCGGAAGACGTGGCCGCTCAGCTCGGCTGATGTAAATAGAAAGGTCGCAGTTTTTTGCTGGCTCTACACTTCCCCTGTAGGAGCTGCCGAAGGCTGCGATCTTTTGATCCTTTAAAAACACAAAGATCGCAGCCTTCGGCAGCTCCTCCATGTACCCTCAGCTTTTGCATCAATTTCCGCAGGCGTTATGACTCTAATTCTTGGCATCGACCCCGGTTCGCGCATCACCGGTTACGGGATCGTTCGCGATACCGGGCGGGGCGGCTGCATTTATGTGGCCTCGGGCTGCATCCGCACAGGCGCCGGCGAGTTGCATGAGCGTCTGCAGATCGTCTATCGCGGCGTTCGCGAGATCATCCAGACCTACGGCCCGATCACCATGGGCATCGAAAAGGTGTTCATGGCCAAGAACGCCGATTCGGCGCTGAAGCTGGGTCAGGCGCGGGGTGCCGCCATCGTCGCTGGCGCCGAAGAATGCCTGGAGATCGCCGAATACACCGCTACTCAGGTCAAACAGGCCGTGGTGGGTACGGGCGCGGCCAATAAAGAACAGGTGCAGATGATGGTCATGCACATGCTCAAGCTGACCGCCAAACCGCAAATCGATGCATCTGACGCCCTGGCAATTGCGATCTGTCACGCCCATACGCGGTCCAGCCTGCTGCCGCACGGTTTGGCAACCGCACGCAGTCGTGGCGGGCGCCTGCGTCTCTGATAGCATCAGCAGCAATTTTCCTGAAAGTGCTGTTTCGCCGCCTGAATTGTCGGCGCGGAACTCATCTTCAATCGTCGCCAGCCCACGGCTGGCCAACGCTCAAGGATCTGAAACGTGATTGGACGCTTGCGCGGCACTCTGGCTGAGAAACAGCCGCCGCACCTGATTCTGGATGTAAACGGCCTTGGGTATGAGGTGGAAGTGCCCATGACCACCCTTTATCGTCTGCCGTCGGTCGGTGAACCGCTGACCCTGCATACCCATTTGGTCGTACGTGAAGATGCGCAGTTGCTCTATGGCTTTGCCGGCAAGCGTGAGCGAGACTTTTTTCGTGAATTGATTCGTCTCAATGGCGTCGGACCGAAACTGGCGCTGGCACTGATGTCGAGCCTGGAAGTAGACGAGCTGGTGCGCTGCGTGCAGTCCCAGGACACCTCGGCATTGACCAAGGTGCCGGGGGTTGGCAAGAAGACCGCCGAGCGTTTGCTGGTGGAATTGAAAGATCGTTTCAAGGCTTGGGAAACCTCCCCGGCGATGTTTGCGCTGGTGCCGAATCAGCCGGACGGGCCGGCGCCGGTCAACACCGCCGAAACCGATGCGGTCAGTGCGTTGATCTCGCTGGGCTACAAGCCGCAGGAAGCCAGCAAGGCGATTTCCGCGATCAAAGAGAAAAACCTCAGCAGTGAAGACATGATCCGCCGCGCCCTGAAGGGAATGATTTAAGTGATTGAAGCTGATCGTCTGATCGCCGCCGCGCACAGTCCGCGCGAACGCGAAGAAGTCCAGGACCGCGCGATTCGCCCGGTCAGCCTGGCCGACTACATTGGCCAGCCGACTGTGCGCGAGCAGATGGAGTTGTTCATCCAGGCTGCCCGTGGCCGCAGTGAATCCCTCGATCACACATTGATCTTCGGCCCGCCGGGCCTGGGCAAGACCACCCTGGCCAACATCATTGCCCAGGAAATGGGTGTGTCGATCAAGAGCACCTCCGGCCCCGTGCTGGAGCGTCCGGGCGACCTTGCAGCGCTGCTGACCAACCTTGAGCCCCACGACGTTTTGTTCATCGACGAAATCCATCGTCTGTCGCCGATCGTGGAAGAAGTGCTGTACCCGGCGATGGAAGATTTTCAGCTCGACATCATGATCGGCGAAGGGCCGGCAGCGCGCTCGATCAAGCTCGATCTCCCACCGTTCACGCTGGTCGGCGCAACCACCCGCGCGGGCATGCTGACCAACCCGCTGCGGGACCGCTTCGGGATCGTCCAGCGCCTCGAGTTCTACAGCACGGCAGATCTGGCGACGATTGTCAGTCGTTCGGCGGCCATTCTCGGTTTGCCACTGGACCCGGAAGGTTCGTTCGAAATTGCCCGTCGTGCCCGGGGTACGCCGCGGATCGCCAACCGTCTGCTGCGCCGGGTTCGCGACTTCGCCGAAGTGCGCGCCAAGGGCCACATCACCAAAGCCGTGGCGGATCTGGCGCTGAACCTGCTGGATGTCGATGAACATGGTTTCGATCATCAGGACCGGCGTCTGCTGCTGACCATGATCGAGAAGTTTGATGGCGGCCCGGTCGGTATCGACAGTCTGGCGGCGGCGATCAGCGAAGAGCGCCACACCATTGAAGACGTGTTGGAGCCGTATCTGATCCAGCAGGGCTACATCATGCGCACGCCACGGGGCAGGGTGGTCACGCGGCATGCGTATCTGCATTTCGGTTTGAATGTGCCGTCACGCATGGGCGAGATGCCCGTGGCAGACCCGTTTCTCGATGCAGTCGACGATTGATACACATTTGTTGGTGATTTATTGAGGGTTTGTACTGTCAGACGACGGTACTTTTGCGTTAAAGCTTTGAAACCACGAAAAACAGTTGCCTGGCCGGATTGGCAACCTGAGGAGTAAGCACTAGAGTATGCGCGCGCAAAACGGGCTTGAGCCGTTCGCACATCGTTGTCGCGTTTATTACGAGGACACCGATGCGGGCGGCATCGTGTATTACGTTAATTACCTCAAGTTTATGGAACGGGCTCGAACCGAGCGGCTTCGCGAGCTGGGCTTTGCCCAATCGCAGCTGGCCGGAGAGGACCTGTTGTTCGTCGTGCATTCCAGCGAAGCGCGCTACCACGCGCCGGCGCGACTGGACGACGAACTGCTGGTAAGCGCTGAAGTAATCGAATTGAACCGTGCCAGCCTGCGCTTTAAACAGCAGGTCAGGCGGGCAACGGATAATGTGCTGCTCTGTGAAGGGCAGTTTTTGGTGGCCTGTGTGCGCACTGACAGTTTGAAACCCCGGGCCCTTCCCGAAGACCTGCGTGCGGCCTTCGCCGACGCGGGCGGCCCGGGTACACACTCAAAGCAGGAGATAAAGCGTGGAAGCTAACGTCGTCGACCATTCCTCCATGTGGAGCCTGGTCAGCAATGCCAGCATCGTGGTGCAGTTGGTAATGTTGACTCTGGTGGCCGCATCGGTGACCTCATGGATCATGATCTTTCAGCGCAGCAATCTGCTGCGTGCCGGTCGACGCGCCCTGGAGAGCTTTGAAGAGCGCTTCTGGTCGGGTATCGACCTGTCGAAACTGTACCGCCAGGCGGGCAGCAATCCGGATCCGGATTCTGGTGTGGAGCAGATCTTCCGCGCCGGTTTCAAAGAGTTTTCGCGTCTGCGCCAGCAGCCGGGTGTTGATCCTGAAGCAGTCATGGAAGGCGTGGCCCGCGCGATGCGCGTTGCCATCTCCCGTGAAGAAGAGAAACTGGAGCAGAGCCTGCCGTTCCTCGCCACCGTCGGTTCGGTCAGCCCGTACATCGGTCTGTTCGGTACTGTATGGGGGATCATGAACTCCTTCCGTGGTCTGGCCACCGCCCAACAGGCGACCCTGGCGACTGTTGCACCGGGCATCGCCGAAGCCCTGATCGCCACCGCGATCGGCCTGTTCGCGGCGATCCCTGCGGTCATCGCTTACAACCGTTTCGCCGCTCGCAGCGAAACCCTGCTGGGCCGTTACTACACCTTCGCCGATGAATTCCAGGCGATCCTGCACCGCAAAGTGCACACCAGCGAAGAATAAGCAGGTAATTCCCAATGGCTTTAATCGCTCGAGCTCGCAAAAAGCGCAAGCCGGTCGCCGAGATGAACGTAGTGCCCTACATCGACGTGATGTTGGTACTGCTGGTCATCTTCATGGTGACCGCGCCGATGCTCAATCAGGGCGTGAAGGTTGATCTGCCCAAGGTTTCCAGCGAAGCCTTGCCGCAAGACAACAACACCCAGGTCCTGACCATTTCGATCAAGGCTGACAAGACCTACTACTGGAATCTTGGCAGCGAAGTCGACACCGAGAAGCAACAGGACAGGGCGATGACCCTGCCGCAAATGACGGATGCGGTGACCAAGATCATTCGCACCGGCACCGAAAACGGCAAGCGTACCCAGGTGTTCATCCGTGGCGACAAGACCGTCGATTACGGTTCGGTCATGGGTGCCATGGGCGGGCTGCAGAAAGCCGGGGTCGGTAACGTTGGTCTGATCACCGAGGCCCCCTGATGCAGCAACAGAGAGAGCCGTCCGCCTCGGAAAGCTTCTTCTGGCCTAGTGTCTGGGCGATCGTCCTGCACGTGCTGGTGTTCGGCATGCTGTTCGTCAGTTTCGCCTTCACACCGGAGTTGCCGCCGGCCAAGCCGATCGTCCAGGCGACCCTGTACCAACTGAAATCGAAAAGTCCGGCAACCACCCAGACCAATCAGAAGATTGCGGGTGAGGCGAAGAAAACCGCCGCGCGCCAGACTGAAGTCGAGCAGTTGGAACAGAAAAAGGTCGAGCAGGAAGCGGTAAAAGCTGCGGAACAAAAGAAAGAAGAAGCGGCTCAAAAGGCCGAGGAAGCCAAGAAGGCCGACGAGGCGAAGAAAGCGGACGAGGCGAAAAAGGCTGATGAAGCCAAAAAAGCCGACGATGCGAAGAAAGCCGAGGCCAAAAAGGCTGAAGAGAAACAATTGGCTGATATAGCCAAGAAGAAAGCCGAAGACGAAGCTAAAAAGGCTGCTGAAGAAGAGGCCAAGAAAGCCGCTGCGGAAGAAGCCAAGAAGAAGATCGTAGAGGACGCGAAGAAAAAAGCGGCCGAAGACGCCAAGAAGAAATCTGAGGCTGAAGAGGCGAAAAAGAAAGTCGCCGAAGAAGCCAAGAAGAAAGCCGCCGCCGACGCCGCCAAGAAAAAGGCCCAGGACGCAGCTCGTAAATCAGCCGAGGACAAAAAAGCCCAGGCGCTGGCTGAGTTGCTCTCGGACAAGACGGATCGTGCAGCGACCAAGGCAGATGAGCTCGGCGACAGTGTGGCGGGTGATTTCGATGACCTGATCAGGCTGCGAGTTTCGGAAGGCTGGAATCTTCCGCCTTCAGCGCGTAAAGGCATGAAGGTAGAGCTTCGGATCAGCATGTTGCCGGACGGTACCGTAACCGGTGCCACAGTCACCAAGTCCAGCGGCGATGCTCCATTTGACGCTTCAGCGGTTGCCGCCGTAAAGAATATAGGCCGATTGACGGAGATGCAGGGCTTGAGCCCAAGTGATTTCGCTCCTTATCGTTCATTCAAGATGACATTCAATCCTGAGGATTTAGGCTTGTGAGAAATATTCTTCGATCAATGCTGGTCGTTATCTGCTGCCTGGCAGGGATAGCGGTAGCAGACGAAAAGAACATCCTGATCAGCAGCGGCACCGACCGGGCAACGCCGATCGCCGTCGTACCGTTCGGTATGCAAGGTGGTGCGGTGCTGCCGGACGACATGGCAGAGATCATCGGTAACGACTTGCGCAACTCCGGTTATTACGCGCCGATCCCGAAGCAGAACATGATCAGCCAGCCAAGCCAGCCGAGCGAAATCATCTTCCGTGACTGGAAGGCGTTGGGTGCTCAATACGTGATGGTCGGCAGCATTGCCCCAGCCGGTGGTCGCCTGCAGGTGCAATGGGCATTGTTCAACGTTGCCACCGAACAAAAAGTGGCCGATGGCAGTGTTTCCGGTTCGACCGACCAACTGCGCGACATGGCGCACTTCATTTCCGATCAGTCGTTCCAGAAGCTGACCGGCATCGACGGTGCCTTTTCGACGCGTCTGCTATATGTCACGGCCGAGCGCTTCTCCGAGAAGAACACGCGTTACACCCTGCAACGTTCCGACTATGACGGCGCCCGTGCTGTGACTCTGTTGCAATCGCGCGAGCCAATTCTGTCGCCGCGTTTTGCACCGGACGGCAAGCGTATTGCCTACGTGTCGTTCGAGCAGAAGCGTCCACGCATCTTCATGCAGAACATCGACACCGGTCGCCGTGAGCAGATCACCAACTTCGAAGGCCTCAACGGCGCGCCAGCCTGGTCGCCGGACGGCAATCGCTTGGCATTCGTGCTGTCGAAGGACGGTAACCCGGACATCTACGTGATGAACCTCGGTTCGCGCCAGATCACCCGTGTGACCGCTGGCCCGGGCATCAACACCGAGCCGTTCTGGGGCAAGGATGGTTCGACCATCTATTTCACCTCGGACCGTGGCGGCAAGCCGCAGATCTATAAAACCAGCGCCAGCGGCGGTGGTGCCGAGCGTGTGACGTTTGTGGGCAACTACAACGCCAACCCGAAACTGTCGGCAGATGAAAAGACTTTGGTGATGATCCATCGTCAGGATGGCTTCACCAATTTCAAGGTGGCAGCTCAGGATCTGCAGCGAGGTAGTGTAAAGATCCTCACTGATAGCACTCTGGACGAGTCACCTACTGTTGCGCCCAACGGCACCATGGTAATCTACGCCACCCGCCAACAGGGCCGGGGAGTCTTGATGCTCGTGTCCATTAATGGACGCGTTAGGCTCCCGCTTCCTACCGCTCAAGGCGAAGTCAGAGAACCGTCCTGGTCCCCTTACCTGAAGTGAGCGGGCGCTACACGTTTTACTTAACACACTGGGGTTCATTAGGAGTTTCACGATGGAAATGCTGAAGTTTGGTAAATTTGCTGCGCTGGCTCTGGCCATGGCTGTAGCTGTAGGTTGCTCGTCCAAAGGCGGCGACAACGCCGGTGAAGGCGCTGTTGATCCAAACGCTGGTTACGGCGCAAACACTGGTGCCGTTGACGGTTCCCTGAGCGAAGAAGCTGCTCTGCGCGCAATCACCACCTTCTACTTCGAATACGACAGCTCGGACCTGAAGCCAGAAGCCATGCGCGCTCTGGACGTTCACGCCAAAGACCTGAAAGCAAACGGCGCTCGCGTTGTTCTGGAAGGCAACACCGACGAACGTGGTACTCGTGAGTACAACATGGCACTGGGCGAGCGTCGTGCGAAAGCCGTTCAGCGCTACCTGGTACTGCAAGGTGTTTCCCCAGCTCAGCTGGAACTGGTTTCCTACGGCGAAGAGCGTCCAGTTGCTACCGGCAACGACGAGCAGTCCTGGGCTCAAAACCGTCGCGTCGAACTGCGTAAGTAATTCGATATGCGAACGTGCCGTCGTGCTGTAACTGTTCTGGCTCTCAGCCTTGCGCCGCTTGCGGCGTGGGCTGCGGTTCCTGTGGTCGATGACAACTCCGGTTATAACAATAGCGGGAGCAGTTATCCGCCTGCAGGTTACGGTACGAACGGCGCCTATGCCGGGGGAGCGGCTTCGGCCCCTGCCTCGGCACAAGGCATGCTGTTCAACCAATTGCAACAGATGCAGGATCAGATTTCGCGCCAGCAAGGCGTGATCGAAGAACTGCAGAATCAGGTTGCGCGCATGAAGCAGGAAGCCCTGGAGCGATACCAGGATCTTGATCGGCGCATAGGATCCGGCGTTGCACCAGCCGCGCCTCCCGAGAACTCTTCTGCCGGTGGCGATGCAAGTGCTGCTGCCGGTGCTTCCGCAGGAGCCGGGGCGGCTGCCGCCCAAGCGCCTGCCGCGGGTAGCGAACCGGCTGATCCGGCGAAAGAGAAGCTGTATTACGATGCTGCTTTCGACCTGATCAAAGCCAAGGATTTCGACAAGGCCAGTCAGGCTTTTGCCGCTTTCCTGCGTAAATATCCGAACAGCCAATACGCGGGCAATGCCCAGTACTGGTTGGGTGAGGTGAACCTGGCCAAGGGCGATCTGCAAGGTGCAGGTCAGGCTTTTGCCAAGGTTTCGCAGCTGTATCCCAAGCACAACAAGGTGCCGGATTCACTGTACAAGCTGGCTGATGTAGAGCGCCGTCTCGGTCATACCGACAAGGTAAAAGGCATTCTGCAGCAGGTGGTGGCCCAATATCCGGGTACATCCGCCGCGCAGTTGGCTCAACGCGATCTGCAACGCATGTAACCTGGCTTGACCCGTTTGGAAGAAACCCGCGCTTGTCGCGGGTTTTTTCGTTAGAATTCACGCCCTTTTTCTGAAACACGCTTCTTGCGGTTCACGCGTTGGCGGGATTGCCTGAAGTGCCTGACGGAGGCGGACAGCCTGTTTAGCTGTTACGCCCGTGGCGACTATGCAAGACACATTGAGAATCACCGAAGTTTTCTACTCGTTGCAGGGGGAAACGCGGACCGCCGGGCTGCCCACGGTTTTCGTGCGCCTGACCGGTTGCCCATTGCGTTGCCAATACTGCGACAGCGCTTATGCGTTCAGTGGCGGCACCGTCCGCACCCTTGACGACATCCTTGAGCAAGTAGCCGGATTTCGTCCGCGCTATGTTTGTGTGACGGGCGGCGAGCCGCTGGCACAGCCAAACGCCATTCCTTTGCTTGAACGGTTATGTGACGCCGGTTATGAGGTTTCGCTGGAAACCAGCGGCGCCCTCGACGTTTCCGCTGTCGATCCGCGTGTGAGTCGGGTTGTCGACCTGAAAACGCCGGGCTCGAAAGAAGCGCACCGCAACCGTTACGAGAACATTGAGCTGCTGACCCGCAACGATCAGGTGAAGTTTGTCATCTGCTCGCGTGAAGACTATGACTGGGCGGTGTCGAAGCTGATCCAGTACGGTCTCGACCGGCGCGCTGGCGAGGTGCTTTTCTCCCCAAGTCACCATGACCTCGATGCTCGGGATCTGGCGGACTGGGTGGTGGCGGATAACCTGCCAGTGCGACTGCAATTGCAGCTGCATAAATATCTATGGAATGACGAGCCGGGGCGCTGATATGACCGAACAACTGAACACTACCGAAAAACGTGCAGTCATCCTGCTGTCCGGCGGCCTCGACTCGGCCACGGTTGTAGCCATGGCCCGCGCCGAAGGCTACGCCTGCTACACCATGAGTTTCGATTACGGCCAGCGTTCCCATGCCGAACTGCATGCCGCCGCCCGCGTTGCTCGCGATCTGGGTGTGGTTGAGCACAAGGTCATTGGGCTGAACCTGAACGGCATGGGCGGTTCGGCGCTGACCGACACCAGCATCGACATTCCGGAAACTTTGGGCGAAGGCATTCCCGTCACTTACGTGCCGGCGCGCAATACCGTGTTCCTGTCCCTGGCGCTGGGTTGGGCAGAAGTCCTTGGGGCGCGCGATATCTTTATTGGCGTGAACGCGGTGGATTATTCCGGCTACCCAGACTGCCGTCCCGAGTTCATCGAGTCATTCGAACGCATGGCCAATCTGGCAACCAAGGCCGGTGTCGAAGGCAATGGCTTCCGTATTCAGGCGCCGCTGCAGAATCTGAGCAAGGCGCAGATCGTGCAGGCGGGCGTGAAGCTCGGTGTCGATTATGGTCTGACTGTTTCCTGCTATCAGGCCGACGATGATGGCCGTGCGTGCGGTAAATGCGACAGCTGCCGTCTGCGCGCAGAAGGCTTTGCGGCCGCTGGTGTGGACGATCCAACACCTTATTTTTGATTTTTTTCAAAAAGGTGTTGAATAGTCCTTAGAAATCAGTATTATACGCGCCACCACACAGCGGGTCGTTAGCTCAGTTGGTAGAGCAGTTGGCTTTTAACCAATTGGTCGTAGGTTCGAATCCCACACGACCCACCATATTTGGCGGTTTAGAAAATCCGGAAGGCCCACGAAAGTGAGGATTTCCGGGTTTTTTTTTGCCCGCGATTCGGGACTGCGTCGTTTCAGTCGCAGCAGCGCTGACGCAGGTCAGAATCATCTTTTGTATCAACGGGATATTCTGTAGCCTTGCGCAGCTTCAACGCTGTCCGTGCCTGATAATACTCACTCTCCCGGCGGTACCCTCAAGCGGTCCGGAGCCGGGTGTATACTCGACTTTCGCGCGAACGCGCCTGCAGGTCTTGCGAACATGACGCAGATTTCCGAACGCCTTCTGGTTCAAGCCCACCTCGACGCCAAACAGCCAAAACCGCTGACGGCTGAGGAAGAGGCTTATTACCGTTCTGCCATCGCCGCCGAGCTCAAGGCTCAGGACGCGGTGCTGGTGGCCCACTTTTATTGCGACCCGGTAATTCAGGCCCTCGCTGAAGAAACCGGCGGTTGTGTCTCCGACTCCCTCGAAATGGCGCGCTTCGGCAACGCCCATCCGGCCAAGACCGTGGTGGTCGCCGGCGTGAAGTTCATGGGCGAGACGGCGAAGATTCTCAATCCGGAAAAACGCGTGTTGATGCCGACCCTCGAGGCGACGTGTTCGCTGGACCTGGGTTGCCCGGTCGACGAGTTCTCGGCGTTCTGCGATCAGCACCCGGAACGCACTGTGGTGGTTTACGCCAACACCTCGGCCGCCGTTAAGGCACGCGCCGACTGGGTGGTGACATCCAGCTGTGCGCTGGAGATCGTTGAAAGCCTGATGGATAACGGCGAGACCATCATCTGGGGCCCTGACAAGCATCTGGGGACGTACATTCAGCGCAAGACCGGCGCTGACATGCTGCTGTGGGACGGTGCCTGTATTGTCCACGAGGAATTCAAGTCCAAGCAGCTCGAAGACATGAAAGCGCTGTATCCGGATGCAGCGATTCTGGTGCATCCGGAGTCGCCGACTTCGGTGATCGAACTGGCGGATGCCGTCGGTTCCACCAGTCAACTGATCGCCGCAGCGCAATCACTGCCGAACAAGACGCTGATCGTTGCGACCGACCGTGGCATTTTCTATAAAATGCAGCAGTTGTGCCCGGACAAGGTTTTCATCGAGGCCCCAACCGCCGGTAACGGCGCCGCGTGCCGCAGTTGCGCGCATTGCCCTTGGATGGCGATGAACACCCTTGAGCGCACGCTCAAGAGCTTGAAGGAAGGCACGAACGAGATCTTTGTCGATCCGGCGTTGATTCCGCAGGCGATCCGGCCTTTGAAACGCATGCTCGACTTCACTCAGGCAGCGCGGATGAAGCTGGCCGGTAACGCTTAAAAAGCAAAAGATCGCAGCCTTCGGCAGCTCCTACACTGATCCCTGTAGGAGCTGCCGAAGGCTGCGGTCTTTTTTTATGGGCGTTTACTTTTGCTTCTTCGGAATCCGTACGACACGCGTATCCGAATAGATGTCATGCCACGTGCGCTTCTGCTTGTCATACAGTGACCAGAGAAAGCCCAGCCCTACGCACAGCCACGACGCAATCGAGACCATAAAACGTAGCAGCGATTGCCACAGGCTGATCGCCGTGCCATCGGCGTTCTGCACACGTATGCCCCACACCTGCATGCCCAGCGTCTGCCCGCCGTGGGTCCAGAATTTGGCGAAGAAGCCAAACAGCACCAGCAGCAGGACTGTCGAGTACAGCGGGTCGCCATCGAGCTGCCCGGCATCGGTCATGACCCGCAGACGTTCTTCGCCAATGATCGCTGCCTGGATCAGCTTGTAGACGAACCCGGTAACGATCAGCAGGGCAGTGCACAGCAGGAAGTCGTAGAACATCGCTGCCAGGCGACGACCGAGGCCGACGGCGGGAAAATCACCTTGGGGCGTAAGCAGGTTTTTCGACATGGCCGCCTCTGGGCGCTAAATGAAGCGCCATTTTACGGATTCGCGCGCACAAAAAAGCCCCTGATATCAATATCAGGGGCTTTTTCGTAAAACGGATCAGGCTTCTGCTTGTACTTCGTCAGCCTGCATGCCTTTCTGGCCTTGCACAGCGACGAAAGTCACTTTCTGGCCTTCTTTCAGGCTTTTGAAGCCGTTGCCCTGAATAGCGCGGAAATGCACGAACAGATCCGGACCGCTTTCTGGAGTGATAAAACCAAAACCTTTCTCGTCGTTAAACCACTTGACGGTACCGCTCTGACGTTGGGACATTTCTTATTTCCTTTGACGCAATAATTGATGACAGCCTCTTTCTCGTGAAAGAGTACTGGGGCTGGTTGCAGGAGAGTAAGAAGACGTCGAACGGGATGTAGCTAACTTGTAGGCTACTGCCCAGGTCACGATTCAAAGCTGACCCATGCAAACACAGTAGACAAACTCTACGCCAACTACGGGAGAAAAAACAAGCCCCGTGAAGGCCCCGGATTTATTGCCCTTGATGGCAATTAGTCAGTTCGCTAGTGCAGCCTTAGACGATTGTCCGGTGCTAATTTTTTCAAAGGTTATAAGCGATGTTCATATTCGAAACGAGTGTTAAGAAATGCACTTTTTTGTGGCGATTGCGTTACACATTAGTGCACGCATAACGCAATCGCGTTACTTATAGAAACAGTCAATCAACCGCGATAGTAGCGTTGTGGAACAAATGGCATTTTGCTTACAAGCATTTGCACCTTTTTCCCACGGACGATTGCCCAAACCGCGGTGTCGATGGCTACGTAGGCGCTGTCCAGATAAGCCATCGCCAACGGACCGCCCAAGGTTGGACCAAAGCCGCCACTGCATACGCTGCCGATGATTTCGCCAGCCTCGTTGACGATCTCCGCGCCTTCGCGCACCGGCGTGCGTTCTTGCGGCAGCAGGCCGACGCGTTTGCGCGCGACGCCGTTCTGCTGCTGCGCGAAGATCTGCTCCGCGCCCGGGAAACCGCCGGCCCGCGTGCCATCGGCGCGGCGTGGCTTGGAGATCGCCCAGAGCAGGCTGGCTTCGATCGGCGTGGTCTCGGTGTTCATGTCGTGGCCGTACAGGCACAGGCCGGCTTCCAGACGCAGCGAGTCGCGGGCACCGAGGCCGATGGCCTGGACTTCTGGTTCGGCAAGGAGGGCACGAGCGATTTTTTCCGCGTCGGCGGCCGGCACCGAGATTTCGAAACCGTCTTCCCCGGTGTAGCCCGAGCGGCTGACAAAGCAGTCCACGCCCGACAACGACACGCGATTGAATTGCATGAACGTCATTTTCGCCACGTCGGGTGCCAGGCGCGCGAGTACAGTGACCGCCGCCGGACCTTGCAATGCGAGCAATGCGCGCTCCTCGAACAGCGCCGTTATGGTGCACTGGTCGCCGATATGTTGTTGCAAATGCGCCAGATCCTGATCCTTGCACGCGGCGTTGACCACCAGGAACAGTTCGTCATTGCCAAGGTTGGCGACCATCAGGTCATCGAGAATGCAACCGCTTTCGTTGGTGAACATCGCGTAACGCTGCATGCCCACCGGCAGGTCGATAATGTCCACCGGCACCAGGGTTTCGAGGGCTTTTGCTGCATTGGCGCCGGTCAGACGGATCTGGCCCATGTGCGAGACGTCGAACAGCCCGGCCTGCTCGCGGGTGTGTTGGTGTTCTTTCATCACGCCGAGCGGATACTGCACCGGCATGTCGTAGCCGGCGAACGGCACCATGCGCGCGCCGAGTTCGAGGTGCAGCGCGTGCAACGGGGTTTTCGACAGAGTTTCGGTGGACATGCGTGGCTCCTTGAAAATTGGGTTTGGGGTAAGGGCAAGATCAAGAGCCCCTCACCCCAGCCCTCTCCCGGAGGAAGAGGGAGTTAGTTACGTTGCTTTCCCGGAGGGAGAGGGGGCTAGGTACGTTTGGCTGCGTTCGTAATCAGCATTCGATAATGTTGACCGCCAGGCCGCCGCGGGCGGTTTCTTTGTATTTGCTTTTCATGTCGGCGCCGGTCTGGCGCATGGTGCGGATGACTTTGTCGAGCGAGACGAAGTGCTGACCGTCGCCACGCATCGCCATGCGCACGGCGTTGATGGCTTTCACCGAGCCCATCGCGTTGCGCTCGATGCACGGCACTTGCACCAGACCGCCGATAGGGTCGCAGGTCAGGCCGAGGTTGTGTTCCATGCCGATTTCCGCTGCGTTCTCGACTTGCTGAACGCTGCCGCCAAGCACTTCGCACAAGGCGCCGGCTGCCATCGAACAGGCCACGCCGACTTCACCCTGACAACCGACTTCAGCGCCGGAGATCGAGGCGTTTTCCTTGTATAGAATGCCGATGGCAGCAGCGGTCAGCAGAAACCGCACGACGCCGTCGTCATTCGCGCCGGGGATAAATCGCATGTAGTAATGCAGCACGGCCGGAATGATCCCCGCCGCTCCGTTGGTCGGTGCCGTCACCACGCGCCCGCCGTTGGCGTTTTCCTCGTTGACCGCCAGTGCATAAAGGTTGACCCAGTCGAGTACCGATAGCGGATCGCGCAACGCCGATTCCGGGTTCTTGCACAATTGCCGATGCAGCGCCGCCGCGCGGCGTTTGACCTTCAAGCCACCGGGCAGAATGCCCTCGTTACGGCAGCCAGCGGCGACGCAGTCCTGCATTACTTGCCAGATTTTCATCAGGCCCGCACGGGTTTCCGCTTCGGGGCGCCAGGCGCTTTCGTTGGTCAGCATCACCTGGCTGATCGACAGGCCGTAAGTGGCGCAATGACCGAGCAAGTCCTTGGCGCTCTTGAAAGGGAAGGTCAGTGGTGTCGCGTCCTCGACGATGCGGTCGGCGCCGGCGGCGTCTTCATCGACGACGAAACCGCCGCCGACGGAGTAATACTCGCGGCTGCGGATCTGAATGCCCGCCGCGTCGAAAGCGCGAAAAATCATGCCGTTGGGGTGATAGGCCAACGGTTTGCGGATCATCGCCAAGTGTTCTTTTTCGTTGAACGCGATGCTGTGTTCGCCGAGCAGGTTCAACCGGCCATTGCCGCGAATCTCCTGCAGGCGCGCGGCGACAGTTTCGGTGTCAACGCTGTCCGGGTGTTCGCCTTCGAGGCCGAGCAGCACGGCTTTGTCGCTGCCGTGACCTTTACCCGTGGCGCCGAGGGAACCGTAAAGTTCGACACGCACACTGGCGGTGGCCGGGAGCAGATTTTCACGTCGCAACCCTTCGACGAAACGCGCAGCCGCGCGCATCGGGCCGACGGTGTGGGAACTGGAAGGACCGATGCCAATCTTGAACAGGTCGAACACGCTTAACGACATGGGGGGCTCCTGCGGAGCAGTTGGGAGCTTTTAGCTGCAAGCTGCAAGTGAAAGGCGGATCGGGTATTCCTTGCAGCTTGTGTTCACACTGCAATTGCTGCTGCAAAACAACAGCCGCAAGTCAGAACCCGATCTGCCCTGACTTGCAGCTTGTAGCTCAAAGCTTGCAGCTGCTTTTTTTAAGCGTAGCTTTCGATCGATGGGCAGGCGCAGACCAGGTTGCGATCACCGAACACGTTGTCGACGCGCCCGACCGGCGGCCAGTATTTGCCTTCGATCAATGAAGCCACCGGGTACACGGCTTGCTCGCGGCTGTATGGGTGGGTCCACTCGCCAACCAGTTCCGCTGCGGTGTGCGGAGCGTTTTTCAGCGGGTTGTCTTCCTTGTCCAACGTGCCGTTTTCCACCGCGCGGATTTCTTCGCGGATGCGGATCATCGCGTCGCAGAAGCGGTCCAGCTCTTCCTTGGATTCGCTTTCGGTCGGCTCGATCATCAAGGTGCCGGCGACCGGGAACGACATGGTCGGGGCGTGGAAGCCGAAGTCGATCAGGCGCTTGGCGACGTCATCGACGCTGATGCCGCTGCTGTCTTTCAACGGGCGCAGGTCAAGGATGCATTCGTGCGCCACCAGGCCGTTGCTGCCGGTGTACAGCACTGGATAGTGCTCTTCAAGGCGACGGGAAATGTAGTTGGCGTTGAGAATCGCCAGTTGCGAAGCGCGCTTCAAACCGGCGCCGCCCATCATGCGGATGTACATCCAGGTGATCGGCAGAATGCTCGCGCTGCCGAACGGCGCCGCGCAGACCGCGCCTTCCTTGCGTTCCATCTGGCCGTGGCCCGGCAAGAACGGCGTCAGGTGCGATTTGACCCCAATCGGGCCGACGCCCGGGCCGCCGCCGCCGTGCGGGATGCAGAAGGTTTTGTGCAGGTTCAGGTGCGAAACGTCGCCACCGAACTTGCCCGGTGCACAGAGGCCGACCATCGCGTTCATGTTGGCGCCGTCGATGTACACCTGGCCGCCGTTGT
The DNA here is from genome assembly GCF_900636825.1 of Pseudomonas fluorescens. NCBI lineage: Bacteria > Pseudomonadati > Pseudomonadota > Gammaproteobacteria > Pseudomonadales > Pseudomonadaceae > Pseudomonas > Pseudomonas fluorescens. Next base: position 4,601,873 of record NZ_LR134318.1, on the reverse strand, counting down.
CGTGAATGATCGCGCAGATTTCGCGGATGCCTTCTTCGAACACGCCGTGGGTCGACGGGTAGGTGATCATCAGCGCGGCGAGGTGTTCGCGGTGCTCGAGGGCTTTGGCGCGCAGGTCTTCGATGTCGACGTTGCCACGGGCATCGCAGGCGGTGACAACCACGCGCATGCCGGCCATTTGTGCGGTCGCCGGGTTGGTGCCGTGGGCGGACGACGGGATCAGGCAGATGTCGCGGCGCTCATCGCCACGGCTCTGGTGGTAGGCGCGGATCGCCAACAGGCCTGCGTATTCACCTTGTGAACCGGCGTTCGGTTGCAGCGAGATCGAGTCATAACCGGTAGCGGCGCACAGCATCGCTTCCAGCTCATCGGTCAGTTGCTGGTAACCGGCGCTTTGCGCGGCCGGGGCGAACGGGTGCAGGGCGCCGAATTCAGCCCAGGTCACCGGGATCATTTCGCTGGCAGCGTTGAGTTTCATGGTGCACGAGCCCAGCGGGATCATCGTGCGGTCCAGCGCCAGATCCTTGTCCGCCAGTTTGCGCAGGTAGCGCATCAGCTCGGTTTCCGAGTGATAGCGGTTGAACACCGGGTGGCTGAGGATCGGCGACTGACGTACCAGTGCTGCTGGGATAGTGCTTTGTACTGCGGCGGCTAAACCGGCGAAATCCGGCAGGTTCTTGCCGTCGGCGAACAGGCTCCACAAGGTTTCGATGTCGGCCTGGGTGGTGGTTTCATCGACCGACAGGCCCAGGCGTTCAGCGTCGATCACGCGCAGGTTGATCTGCGCGGCGTGCGCCTTGTCGTGCAGCGCGGCAGTGTGCGCGCCGGTGGCCACGGTCAGGGTGTCGAAGAAGCTGGCTTGTTCGACCTTGGCACCCAACGCGGTCAGGCCCTTGGCCAGGATTGCAGTCAGGTGATGGATGCGGTTGGCGATCTGCGTCAGGCCTTTCGGGCCGTGGTAGACGGCGTACATGCTGGCGATGTTCGCCAGCAGCACCTGCGCGGTGCAGATGTTGGATGTGGCCTTCTCGCGGCGGATGTGTTGCTCGCGGGTCTGCATCGCCAGACGCAGTGCCGGCTTGCCGAAACGGTCAACCGAGACGCCGACCAGACGGCCGGGCATGTCGCGCTTGAATGCATCTTTAGTGGAGAAGTAAGCAGCGTGCGGGCCACCGAAACCCAGCGGCACGCCGAAGCGTTGTGCAGAACCGATGGCGACGTCAGCGCCGAACTCGCCCGGGGCGGTCAGCACGGTCAGGGCCAGCAGATCAGCGGCCACGGCCACCAACGCGTTGGCAGCGTGGAAGCGCTCGGTCAGCTCGCGGTAGTCGAACACATCACCGTTGCTCGCCGGGTATTGCAGCAGTGCGCCGAAGAACGGCGTCACGTCGGTCAGTTCGCGCTCATCGCCCACGATCACTTCAATGCCCAGCGGCTCGGCACGGGTGCGCAGTACGTCGAGGGTTTGCGGGTGGCTGTGGCTCGAGGCGAAGAACTGGTGGCTGCCCTTGTTCTTGCTCAGGCGTTTGCAGAAGGTCATGGCTTCGGCAGCGGCGGTTGCTTCATCGAGCAAGGAAGCGTTGGCAATCGGCAGGCCGGTGAGGTCGCTGATCATGGTCTGGAAGTTCAGCAGCGCTTCGAGACGGCCCTGGGAAATTTCCGGTTGGTACGGCGTGTACGCGGTGTACCAGGCCGGGTTTTCCAGCAAGTTGCGCAGGATCGGCGACGGCGTATGGCAGTTGTAGTAGCCCTGGCCGATGTAGGTTTTGAACAGCTGATTTTTGCCGGCGATGGATTTGATCGTCGCCAGGGCATCGGCTTCGCTCAACCCGTCGTCCATGCCGAGCACGCTGGTGCCCTTGATACTTTCCGGGATAACGCTGGCGCTGAGGGCTTCGAGCGAATCGAAGCCGAGGCTGTTGAGCATGGCTTGCTCGTCACCGGCGCGCGGGCCGATGTGACGGGCGATGAATTCGTTGGCAGTGCCGAGATTGATGGCGGTCATGGCGTAATTCCTCAGGCTTCGGCTTGGGCTTTGATCAGACGGTCGTAGGCGTCCTGATCGAGCAGTTTGCCGACAGCGGCGGCATCGCTTGGCTGGAAGCGGAAGAACCAGCCTTCGCCCAGCGGATCATCGTTGACCAGTTCCGGGGCGTCTTGCAGCGCCGGGTTAACTTCCAGCACTTCACCGTCAAGCGGCATATATACGCCGCTGGCGGCTTTCACCGATTCCACGGTGGCAGCTTCCGCGCCTTTTTCGTAAGCATGCAGCTCAGGCAGTTGCACGAACACCACGTCGCCCAAGGCGTTCTGCGCGAAAGCGGTGATGCCGACGGTGACACTGCCATCGGCTTCGGCGCGCAGCCATTCGTGATCTTCAGTAAAACGCAACTCGCTCATGGAAACTCCTCAGGGGCCAGACTCGTCTGGTGGACGCGGTGGAAAGCGTTGGGCAGTAAGCCCTTATTAATGAGGAGGTTGTTAGCAAGAACGCGGCCAAGATGAATTTATCTATTTAAATCAATGGCTTGAAGGTTTTCGAGGTTATTGAAAAGCTGGCTGCTGTAGCGAATTCGCTACAGCGCGGCGCATGGATAAAAGCTGAACGGGATCAAAGCCTTGCACAGCGCTGATCGAAGGATACTGTAGCGATATCGTTCCGCTGTAGCGCTTTCAGTACAGATGGAGGTCGTTTTCAGATGCGATCAAATTCTGACTTGTAGGAGCTGCCGCAAGGCTGCGATCTTTTGATCTTGATCTTTGAAAAACAAAATCAAAAGATCGCAGCCTTCGGCAGCTCCTACAGGGGATTTGTGGGGATTCAGGGTTTGTTGGGGATGCCGTACTTGCGCAATCGATGGGCGATGGCTGTGTGCGAGGTCTGCAAGCGGCTCGCCAGTTGCCGGGTCGAGGGGTAGCTGACGTAGAGCTTTTCCAGCAGCGTCCGTTCGAACGACTCGACGGCTTGTTCGAGGCTGTCGACATCGGTGTCAGTCTGGCGCGCGACGGAGGTGCCGGCGATGTCGAGATCGCCAATATCGACCAGGCTGCTCTCGCAAATCGCCGCCGCGCGGAAAATCACGTTCTGCAGTTGCCGCACGTTGCCCGGCCAGCGGTTGCCGAGCAGGGCCGGATAGGTGCCCGGCGCGAGGCGACAGACCGGGCGCTGAATCTGCGCGCAGGCCTGCTGCATGAAGTAGCGCGCCAGCAATAGAATGTCCTGGCCGCGTTCGCGCAATGGCGGGACTTCGACGTTGAGTACGTTGAGGCGATAGAACAGGTCTTCGCGGAACAGGCCTTCGCTGACCATTTTTTCCAGGTCGCGGTGAGTCGCGCTGAGGATGCGCACGTTGACCTTCACTTCACGATCGCCGCCGACGCGTCGGAAGCTGCCGTCATTCAGGAACCGCAGGAGTTTGGCCTGCAAGTACAACGACATCTCGCCGATTTCATCGAGAAACACCGTGCCCTGGTTGGCCAGCTCCATCAGCCCCGGTTTACCGCCACGCGCCGCGCCAGTGAAAGCGCCGGGGGCGTAGCCGAAGAGTTCGCTCTCGGCGAGGTTTTCCGGCAGGGCTGCGCAGTTCAGAGCGAGAAACGGCGCGCTGTGTCGCGCACTGATTGCATGGCAGGCGCGGGCCACCAGTTCTTTACCGGTGCCGGTTTCGCCTTGAATCAATAGCGGCGCATCAAGCGCCGCGACCCGTTGCGCACGGGCCTTGAGCGTACGGATCGGCGGCGATTCGCCGAGCAGTGCATCGAAGCCTTCGGCATGATCGTGGTGCAGTGCCGAGAGTTGTTCGCCGATGCGGTTCGGCTGATAGAGCGTCAGCAGGGCGCCGGCATCGGTGATCGGCGTGGCGTCGAGCAGCAGAGTCTGGCCATTGACGGTGATTTCGCGCAGCGGCAGGCGGAAACCGTTTTCGAGCAGGGTGTCGAGCAGGCCAGGATCGTTGAACAGCGCCGAGACGCTTTCGCCGGCCGGTTCGCGACCGTACAACGCAATCAAGGCCGGGTTGGCCAGCAGCACTTTGCCGGCACTGTCGAGGGCCAGCACCGGGTCGGTCATCGCCGCGAGCAGGGCATCGAGCTGCAAGTGCCGGCGCTGGCCGGGAAGGATGTCCACCACAGTTACCGCTTGCACGCCGAGCACGCGAAACAGCGCATCTTTGAGCTCTTCGAGCACTTGCGGGCTGAGGGTCGGCGCATCGATGTAAACGTTCGGCGGGATCATTTCCACCGCATCCAGATTGAGATTGCGCCCACCGAGGATGGCCAGAACTTCCTGGGTGATGCCGACGCGGTCGATGAAGCTGACGTGGATACGCATGGGGCGGTTCAGTGATCTGCAGAGCGGAGGGGGGCAAGTATGCCTTAAATCAAAAGCACCCTCACCCCAGCCCTCTCCCGGAGGGAGAGGGAGCTGACCGCGGTGTCTTGGGTGATACTTCGACCTGAACGATCGAGTCGATTATGGATTCGGTGACGCAGGTTCAGGTCGACGTAATCCTGAAGCATCCCCCAATCAGTCCCCTCTCCCTCCGGGAGAGGGCTAGGGTGAGGGGCTCTTGATTTCTATTCGAAATGCTCGGGATTGACCGGATCCCCAGAGTGCATATTCAACTTCTGCCGAATATCTTCAAACATCAGATCGTAATGCTTGTGCACCGAGCCAATCTGGCTGTGGGTCTTGGGAATGCCGTATTTCTCGGCGATCCTTGTGACATCGCGGGCAAAGTTGTAGGCCTCTTCCTTGGGCAGAAAAAACGTTTCCTTCACGTCCTTGCCCTGCATGCTGCCATGCAGCGTGAACTGAATCCCTTTGCCTTTCTGCGGGTCGGTGAACACTTCATAGTCGAGGCAAACGTTGTAATTGACGTCATCGTCGGTCAACGCGTGCCGCTCGATGTGCAGATGACCGGGTTCGAACTGGGCCATTGAGCTACTCCTTTCAAGGCATGGGAGCAGGGCAGGCGGTCAGCCTGCCCCGGCGTTTATTGTTATCGGTAGCTGATGCCCGGTTTCGCCGTGCTGACCCGCGTACCGGCGGTGCCTTGCACGATGGCTTCGATATCCGCCAGCGAACCGATCACCGCAACCTTGCCAGTATGGCGCGCGAATTCGCAGGCTGCCTGGACCTTAGGCCCCATGGAGCCAGCGGCGAAACCGAGGCGTTCAAGTTCGTCCGGGTGGGCTTCGGCGATGGCTTTCTGCGAAGGCTTGCCGTAGTCGATAAACGCGGCATTGACGTCGGTGGCGATCACCAGCAAGTCCGCTTCCAGTTGCTCGGCAAGCAACGACGAACACAGATCCTTGTCGATCACCGCCTCGATGCCTTTGAGATTACGGTTTTCGTCATACATGGTCGGGATGCCGCCGCCACCGGCGCAGATGACGATGCTGCCCTTGTCCAGCAACCATTTGATCGGGCGAATTTCGAAAATGCGTTTCGGTCGCGGACTGGCGACCACTCGACGAAACTTGTCGCCGTCAGGGGCGATTGCCCAGCCTTTGTCAGCGGCGAGTTTTTCCGCTTCGGCTTTTTCGTAGACCGGGCCGATCGGCTTGGTCGGGTTCTTGAAAGCTGGATCGTTGGCGTCGACTTCGACCTGAGTCAGCAGCGTGGCGAACGGCACTTCAAAGTCGAGCAGATTGCCGAGTTCCTGTTCAATGATGTAACCGATCATGCCTTCGGTTTCCGCGCCGAGCACGTCCAGCGGGTAGGGTGTGACGGAGGTGTAGGCCGCCGCTTGCAAAGATAGCAGGCCGACTTGCGGGCCGTTACCGTGGGCGATGACCAGTTGATTGCCGGGATGAATCTTGGCGATTTGCTCGGTGGCGATGCGGATGTTGGCGCGCTGATTGTCAGCGGTCATCGGCTCACCACGGCGGAGCAGGGCGTTACCGCCCAGGGCTACGACGATACGCATGGTGCAATCCTTCTAAGCAGAGGTATGACAAACGACTCGATCTCCCTGTCGGAACCGGAATCCCTGTGGGAGCGAGCCTGCTCGCGAATGCGGTGTGTCATTCAACAGTGATGTTGTCTGATCTGACGCTTTCGCGAGCAGGCTCGCTCCCACATTGGGTTTCCGGTTCCTTCAGCGGGAGCGCTGTGGCGTCAGAGATCAGCCAGGGTCGAGACCAGGATCGCCTTGATTGTGTGCATGCGGTTTTCCGCCTGCTCGAAGGCGATGCAGGCCGGGGACTCGAACACGTCGTCAGTCACTTCGATGCCGTTTTTCAGGTGCGGATACTGTTCGGCGATTTGTTTGCCGACCTTGGTATCGCTGTTATGAAACGCCGGCAAGCAATGCATGAACTTGGTGCGCGGGTTGCCGGAGGCCTTCATCAGCTCGGCATTCACCTGATACGGCAGCAGCTGCTGGATGCGCTCGGCCCAGGCTTCCACCGGTTCGCCCATCGACACCCAAACGTCGGTGTGAATGAAGTCCACGCCTTTGACCGCTTCCTTCGGGTCTTCGGTGAGGGTGATGCGCGCGCCACTTTCTTCGCCGTATTTTTTGCAGCGCGCCACCAGATCGTCCAGCGGCCACAGCGCTTTCGGCGCGCAGATACGCACGTCCATGCCCAGTTTGGCGCCGATCAGCAGCAGCGAGTTACCCATGTTATTGCGCGCATCGCCGAGGTAGGCGTAGCTGATTTCGTGGATTGGCTTGTCAGCGTGTTCACGCATGGTCAGCACGTCGGCAATCATCTGGGTCGGGTGATATTCATCGGTCAGGCCGTTGAACACCGGCACACCGGCGAACTTGGCCAACTCTTCAACGATTTCCTGTTTAAAGCCACGGTATTCGATCGCGTCGTACATGCGCCCGAGCACGCGGGCGGTGTCCTTCATGCTTTCCTTGTGGCCGATCTGCGAGGAATTCGGGTCGATGTAAGTGACGTTAGCGCCTTGATCGTAGGCCGCTACTTCGAATGCGCAACGGGTGCGGGTCGAGGTTTTTTCGAAGATCAGGGCGATGTTGTTGCCCTTCAGATGCTGTTGCTCGGTGCCGGTGTATTTCGCGCGTTTGAGGTCGCGTGACAGGTCGAGCAGGTAACGCAGCTCACGTGGGGTGTGGTGTTCCAGGCTGAGCAGGTTACGGTTGTGAATATTAAACGCCATGATGATTCTCCTTGCCCGACACTGTGAAAGCTACTGCGCTCGGAAATACTGCGTTAAAAACAGGCTCGGAATGCTCATTTACAGTCAGTAGACTCCGCTTCCTCGCCTGTTTTTGCCTTGTCTTTCCTTCGCTCGCTACGCTTTCACAGCGCCGGGTCGTGTTAAGAAAAAGTTAGTAATCGATCGGGTCGCGGATAATCGGGCAGGTCATGCAATGGCCGCCGCCACGACCACGGCCGAGTTCACCGGCGCTGATGGTGATGACTTCAACGCCAGCCTTGCGCAGCAGGGTGTTGGTGTAGGTGTTGCGGTCGTAGCCGATGACCACGCCCGGCTCCACCGCCACCACGTTGTTGCCGTCGTCCCATTGCTCGCGTTCGGCGGCGAAGCTGTTGCCGCCGGTTTCCACCACGCGCAGCTTGGGCAGGTTGAGCGCCGCGGCAACGGTGTCGAGGAAATTGCCTTCTTCGCGGCGGATGTCGACGCCGCCCTGTTTGCTTTCATCAGGGCGCAGGGTGAACGCGACGATCTGGTTGACCACTTCCGGGAAGATCGTCACCAGGTCGCGGTCGCAGAAGCTGAACACGGTGTCCAGGTGCATCGCCGCTCGGGACTTCGGCAGCCCGGCGACGATAACTTTTTCTACGGCCTTGTTCTTGAACAGGTTCAACGCCAGTTGGCCGATGGCCTGACGCGATGAGCGCTCGCCCATGCCGATCAGCACCACACCGTTACCGATCGGCATTACGTCGCCGCCTTCGAGCGTGGCGTTGCCGTGGTCCTTGTCCGGGTCGCCGTACCAGATTTCGAATTCGGCGTTGGTGAATTGCGGGTGGAATTTGTAGATGGCGGTGGTCAGCAGGGTTTCCTGACGGCGCGCCGGCCAGTACATCGGGTTCAGCGTTACGCCACCGTAGATCCAGCACGTGGTGTCACGGGTGAACTGGGTGTTGGGCAGCGGCGGCAGGATGAAGCTGGAGTGGCCGAGGAAGTCGCGGAACATCTGGATGGTCTTGCCACCGAAGCTGTCCGGCAGATCATCAGCCGAGACGCCGCCAATCAGGAATTCGGCAATGTGCCGTGGCTCGAGGCTTTTCAGCCAGGATTTCACTTCGCTGATCAGGCCCAGGCCTACCGAGTCGGCGGTGACCTTGCGCTCCAGAATCCAGTCCAGCGCTTCCGGGATGGCGACGATGTCGGTGAGCAGGTTGTGCATTTCCAGCACATCGATGCCGCGCTCGCGCATTTTGGTGACGAAGTCGAAGTGGTCGCGCTTGGCCTGCGCCACCCACAGCACGTCGTCGAACAGCAGTTCATCGCAGTTGTTCGGGGTCAGCCGCTGATGGGCCAGACCTGGGGAGCAAACCATGACTTTTCGCAGTTTCCCGGCTTCGGAGTGGACGCCGTACTTCACTTTTTCCGTGGTCATTTCAGTGTTCCTCCAGATGACAATCAATCAGGGGTTACAGCGTCAGGAAACCATCGTAGAGACCGTAGGCCGCCACCACGGCGCCCACGACCACTGCGGCGAAAATCAGCTTCTCGACGTTGGTGAAAACCGGTTGTTTGAGCTCAAGCTTGGCCTTGGCGAACAGGATCGCGCCGGGCGCATAAAGCAGCGCCGACAGCAGCAGGTACTTGACCCCGCCGGCGTACAACAACCACACCGCATAGATCAGGGCGATACCGCCGATGATCAGATCCTTGCGCCGCTCGGCGGCAAAACCTTCGTAGCTCTCGCCGCGCACCGCCAGCAGCAGGGCATAGGCCGCCGACCACAGGTACGGCACCAGAATCATCGAAGTGGCGAGGTAGATCAGCGACAGGTAAGTGCTGGCCGAGAACAGCGTGATGATCAGGAAAACCTGCACCATCGCATTGGTCAGCCATAGCGCGTTGACCGGCACGTTGTTGGCGTTTTCCTTGCGCAGAAACTCCGGCATGGTGTGGTCTTTGGCGGCGGCAAACATGATCTCCGCGCACAGCAGCACCCACGACAGCAGGGCGCCCAGCAACGAGATGATCAGGCCGACGCTGATCAGCACCGCGCCCCAGTGACCGACCACGTGTTCAAGCACGGCGGCCATCGACGGGTTCTGCAGTTTTGCCAGTTCCGGTTGGGTCATGATGCCCAGCGACAGCACGTTCACCAGCACCAGAAACAACAGCACGGTGATGAAACCAATCACCGTGGCCTTGCCGACGTCCGAGCGTTTTTCGGCGCGCGCGGAGAAGATGCTCGCGCCTTCGATGCCGATGAACACCCACACGGTGACCAGCATCATGTTGCGCACCTGGTTCATCACGCTGCCCAGATCCGGGTTTTTCACGCCCCAGATATCGGCGGTGAAGATGTCCAGTCTGAACGCGAAGATGGCGATCAACACGAACAGCAGCAGCGGCACGACCTTGGCGACGGTGGTCACCAGGTTGATGAACGCCGCTTCCTTGATCCCGCGCAACACCAAAAAATGCACGCCCCACAGCAGCAAGGACGCGCCGATCACCGCCGCCGGGGTATTGCCTTCGCCGAAGATCGGGAAAAAGTAACCGAGGGTGCTGAACAGCAGAACGAAGTAACCGACGTTGCCCAGCCAGGCGCTGATCCAGTAGCCCCAGGCCGAGGAGAAACCCATGTAGTCGCCGAATCCGGCCTTGGCGTAAGCGTAGACACCGCCGTCCAGGTCCGGCTTGCGGTTGGCGAGGGTCTGAAAGACGAAAGCGAGGGTGAGCATGCCGACTGCGGTAATGGCCCAGCCGATCAGCACTGCACCGACGTCGGCGCTGGCGGCCATGTTTTGTGGCAATGAAAATATTCCGCCACCGATCATTGAACCGACTACCAGTGCAACCAGTGCACCGAGTCTTAGTTTTCCGGGCGCTTCAGACATTTGCATGACTCCATTGCAGGAAAGGAGAGCTCACAGCCTAGTACTGTTGTCTGTTCGAACAGCTGACTTGGATCAGTGCATGGTCACATTCCATTGTTAATGAATGACTTATCAACCCGTTGCGGGCATAACGCTGTCGTCTGGAAAGGCCCGCGCCAGAGCGATTCGGCTGGCGCAATTGGGAATAGCTATTAATGCTTTCGAACTATGACGCTAGTTGCTTTTCAGCGTTTGGCAAATGTCCGTCATCTGTTTTCAGCGCAGAAATGAATTATCAGGATCGGCGCACAGAACTGACTTAATGAGCTCGGGTTTATCGTCATCAGCTATATATAAGAGTCGGGAGCTTCGCCATTACCTGATAAACGTCATTTACCCTTACGGTTTTAGTCAGCAGTTGTTACAAATAAAACATCAGCGTTTTTTTCGAGGAGATTTGCATGCCGCAACCGACGCAAAAACTGCGCCTTGGCGCGTTGATCGCTCTGGTGGTGGGGTCGATGATTGGCGGAGGAATTTTTTCCTTGCCGCAGAACATGGCCGCACGCGCCGATGCGGGAGCGATTCTGATCGGTTGGGCCATCACCGCAGTCGGCATGCTGACGCTGGCATTCGTCTTTCAGACCCTGGCCAATCGCAAGCCGGAGCTGGACTCCGGGGTCTATGCCTACGCCAAGGCGGGGTTCGGCGACTACATGGGTTTTTCCTCGGCGTGGGGTTACTGGATCAGCGCGTGGCTGGGCAACGTCGGCTATTTCGTCTTGCTGTTCAGCACTCTCGGTTACTTTTTCCCCGTGTTCGGTCAGGGCAATACGCCGATTGCCATTGCTTGCGCCTCGGTGCTGTTGTGGGCCGTGCATTTTCTGGTGATGCGCGGAATCAAGGAAGCAGCGCTGATCAACCAGTTGACCACCGTGGCCAAAGTGGTGCCGCTGATCATGTTCATTGTTATCGCGGCCGTGGCGTTCAAGGCTGACATTTTTACCCGCGATATCTGGGGCCGCAGCAACCCGAACTTCGGCGGGGTGATGGATCAGGTGCGCAACATGATGCTGGTCACCGTGTTCGTGTTCATCGGCATCGAAGGCGCCAGCGTGTATTCGGCGCGCGCGGAAAAACGCAGCGATGTCGGCCGCGCCACGGTAATCGGGTTTGTCGGCGTGCTGGCGCTGCTGGTGCTGGTCAATGTGTTGTCGCTGGGGATCATGAGTCAGCCGGAACTGGCCAATCTGCAAAACCCTTCACTGGCGGCAGTGCTCGAACACATCGTCGGACCCTGGGGTGCGCTGCTGATCAGCGTCGGGCTGGCGATTTCCCTGCTCGGGGCGTTGTTGTCGTGGGCATTGCTGTGCGCAGAAATTCTCTTCGCCACGGCCAAGGACAAGACCATGCCGGCGTTCCTGAAGAAGGAAAACAAGAACCACGTGCCGGTCAACGCGCTATGGCTGACCAACGCGATGATTCAGATTTTCCTGCTGATCACGCTGTTCTCGGCGGGCACTTACACCAGTCTGATTTATCTGGCCTCGTCGATGATTCTGGTGCCGTACCTGTGGTCGGCGGCCTACGCGGTGCTGCTCAGCGGGCGCGGCGAAACCTACGAACACGCCTCGGCGGAACGCACCAAGGATTTGCTGATTGGCGGCATCGCATTGGTTTACGCGGTGTGGCTGTTGTATGCCGGTGGCGTGAAATATCTACTGCTGTCGGCGCTGTTGTATGCGCCCGGAGTGATTCTGTTTGCCAAGGCCAAGCATGAACAGGGGCAGCCGGTTTTCACCACGGTGGAGAAGGGGATTTTTGCCTGCGTGGTGATCGGCGCGGGGCTGGCCGCGTATGGGTTGTATAGCGGGGTGTTGTCGTTGTGATCTGAAAAGCGGCCCCTCACCCCAGCCATCTCCCAGAGGGCGAGGGGGCCGACCGAGGTATCTGGCGCTATACATCGACCTGAGCGATCGAGTCGATTCGGATTCGACAAAAATCTTTCACGTCGGCGTAACTCTCCAATATCCCCAATCAGTCCCCTCTCCCTCTGGGAGAGGGCTAGGGTGAGGGGCTTCTCATGGCCAGCACGGAGGATGCGAGCCCAACTCCGTCGCCGGCAAATCCCACGAAACCGCCGTCCCGCTGATCTGCACCGGCACGCGCAACCTCCGCGCTGGTCCCCACGCTGTGTGTTCGATCGCCGAATCCTGATCCTGCCCATCTTCGGCCTGCAGCGGGTCAAGCGTTCCCGACCCATGCTCGATCAGCAGCTTCGCCGTGCGCGCCAACGACAACCGCGCCGAACCCCCGCGCCCCGTGGCCAGACGCCCCGTCAGCAGCCTGATCGCACTCGCCGCCATCAGATACCCGGTCGCATGATCCAGCGCCTGCACTGGCAGCGGCGTCGGTTTGTCGCTGTGCTTCCAGTGCTGGCCGGCTTCGGCGATGCCGCTGCTCATCTGCACCAGGCTGTCGAAGCCGCGGCGGTTCTGCCACGGCCCGCTCCAGCCGTAGGCATTGAGGCAGACATCGATCAGCCCCGGTGCCAGTTGCCGCCGGCGCTCTGCGCCGAAGCCGAGATGTTCGAGCGCATCGGCGCGGTAACCGTGCAGGAGAACGTCGGCATCTTTCAATAGATTTTCGAACATCGCGCGGTCCGCTGGCACCTGCAAATCCAGCCGCGCACAGCGTTTGCCCAAGGTCATTTCCGGGACCACGCCGGGCTCGTTCCAGCTCGGCGGATCGATGCGCAGCACGTTGGCGCCAAGGCCTGCGAGGAAACGGCTGGCGGTTGGGCCGGCGAGCACGCGGGTCAGATCGAGGACTTTGATTGCGGCCAGCGGTCGCGCGGGCGACCCTTGCCAAGCCAAGACCTGCGGGCTTTGCTGTTCGATGAATTGCACCAACGGTTCAGCATTCACCGCCAGCCCCTGCGGATGCTGCTGCCATTGCGCCCAACTGCGCATTTGTGCGGCGCAGCCATTGGCCGCGACCACCGCTTGCTCCAGATCCGCGCTGGTCCATTGCGCGACTTGCGCTGCCATTGCGGCACGATCGGCGCAGGCACCGAGCACATGTTCAGCAGCAGCGCGGTGATGCGGGGCGTTGGTGTGCAGGCGGATCCAGCCGTCCCGTGTCGCGTAGTCACCGGTGATCGGATCCCACAGTGGCGGCACCTGCCAGCCGATCGGACGAAGCGAAGTCGAGAACCAGAACGACGCCAGGCGCCGGTCGACTGCAACGGCAGGCAAGTAGCCGGTTTGCTGTTTGAGCAATTCGCAAACGGCCTGCCCGGCAGCGGCAATGCTCGCGCAGGCCAGATCGGTGACGGCGAACGCCGAGGGCAGAGCACCGTGACCGCTGACCGGAATCGGCGTGCGCGGCAGGCCGAGCGCGGCTTGAATGGACGTGAGCAGATCAGTCATCGAAGGCCCTCCGGGGAGAGGGGGATGATAGTGCAAAAGAATCGCGGCTTAGATGAAACCGCAGGATCAACACTCACCCCTGTGGGAGCTGGCTTGCCAGCGATAGCGGTGTGTCAGCCACAGAATGGTCACTGACCTGCCGCCATCGCTGGCAAGCCAGCTCCCACAGGGATTATTGTTATTCCCGCTCTGGCGCCTACACGCGGAACTGATCCATCAATTTCATCTGCTGACTCGCCAGGCTATTGAGCTGGCTGCTGACTGCAGCCGACTCGGTAGCTTGCTCAATCAAGGTTTCGGTGACGGTACGAATCGCCGAGACGTTGCGGTTGACCTCTTCGGCCACGGCGCTCTGCTGTTCGGCGGCGCTGGCGATTTGCAGGTTCATGTCGCTGATCACTGTCACCGCGTCGCTGATCTTGCCCAGCGCATCGACGGCCTGACGAATCTGCCCGGCGTTGTTGTGCGCCTGGGTCTGGCTCGAATGCATGGTCGCGACGACGCCACGGGTGCCGGTCTGAATGCGCTCGATCACCACGCGAATTTCTTCCACCGAGTCCTGCGTGCGCTTGGCGAGGTTGCGCACCTCGTCGGCAACCACGGCAAAACCGCGACCGCTTTCGCCAGCGCGAGCGGCTTCGATAGCGGCGTTGAGGGCCAGCAGGTTGGTCTGTTCGGCGATGCTGCGGATCACTTCCAGCACCGAGCCGATCTGCTCGCTGTTGACTGCCAGCGCTTCGACTTCGGTCACCGCTTTGCTGACTTCATCGGCCAGCTGATTGATGTCGCGGGTGCTGCGCTCGATGATCAACATGCCGTCCCGCGCCGATTGATCGGCACCCTTGGCGGCGTTGGCCGCGTTCGAGGCGCTGTTGGCGACGTCGTGGGCGGTAGCGCTCATTTCGTTGGACGCGGTCGCAACCTGATCGATTTCACGGAACTGCACCTGCATGCCTTCGCTGGTCTGCCGGGCAATTTCCGACGACTTATCAGCCGTGCCACGGGCTTCGGTGATGCTCTGTTTGATCTGCGCGATAGTCGGTTGCAGCTTGTCGAGGAAGCGGTTGAACCAGTTCACCAGTTCGCCCAATTCGTCTTTCTTGCTGTAGTTCAGGCGCTGGGTCAGATCGCCTTCGCCGCTGGCGATGTTCTTCAGCATGTCGGCAACGCTATTGATCGGGCGGGTGACGCCGGAGGCGGTGAGCCAGATCAGCAGCAGGCCGACGAGGCCGGCGGCAACGGCTACCAGCAATGCCGTGAGGACGCCGGTTTCCTGTGCATCATCGAGCACTGCTTGCAGCTTGACCGAGTCGGCCAGCAGCACTTGCTTGGGCAGATCAATGACCACGCCCCAGGCGCGTGAGTTGCCGATCGGATCAACCGGGTACACGGCGCGGATCAGTTCGCCCTGTTCGAGGATTTTTGCTGTGCCGCTGGCGACCAGTTGCAAAACATCTTTGCCATCGGCGCCGAGGGTGTCGCTGATTTTTTTGCCGACGCGGGTCGCGTCCGCGCTGTCGGCAGCAAGCACGCCGCTGCCGGAGACGATCAGCATGTGCCCGGCGTTGTTGAACAGGCTGCGTTGCGAGTCAACGGCGGCGGCTTGCAAGGCATCGAGGGCGATGTCCACGCCGACCACGCCGATGGCTTTGCCGTCGACCAGCAGCGGTACGGAAATGGTCGTCATGAGCATTTCCTTGCCACCGACGGTGTCGGCGTACGGGTCGAGCAGGCAGGTGCGCTTGTTGTCGCGAGGGCAGGTGTACCAACTGTTGTACGGCGTGCCGCTGACACTGAGGGTGGTTTTGGTCAGATCGTCTTCGACCATGATCGTGTTCAGCGACGCGCCGGCGGCACGACTCCAGTACGAAGCGAAACGCCCGGCTTCGTTGGACTGACGCGCGGCATCGTTGGCGAACTCGTTGTCCTTGCCGTCAAGGCCATTGGGTTCGAAGGCGAGCCAGATGCCGAGCACTTTATCGTTACGCTCGAACGCGGTTTTGAGGTTCTGGTTCAACTCTTCACGTATGGCCCCGGCTTCCAGCGAACGCTTGGCGGCCATCGCCCGCAGATCCTCGATCTGATCCGCGAGCGCGGTGATTACCAACAGGCTTTCGCCAAAGGTTTTCTGCACCCGCACCGCTTGTTCGGCGGCTTTGGCTTGCAGCAGGTTCTGCACACTGGCGGTGAGCAATTGGTTACTGGAAGTGCTGACCAGTTCGTCGTTCCGATTGGTCTGGTAGATGTTCATGCCAACAATCAGCGCGACTACACCCAGCAAGCACAGGCCGGAGAGCAGGACGATTTTCAGGCGAATGGAAAGAGAGTCGAACATGGGGCGATCTCGCGAATGAATAAACGGGTGGCTTGGGCGTAGGCCCCGGTCTGCCAAATCCATTCAGCGCCATTCAATGCTCATCGGCGAGGAACGAGTGCGCATGAGGCGGCTGCCGACGGACGGTCAGCGCTAAACGTTTGCGCAGGGGAAAGTGCTGGAAAAGCTAATAAATTCAGGGATGTTCAACGGGTTGAAATGGGTGTTTGCAGGAAAGAGGTCAGCTTTTGTGGTGAGGGGATTTATCCCCGATGGCCTGCGAAGCAGGCCCCATGCTCTGATGACGCTGCTGCCCGACCGATCACGCAAAGCCGCTTTGTGGCTGCTTCGCAGCCACGTCGGGGATAAATCCCCTCACCACAGGAGCTTTTACACAAGGGGTAAACGCGGTCAGAAAGGAATCGATTCCGGCCGCGACCAGATCCACAGGTTGCCCAGGCTCATGCCCGCTGTCGCCAGATAGACCGGCCAGCCGTGATCGAGCATCGCCAGCATCAACGTTGCACACAGCAGCATGCTCAGCGTGGCGCTGACCTTGGCCTTGCGCGCGATGATCTTGCCGTTGCGCCAGTTGCTCAGGATCGGCCCGAACAGGCGATGATTTTCCAGCCAGGCACTCAGGCGCGGCGAACTGCGCGTGGCAGCCCAGGCGGCGAGGAGGATGAACTCGGTGGTCGGCAGGCCGGGCACGACGATGGCGATCAGGCCAACGCCAAGGCTGACATAGGCCAGCAGGCCAAACAGCAGACGGGCGAGTTTTGAGGAGGCGAATGCGGGCATGGGCTCAGCGGTGGCTTCTGAAGCGGAACGGAGATCTTACAGATTTACCCGGCCCCCGGTAGGAGCTGCCGCAGGCTGCGATCTTTTGACTTTTTGAAAACAGGATCAAAAGATCGCAGCCTGCGGCAGCTCCTACCGGGGGGATCGCGGATATCAGGCTGGTTCGGCTTCTGTTGCGTACGCCTGTTCCAGCAACACCGTGAAGCGGTTGAAGGCATCCAGCGCGCCTTGTTCCACTTCGGCTTCTTCTTCCGCGGTGAACGGCAAGGCGTCGAGGGTGCGCACAAAGCTCTTCCAGCCTTCGGCGCGGCCACCTTCGGGTTCGCCCAAGTGACGGGCGCCGAACGTTTCGCTCAAGTCCAGCGCCACCGCCCGTTTGATCAGGAACGCCGCGCCGAGCTTCGAGCCTTCGGAGACGAAGATCCAGCCCAGCGCGCGTGCCTTGCTCGGGTTTTTCACCGCGCCTGCGACGGGCGCCGGCACTGCGGTGTGCAGATCGGCAAGATCAGCCTTGGCCGCTTCGGCGCGGCAACGTGCCGGCAGATCCGGGACGATGGCGCTCAGTTCGGCATCGTTGTACAGCTCGACCAATTCCGACTGGAACAGATACTGCGCGACCACAAAGCGGGCGAAACTGGCGCGGGTTTCGAATGGCGCGTGCGCTTTCACCAGCGCATCCAGTGTGCTGTGCGGCGCATGGGTAATCTGGTTCAAGCGTTGCGAACGCAGGGCTTTTTCCGAAGCTGTCATGAGTGTGTCCTGAATGAATGAGGCGCTTGATAACAAGACGTACGGGTAAGCGCCGGAGCGTAAAAAAACCTCACGGCGCGGTGATCGAACACACGCCGTGAGGTTGGCCGAATCAGATGTCCCAGACCAGATTGATCGCGAAGTTGCGCCCCGGTTGGGTCAGGCGATCGAGGTTGGCCGGCTGCGTGACCGAGGCTTCGCCGACGCTGTCGTAACCGCGCACGTCATCCCACTGCCAGTATTTCTTGTCGGTCAGGTTGTACAGGCCGGCATTGACGGTGACGTCGTCGGTGACTTTGTAGAAGCCTGCCAGGTCGAGCACGCCATAACCGGGAGTCTTGAATTGAGTGCTGGTGCCGTCCGGCGTCTTGAACTGAGCGCTGTCGACCCGATCCTTGCGCTTGACCAGCGTCCAGCTCAGCAGCGCACCGTAGTTGTCCTGGTCGTAACCGAGACCGAACACGCCAGTCAGCGGGTTGACGCTGTTCAACGGCTCGCCGCTGTCATCATTGCGACCGTACAGATACGCCATCGAACCTTGGGTGTAGAGGCCGCTCGGGGCGCCGAAGGTGTCGAGGTTCAGGCGACCCTTGAGCTCCACGCCTTTGATGGTCGCGTGTTTAATATTGTTGCTTTGGAAAGTGGTCTCCGAGTAACCGGGGGTGATGGCGTTCTCGTCGATGAAATCGCGATATTTGTTGTAGAACACCGCGACATCGAACGTGCCTGCATCGAATTGGCCGCGCACACCGGTTTCATAGCTTTTGCTTTTCTCCGGTTCGAGGTCAGGATTCGGCGCGACTTGATAGCCACCGGCGAGGTTTTCGAAACGACCGTA
The DNA here is from genome assembly GCF_900636825.1 of Pseudomonas fluorescens. NCBI lineage: Bacteria > Pseudomonadati > Pseudomonadota > Gammaproteobacteria > Pseudomonadales > Pseudomonadaceae > Pseudomonas > Pseudomonas fluorescens. The sequence continues at coordinate 4,583,737 of NZ_LR134318.1, read as the reverse complement.
CAACGCTTTGGCGCTCGGGGTGCGGAAGCCCTCGGCGTATTGGCCGTACCAGGTGTAATTGTCGTTGAAGCTATAGGTGGTGCCGAATTTCGGCGACAGACGATGCCAGGTTTTTTTCTCCTCGCTGACCACGCCATTGCCGCTCTGGTCGGCCGTCGCGAGGAACTCGTCGGTGATGTGCGGCTTGAGTTCGGTGTAGTCGTAGCGGGCGCCCGGCAGGAACGTCCAGTTGCCCCAACTGATCTGGTCCTGGGCGAACAGGCTGTAGCTGTTGATGGTCGGGTCCGGGAAGTCGCTGGCCGGGGTCAGAGTGTCGGTGGCGCTGGCTGCACCGATCACGCGGCAGGCGCCAGCGACCGTCAGGCAGGTGCCGCTGCCAGTGCGCAGACCGGTGACCTTGTCCTGCTTGATGGTCGTGCCGTAAGTCACGGTGTGATCGGTGTCGGCGATGGCGAACGACTTGTCAGCCTGCGCATCGAATACCCACTGGCGATCCTTGTAATCGGTTTGTCGGTTGCGCAGTACAGTGCGCGACGGCGCGTAGACTTCCTCGGTGCTTTGGTCGGTCTTGGCAATCTGGTAATTGAGCGACCACTTGATGTTGTCCGCCAACGCGGTGTCGAGCGCGAAGCGGTGTTCTAGGCCGAAGCGTTCGCGGGTAACAGTGTCATTGCCGGTGCGGGATTTGTAGTAGCCGAAGCCGCGACCCGCGTTGAACGGCCCACCGACGGCGCTCAGTTGGTTGGTGTCGCGATCGTCTTTGTATTTTTCGTACGTCAGGCCGAAGCGTGCGTCGTCGGCATAGTTCCAGCCGAGTTTGGCCAGCACGTTGGTGGTGCGCACGTCTTGCGGATTGGCTTCGGTGCGGCCCAGGCCGGTGCCACCGGTTTCGCCGTAGGATTCGGTTTCATGGCCATTGCGCTGGCTCAGATGCAGCAAGCCGTCGAACTCGCCGGTACGGCCCGCGACGGTGCCGGAGGTCAGCCAGCTGTCGTCGGCCGAGCTGTAGCCGGTCTTCAAACGAGCGCCGACATCCTGGCCGGGCTTGATGATGTCGTCCGGATCGAGGGTGTAATAGCTGACGGCGCCGCCGATCGCGTTGCTGCCGTAGAGCACCGAGGCCGGGCCCCGCAGAATCTCCACGCGTTTGACGATTTCCGGATCGACGTAATTACGGTTGGTCTGCGCGTACGGGCCGTTGAAGAAGCTGTCGGGAACCTGCACGCCGTCGACTTGCGTGAGTACGCGGTCGCCGTCGATGCCACGGATGTTGTAACCCTTCAGGCCGGCACGCTGGCCGGCACCGCTCACCGAAACCCCCGGCTCGTAACGCACCAGATCCTTGATCGAGTTGACGTTGTTGCGGTCGAGATCCTCGCGGGTCTGCACGGACACGGTGGCCGGCACGCTGTTGACCGACTGTTCTTGGCGGGTGGCGCTGATGGTCACCTGATCCAGATTGAGCGCGCCGCTGCTGCTGCGCTTTTCCAGCACGACGTTGTTGTTGCCGATCTTGCGGAAGCTCAGATTGGTCCCCACCAACAGGCGATCCAGGGCTTTTTCCGGCGCCAGTGAACCGCGCACGCCCGGCGACGAAACGTTTTGCCCCAGCTCTGCGGGCAAGCCGACCTGCCAGCCGGTGACGGCGGTGAATGCATTGAGGGCCGAGACCAGGGATTGCTGGCCGATGGCAAACGAGTAATCACCGATGCTGCGCGTTGGCTGTTCGGTGGCCGCCATCAGTGGCGCGGTGCCGGCCATGAGGATGGCCGCGGTCAGCAGTGACAGCACGCGGGAAGGGTTGGCAGTCTGGCGGGTAAGGCGAGAGGACATCGATAGCGCTCCGTGTCGCACGAATCTTTATAGGTGCTGATTGGCTTCGCTTGTTGCGAATCAATTGCATTGGCTATAACGAGACGTACTGACGTGGGCTATCGAGTAAAAATAATTCTCATTTAGTTCAAGATCACCAGCGCGGGGAATTCCTGCAGGCGCGCCGAGGTGATGTGAGCGAGGGAGCGGACCACGTCGAGCGGCTGGTCGAGACGGTAATTTCCGGTCACGGCGACGTCTGCCAGGCGCTCGTTGTTGTTGATGATCCAGCCCGGATAATAGCGGCGCAATTCAGCCAGAACCTGATTCAACGGGCAATTCTCGAACACCAGTCGGCCATCCACCCAGGCCAGATCGGTATTGCTGTCGAGTTTGGCTGGGCGGTCAAAACCGTTGGGGCCGATGCGGATACTTTCCCCAGCGGTCAGGCGCACACGGGCATCGTTGTGCGTGGCGCGCAGATCGACATCGCCGCGTTGCACGTTGACCTGGGCGACGCCGTCGAGATAGCGCACGGCGAACGCGGTGTCGCGCACGCTGGCGGTGACCGGGCCGGCATCGATTTCCAGCGGCTGAGCGCGGCCGCTGGCAATCTCGAAAAACGCCTCGCCTTGAAACAGCCGCGCGACCCGTTGTTGATCGTTGATGGTGCTGGAAAAGGCCGAATTGGTATTGAGCAACACCTTCGAGCCGTCCTCCAGTTGCAGACGCTGGCGCTCGCCGACCACGGTGAGGTGATCGGCTTGAATGCGCATCGGCAGATTACTGAAACTGAACAGTCCGAGGATCAGCACCGCCGCGCTGGCCAACGGTTTCCAGTGCGGGCGCAGACGCTTGAGGAAGGTGACTTTCGCGGGTTTAGCCGCCAGTGCTTCAGCGCACAGTGCCACCTGCGGGCCGTCCCAGATTGCTTGGGCTTTGGTAAACGCCTCGGCATTCAACGGATCAGCCGCCAGCCAGGCATGGAACTGCCGGGTCTGTTCCTCATCCGGGCTGCCAAGCACGATGAGCCAGTCCAGCGCCTGGTCCATTGCAGCTGCAGCGTCCCGCGCCGAATCGGGCGAAGGCGAGCGGTGGGTGTCCGTCACGGTGGTTCCTCGAGGCTTCTGGCGAAGCAGGGCTTCTGGCGAAGCAGTTTCTAGCTTCAAGCTGCAAGCTGCAAGCTGCAAGCTGCAAGCCGGATGCGTTACTGCTTTTTGTTTTTACTTGCAGCTTGCAGCTCAAAGCTTGCCGCTGCCGTCATGCCTTTCTGCAACGCCGATGCAAATCGACATGATCAGTTTCAATTCTTTCTGCACAGTGCTCAGCGACACGTTCAGTTCGTCAGCGATCTCCTGATAACTGTGTCCATGCAGGCGGCTGAGAATGAAAATCTGCTGCTGACGCGGGCTGAGTTGGCTGAGGCTCACGTTCAATCGCTCCAGCATCTGTTCGGCATGGGCAGCATCTTCGGCGCTGCTGGCCGGGGCGGCGATGCTGTGCACGACATCCTGCGGCACGTCGTCGACCATGGTCCGCGCGCGAATCTTGCGTGCGCGCAAATGGTCCAGCGCCAGGTTGCGTGCGGTCTGGAAGACAAAAGGTTCGAGGTGATCGATGGCCCGCTCGCTCAACGCCCGCGTCACGCGCAGGTAGGTCTCCTGCAACAGGTCTTCAGCGGTGCTGTGATTGTTGACCATCCGTTCCAGCGTACGCAGCAGCGAGGTGCGCTGAGTGAGGAAGACGTGGTTGAAGCGCGATTGACTCACGGGAGAACCTGATCCATTTTGAGCGAATGATAATGCTTATCATCTAGCTGAATGGTCAAGCGTTGATTTGTCAGGAGTCGGTAAAACCGGCCCCTGTAGGAGCTGCCGAAGGCTGCGATCTTTTGATTTTGACCTTTCCACAAACAAGATCAAAAGATCGCAGCCTGCGGCAGCTCCTACAGGGATTTGCGTCAAATTGTATGGCGCCGGGTTATTCGGCGTTACACAGCGCCAGGCAGTTATCCAGCATGCGGTTGGAGAAGCCCCATTCGTTGTCATACCAGGCCAGCACCTTCAGCAGTTTGCCGCTGGATTTGGTGTGGTTGGCGTCGAAGATCGACGACAGCGGGTTGTGGTTGAAGTCGCTGGAAACCAGCGGCAACGTGTTGTAACCCAAAATCTTCGAATGCTGGCTGGCGGACTTCATCAGCGCGTTAACCTCATCGGCCGACGCTTCGCGTTTCAGTTGCACGGTCAGGTCAACCAGCGACACGTTGATCACCGGAACGCGCACCGCCATACCGGTCAGTTTGCCCGCCAGTTCGGGCAGCACCAAGCCAACTGCTTCGGCAGCGCCGGTCTTGCTCGGGATCATGTTTTGCGTGGCCGAACGGGCGCGGTACGGGTCGGTGTGATAAACGTCGGTGAGGTTCTGATCGTTGGTGTAGGCGTGAATCGTGGTCATCAAACCGCTTTCGATGCCCAGCTCACGGTGCAGCACCTGCGCAACCGGCGCGAGGCAGTTGGTGGTGCACGAGGCGTTGGAGATGATCTGGTGCGATTGGCGCAGAATGTCGTGGTTCACGCCATAAACGACAGTGGCGTCGGCGCCTTTGGCCGGTGCCGAGATGATCACTTTGCGTGCGCCGGCAGTAATATGCGCAGCCGCTTTTGCGCGGTCGGTGAACAGACCGGTGCATTCGAACACTACGTCGATTTTTTCCGCGGCCCATGGCAGGTCGGCCGGGTTGCGGATGGCGCTGACCGCGATGCGGTCGCCATTGACCGTCAGGCTCTCGTTATCGTGCGCCACTTCGGCGTCGAAGGTGCCGTGAACGGTGTCATATTTGAGCAAGTGCGCGTTGATCGAGCTGTCGCCCAGATCATTGATGGCGACGATCTGCAAATCCTGTCGATAGCCTTGGGTATACAGTGCGCGCAGGACATTACGGCCGATGCGGCCAAAACCATTGATTGCGATTCGAAGAGTCATGGAACAGCGCCGCCGTCGTTTTGTTGTTGGAATTACAAGATTATTCGCATAAAAATAGAAAACAAGCCTTTTTAGTGGCAATATTTTGTTTTATCTACAACGAGTGACCTGAATCAACTGGTCCGAATGGTCAAATAAACCGTCTGTCATTCCACCGACAGCGGCGTTTGATCAGCATAGACAATCAGGTCGCCACATCCGTTAGCCTGGAGTTCTACACATGCATCCCCGCGTTCTTGAGGTCACCGAACGGCTTATCGCCCGCAGCCGCGCCACGCGTCAGGCTTACCTTGCATTGATTCGCGGCGCCGCCACCGATGGCCCGATGCGCGGCAAGCTGCAATGCGCCAACTTCGCCCATGGCGTGGCCGGTTGCGGCACTGAAGACAAACACAGTCTGCGGATGATGAACTCGGCGAACATCGCCATTGTGTCTTCGTATAACGACATGCTTTCGGCGCACCAGCCGTACGAAGTGTTTCCGGAGCAGATCAAGCATGCCCTGCGCGAAATCGGCTCGGTCGGCCAATTCGCCGGTGGCACTCCGGCAATGTGCGATGGCGTAACCCAGGGCGAGCCGGGCATGGAACTGAGCCTGCCGAGCCGCGAAGTGATTGCGATGTCCACCGCCGTGGCGCTTTCGCACAACATGTTCGACGGCGCACTGATGCTTGGCATCTGCGACAAAATCGTTCCGGGCCTGATGATGGGCTCGCTGCGCTTCGGTCATCTGCCAACGATCTTTGTACCGGGCGGGCCGATGGTTTCGGGGATTTCCAACAAGGAAAAAGCCGACGTCCGCCAGAAATACGCCGAAGGCAAGGCGACCCGCGAAGAGCTGTTGGAATCGGAGATGAAGTCCTACCACAGCCCGGGCACTTGCACTTTTTACGGCACTGCCAACACCAATCAATTGCTGATGGAAGTCATGGGCCTGCATTTGCCGGGCGCGTCCTTCGTCAATCCGAACACGCCATTGCGTGAGGCGCTGACTCGCGAAGCCGCGCATCAGGTAACGCGCTTGACCAAACAGAATGGCAACTTCATGCCGATCGGCGAAATCGTCGACGAGAAGGCCTTGGTCAACTCGATCGTTGCGCTGCACGCCACCGGCGGCTCGACCAACCACACTCTGCACATGCCGGCCATCGCCATGGCCGCGGGCATTCAACTGACCTGGCAAGACATGGCCGACCTCTCCGAAGTCGTGCCGACCCTGAGCCACGTTTATCCGAACGGCAAAGCCGACATCAACCATTTCCAGGCCGCTGGCGGCATGTCGTTCCTGATCCGCGAGCTGCTCGGCGCCGGTCTGCTGCACGAAGATGTCAACACGGTGCTCGGCCATGGCCTGAGCCAGTACACCAAAGAGCCGTTCCTTGATAACGGTGAACTCGTCTGGCGCGAAGGCCCGACCGATAGCCTCGACGAAAACATCCTGCGCCCGGTTTCGCGCGCGTTCTCGCAAGAAGGCGGCCTGCGCGTGATGGAGGGCAACCTCGGTCGCGGAGTGATGAAAGTTTCGGCGGTCGCGCTGGAAAACCAGATTGTCGAAGCACCGGCGATGGTGTTCCAGGATCAGCAGGATCTCGCCGATGCGTTCAAGGCCGGCCTGTTGGAGAAGGATTTCGTCGCGGTGATGCGCTTCCAGGGCCCGCGTTCCAATGGCATGCCGGAGCTGCACAAGATGACGCCGTTCCTCGGCGTGCTGCAGGATCGCGGCTTCAAAGTAGCGCTGGTGACTGACGGCCGGATGTCCGGCGCTTCGGGGAAAATCCCCGCGGCGATTCACGTCAGTCCCGAAGCTTATGTCGGCGGCGCTTTGGCTCGCGTGCAAGAGGGCGATATCATCCGCGTCGATGGCGTCAAAGGCACTTTGCAACTCAAGGTCGACGCCGCCGAATTTGCAGCGCGCGAACCTGCCAAGGGCCTGTTGGGCAACAACATTGGCAGCGGTCGCGAACTGTTTGGCTTTATGCGCATGGCCTTCAGCTCGGCGGAGCAGGGCGCCAGCGCCTTCACTTCTGCCCTGGAGACGCTTAATTGAAACTGGCTTTGGTCGGTGACATCGGAGGCACCAACGCGCGGTTCGCGTTGTGGCAAAACCAGCAACTGCAATCGGTTCAGGTGCTGGCCACAGCGGACTTCGCCAGCCCGGAAGAGGCGATCAGCCTGTACCTGAGCGGGCTAGGTCTGGCGCCGGGTTCGATCGGCTCGGTGTGCCTGTCGGTGGCAGGTCCCGTCAGCGGCGATGAATTCAAGTTCACCAATAACCACTGGCGACTGAGCCGCAGCGCATTCTGCAAAACCTTGCAGGTCGAGCGACTGTTGCTGACCAACGATTTCTCGGCAATGGCGTTGGGCATGACCCGTTTGCAGCCGGGCGAATTCCGCGTGGTCTGCGAAGGCACGCCCGAGCCGTTGCGCCCGGCGGTGGTGATCGGCCCGGGCACTGGCCTGGGTGTCGGCACGTTGCTTGATCTGGGCGAGGGGCGGTTTGCCGCGTTGCCGGGCGAGGGTGGTCACGTCGATTTGCCGCTGAGCAGTCCGCGTGAAACGCAATTGTGGCAGCACATCTACAACGAGATCGGCCACGTCAGCGCCGAAACCGCGTTGAGCGGCGGCGGTCTGCCGCGACTGTATCGGGCGATCTGCGCGGTGGATGGCCATGAGCCGACGCTCGAAACGCCAGAAGCGATCACCGCAGCCGGCCTGGCCGGTGACCCGATTGCTCTGGAAGTGCTTGAACAGTTCTGCTGCTGGCTCGGCCGCGTGGCCGGTAACAATGTGCTGACCACCGGCGCGCGGGGCGGGGTATTCATCGTCGGCGGGGTGATTCCACGCTTCGCCGATTTCTTCCTCGAAAGCGGTTTCGCCCGCTGCTTCGCTGACAAGGGCTGCATGAGCGACTACTTCAAAGGCATCCCGGTGTGGCTGGTGACAGCCCCGTATTCCGGGCTTGTCGGCGCCGGTGTAGCCCTCGAACAGGCTTGATACCGAGTCGCTCTCATCGCTGGCAAGCCAGCTCCCACAGGTTTTGTGAACGACGCAAATTCTTGTGGGAGCTGGCTTGCCAGCGATGACGCCAGAACAGACAACAAAATTCCAAGGTTCATCAGGCATAATCCGCCCCAATTCCAACAACAAGGATGCCTTCGAAGTGAGCTCAGTCAACAAGTCGATATTGTTGGTCGATGACGACCAGGAAATACGCGAGTTGCTGGAAACCTATCTGACCCGCGCCGGGTTTCAGGTGCGGGCCACCGCCGATGGTGCCAGTTTTCGTCAGGCGCTCAACGAAGCGCCGAGCGATCTGGTGATCCTCGATGTCATGCTGCCCGACGAGGATGGTTTCAGCCTGTGCCGCTGGGTGCGTCAGCATCCGCGTCAGGCGCAGGTGCCGATCATCATGCTGACCGCCAGTTCCGACGAAGCCGACCGGGTGATCGGCCTGGAACTCGGTGCCGACGATTATCTCGGCAAACCGTTCAGCCCACGCGAATTGCAGGCGCGGATCAAAGCCTTGCTGCGTCGTGCGCAGTTCGGCCAAGAGCGTAGCGGCAGTGAAGTGCTGGCCTTCGATGAATGGCGCCTGGACACGGTCAGCCATCGGCTGTTTCACACGGATGGCGAAGAAGTGATTCTATCCGGCGCCGATTTCGCCCTGCTGAAACTGTTCCTCGATCACCCGCAGGAAATCCTCGACCGCGACACCATCGGCAATGCCACCCGGGGCCGCGATCTGATGCCGCTCGATCGCATCGTCGATATGGCCGTCAGCCGTTTGCGCCAACGCCTGCGCGACACCGAAAAGCCGCCACGGCTGATTCGCACCGTGCGCGGTAGCGGCTACCAATTGGCAGCCAATGTGGTTGCCGGCAATGCTCATTGAGTCGCTGCGCAAACTCGCTGCAAGCATACCGGTGCCACGCTCGCTGCTCGGGCGGATGTTGCTGCTGACCCTGTTGGCAGTGCTGTTTGCGCAAACACTGTCGAGCGTGATCTGGGTTTCGCAATTACGTGCCACGCAGCTCGAAGGGCTGGTCACCAGCGCCCGCAGCCTGGCCCATTCGATGACGGCCAGCGTCAGTTATTTCCGCTCGCTGCCGGTCGCTTACCGGCCGCTGGTGCTCGACCAGTTGCGCAGCATGGGCGGCACTCGGTTCGTGGTCACGCTCAACGACAAACCGCTGGGCATGGATGTGCTGCCGGTCACCCCGCGTAAAGCGGCTGTGATGAAAGCGGTCGATGAAGTGCTGCGCCAATCGTTGGGACATGACACCGATATCTCGGTGAGTTTCGTCAGCCCTGAAGATCTGCGGATCTTTAACGCCGGGCTGAAGCTCGATGAGCTGCCACGTTCCTGGGCGCATTACGCGCTGACGCTGGAGCCAGTGAATCCGCCCGTGTTGGTCACGCAAATCCAGATGGCCCCCGGCGAATGGCTGTACATCGCGTCGTTGCTGCCGGAGCCGTACACCAGTCTTGAAGAACAGGGCCTGCCGTCTCAGCAGGTGTGGTTCATTGTGCTCACCAGCGGTTTTCTGCTGCTGTTCATCGGTTTGCTGGTGCACTGGCAGAGCCGGCCGCTCAAGCGCCTGGCGCGAGCGGCGCGGGATTTGTCGCTGGGGGCCGATGTCCCGCCGGTGGCTGAAGGTGGCGGCAGTGAAGTGGTCGAAGTGGGCCGCGCATTCAACACCATGCGCGAACGCATCAGCCGCTATCTGACCGAACGCAGCCAGTTGTTCAGCGCGATTTCCCACGACCTGCGCACGCCGATCACCCGTTTGCGTCTGCGCGTCGAATTGCTTGAAGACGAAAAACTGCAAGCCAAATTCGGTCGCGATCTGGATGAGCTGGAGCTGCTGGTCAAAGGCGCGCTGCAGTGCGTGAAAGACACCGACATCCACGAGAACATCGAGCCGGTTGATCTCAACCATGTGCTTGATTGTCTGGTCGAACCGTACCTGGCGCCCAATGGCAATGGCCGCGTAACGCAACAGGGCCGGGCGCTGTCGGCGTATCCGGGCAAGCCGCTGGCACTCAAGCGCTGCATCGGCAATCTGATCGACAACGCGTTGAAGTACGGGCAGAACGCGCATCTGCACATTGACGACGATGACAGCGCGTTTGTCTTGCACGTTGATGATGAAGGCCCGGGTGTGCCGGAGCAGCGCCTGGAGCAGGTGTTCGAGCCGCACTTCCGGTTGGCGGGGCAGCAGCAAGGATATGGGCTGGGATTGGGGATTGCGCGCAACATTGCCCATAGCCATGGCGGGGAAGTGACGTTGCAGAATCTGCGTGAGGGTGGGTTGCGGGTGACTCTGCAATTGCCGCGTTCAGCGGACTGAAGATCAAAAGATCGCAGCCTTCGGCAGCTCCTACAGGGAAACGCATTCCAAATGTAGGAGCTGCCGAAGGCTGCGATCTTTTGACTTTGCTTTTCTAATGTCACGGACCAGTGACAAACCCCGTCCCCTTCGTTACAAGCCCACCTCGGCCCGTTGTTTAGACTGCCCGCAGTCCTAACAACAAAAAAGGGTCATGCCATGGACACCTTCAACCCCGGCTTCAGCAGTTTGCTGAACGCTCCTGCCCACCAGCGATGGCTTGCCGACGAAGGCCTGCGCCTGCTGGAATTCGCCAAAGCGGCAAAATTGCCCGAAGGTTTCGGCAACCTCGACGAACGCGGCCGTCTGCCAGCGAACGCGCAAGCCGAAACCATGAACACCGCGCGCATGACCCACAGCTTCGCCATGGCGCACATTCAAGGGCTGCCAGGCTTCGCCGAACTGATCGATCATGGCATTGCCGCCCTGCGCGGGCCGTTGCGCGATGAGGTGCACGGTGGCTGGTTCGCGGTTGCCCGGCACCGCGATGACAACACGGGCAAGAACGCTTATCTGCACGCCTTTGTCGCTCTCGCCGCGAGTTCCGCCGTGGTCGCGCAACGACCGGGTGCGCAGGCATTGCTGGACGATGCGATCGACATCATCGACAGCTATTTCTGGTGCGAAGAAGAGGGCGCCATGCGCGAATTCTTCAATCGCGACTGGAGTGAAGAAGAAGCCTATCGTGGCGCCAACAGCAACATGCACGCGACCGAGGCGTTCCTCGCGCTGGCTGATGTCACCGGAGATCCGCGCTGGCTGGTGCGGGCCCAGCGCATCGTCGAGCGAGTGATCCACGGTCACGCGGCGGCGAATGGCTACATGGTCATCGAACACTTCGACCGGGACTGGCAACCGCTGCGTGAATACAACCACGACAATCCTGCCGATGGTTTTCGTCCGTACGGCACCACGCCAGGCCACGGTTTCGAATGGGCGCGGCTGTTGCTGCACCTCGAAGCTGCGCGGGTCCAGGCCGGCATGCTGACGCCGGGCTGGCTGGCCAGCGATGCGCAAAAACTCTTTGACGCCAACTGTCGCCATGGCTGGAATGTCGATGGCGCGCCGGGCATCGTCTACACCCTCGACTGGAACAATCAAGCCGTTGTCCGCCATCGCCTGCACTGGACGCACGCCGAAGCCAGTGCCGCCGCCAGTGCCTTGCTCAAACGCACGGGCGATGAGCAATACGAAACCTGGTACCGGCTGTTCTGGGAATTCTGCGAAACAAATTTCATCGACCGCTGCAACGGCAGTTGGCATCACGAACTCAATCCGCAAAACGTGCCGAGTGCCGATATCTGGCCGGGCAAGCCCGATTTGTATCACGCCTGGCAGGCTGTGCTGATCCCGCGCCTGCCGCTGGCGCCGAGCATGGCCACCGCTTTGGCGCAGTTGTCTCGGCCCATTCCTGTGTAACCATGCAGTGACATTTACGCGTCCCTTCGTTACCTGCGAAGCGAAACGCTCTGTTTAAACTCCGTGCAGCGCAAGCACCAGACTTGCAATGCATAACAACAAGAAAGGTACATTTCGAATGAATGCGATTTCTCGCCTCGCTACTGTCATTTCTGTCGCCTCCCTGTTCCCGCTCGCAATCCTGCCACTGAGTGTTTCCGCTGCCGACTCCAAAGGTTCGGTCGAAGTCGTGCACTGGTGGACCTCCGGTGGCGAAAAAGCCGCTGTCGATGTGCTCAAGGCGCAAGTCGAAAAAGACGGTTTCACCTGGAAAGACGGCGCTGTCGCCGGTGGTGGCGGTGCGACTGCCATGACCGTGCTGAAAAGCCGCGCAGTCGCCGGCAACCCGCCTGGCGTCGCGCAGATCAAAGGCCCGGACATTCAGGAATGGGCATCGACCGGTCTGCTCGACACCGATGTGTTGAAAGACGTCGCCAAGTCGGAAAAGTGGGACAGCCTGCTCGACAAGAAAGTCTCCGATACCGTGAAGTACGAAGGCGACTACGTGGCCGTGCCGGTGAACATTCACCGTGTGAACTGGCTGTGGATTAACCCGGAAGTGTTCAAGAAAGCCGGGATCACCAAGAATCCAACCACCCTCGAAGAGTTCTACGCCGCTGGCGACAAGCTGAAAGCCGCGGGCTTCATTCCGCTGGCTCACGGTGGTCAGCCATGGCAGGACAGCACCGTTTTCGAAGCTGTGGTGCTGTCGGTGATGGGCGTGGACGGCTACAAGAAAGCCCTCGTCGATCTCGACAACAAAGCGCTGACCGGCCCGGAAATGGTCAAGGCTCTCACCGAGCTGAAGAAAGTCGCGACCTACATGGACGCTGACGGCAAAGGCCAGGACTGGAACCTCGAAGCGGCCAAGGTCATCAACGGCAAGGCCGGCATGCAGATCATGGGTGACTGGGCCAAGTCCGAATGGACCGCCGCCAAGAAAGTCGCCGGCAAGGATTACGAGTGCGTAGCCTTCCCGGGCACCGACAAGGCGTTCACCTACAACATCGACTCGCTGGCCGTGTTCAAGCAGAAGGACGCAGGTACTGCGGCCGGTCAGCAGGACATCGCCAAAGTCGTGCTGGGTGAGAACTTCCAGAAAGTCTTCAGCATCAACAAAGGCTCGATCCCGGTTCGCAACGACATGTTGAACAACATGGACAAGCTCGGCTTCGATTCCTGCGCGCAGACCGCTGCCAAAGACTTCCTGGCAGACGCCAAGTCCGGCGGCCTGCAACCAAGCATGGCGCACAACATGGCGACCACGCTGGCAGTGCAGGGCGCGTTCTTTGATGTCGTGACCAACTACATCAACGACCCGAAAGCCGACCCGGCCGATGCGGCGAAGAAACTTGGCGCAGCGGTTCAGTCAGCTAAATAAGCGCCTTGGCGGCGAGCTGCAAGCTACGAGCTTCAAGTTGCAAGTTAAAAGCTTGCGCGATGTTGGTCTTGCAGCTTGCAGCTTGTAGCTGTTCTTCTCTTTTTTTATGGATTTGCTCATGAGTTCTGTTGCTGTGTTCAGCAAGGCCTCGCCGTTCGATGCATTGCAACGCTGGCTACCCAAACTGGTGCTGGCGCCGAGCATGTTCATCGTGCTGGTGGGCTTCTATGGCTACATCCTGTGGACGTTCATTCTGTCGTTCACCACTTCGACCTTCCTGCCTAACTACAAGTGGGCCGGTCTGGCGCAATACGCGCGGCTGTTCGACAACGATCGCTGGTGGGTCGCGAGCAAGAACCTCGCCGTGTTCGGCGGCATGTTCATTGGCATTACTTTGGTGATCGGTGTGTTGCTGGCGGTGTTCCTCGACCAGCGCATCCGTCGCGAAGGCTTCATCCGCACCATTTACCTGTACCCGATGGCGCTCTCGATGATCGTGACCGGTACCGCGTGGAAATGGCTGCTCAACCCGGGCATGGGCCTGGACAAATTGTTGCGTGACTGGGGCTGGGAAGGCTTCCGTCTGGACTGGCTGATCGACCCCGATCGCGTTGTCTACTGCCTGGTAATCGCCGCTGTGTGGCAAGCGTCAGGCTTCATCATGGCGATGTTCCTCGCCGGCCTGCGCGGCGTTGATCAATCGATCATCCGTGCCGCGCAGATCGATGGCGCGAGCATGCCGACGATCTACTGGAAAGTCGTGCTGCCAAGCCTGCGTCCGGTGTTCTTCAGTGCGGTGATGATCCTGGCGCACATCGCGATCAAGAGCTTCGACTTGGTTGCCGCGATGACCGCCGGTGGTCCGGGTTATTCCTCCGACCTGCCAGCGATGTTCATGTATTCCTTCACCTTCAGTCGCGGCCAGATGGGCATGGGCTCGGCCAGTGCGATTCTGATGCTCGGTGCGATCCTCGCGATCATCGTGCCTTACCTGTACTCCGAGCTGAGGACCAAGCGTCATGACTAGTCTCGCTGCCAAACCCGCCATCAGCTTCAGTCGCATCGCGATCTACGCGGTGCTGATTTTCGCGGTGTTCCTGTATCTGGTGCCGTTGGTGGTCATGTTGCTCACCAGCTTCAAGACCCCGGAAGACATCAGCACCGGCAACCTGTTGAGCTGGCCGACCGTGGTCAGCGGCATTGGTTGGGTCAAGGCCTGGGCCACGGTTGATGGCTACTTCTGGAACTCGATCAAGATCACCGTACCGGCCGTGATCATCTCCACAGCGATTGGTGCGTTGAACGGTTATGTGCTGTCGATGTGGCGGTTCCGTGGTTCGCAGTTGTTCTTCGGTCTGCTGCTGTTCGGCTGCTTCCTGCCGTTCCAGACCGTGCTGCTGCCAGCCTCGTTCACCCTCGGCAAAATGGGCCTGGCGAGCACGACCACCGGTCTGGTGTTCGTGCACGTGGTTTACGGTCTGGCGTTCACCACGCTGTTCTTCCGTAACTACTACGTGAGCATTCCGGACGCGCTGGTGAAAGCTGCACGTCTGGATGGCGCGGGTTTCTTCACGATTTTCCGCCGGATCATTCTGCCGATGTCGACGCCGATCATCATGGTCTGCCTGATCTGGCAGTTCACCCAGATATGGAACGACTTCCTCTTCGGCGTGGTGTTCTCCAGCGGTGATTCGCAGCCGATCACCGTGGCGCTGAACAACCTGGTCAACACCAGCACCGGGGCCAAGGAATACAACGTGGATATGGCAGCGGCGATGATCGCCGGCCTGCCGACCCTGCTGGTCTATGTGGTCGCAGGCAAGTATTTCGTGCGCGGGCTGACGGCCGGCGCAGTCAAGGGGTAATCATGGCAACGCTCGAACTTCGCAATGTAAACAAGACTTATGGTGCCGGCCTGCCGGACACCCTGAAGAACATCGAACTGTCGATCAAGGACGGTGAATTCCTGATCCTCGTCGGCCCGTCGGGCTGCGGCAAATCGACCTTGATGAACTGCATCGCCGGCCTCGAAACCATCACCGGCGGCGCGATCATGATCGGTGATCAGGACGTCAGCGGCATGAGCCCGAAGGATCGTGACATCGCCATGGTGTTCCAGTCCTACGCGCTGTACCCGACCATGAGCGTGCGCGAGAACATCGAATTCGGTCTGAAGATCCGCAAGATGCCGCAAGCAGCGATCGACGAAGAAGTCGCGCGCGTAGCCAAACTGCTGCAAATCGAACACCTGCTCAATCGCAAGCCCGGCCAGCTCTCCGGTGGTCAGCAACAGCGCGTGGCGATGGGCCGTGCCTTGGCGCGTCGGCCGAAGATCTATCTGTTCGACGAACCACTGTCCAACCTCGATGCCAAGCTGCGCGTCGAGATGCGCACCGAAATGAAACTGATGCACCAGCGCCTGAAAACCACCACGGTTTACGTGACTCACGACCAGATCGAAGCAATGACTCTGGGCGACAAAGTGGCAGTGATGAAGGACGGCATCATTCAGCAGTTCGGCACGCCGAAAGACATCTACAACGACCCGGCCAACCTGTTTGTGGCGAGCTTCATCGGTTCGCCGCCGATGAACTTCATTCCTCTGCGTTTGCAACGCAAGGACGGCCGTCTGCTGGCGCTGCTCGACAGCGGCCAGGCGCGTTGCGAATTGCCGATGAGCATGCAGGATGCCGGTCTGGAAGATCGCGAAGTGATCCTCGGCCTGCGCCCGGAGCAGATCGTGCTGTCGAACGGCGAGGGCAACGGCCTGCCAAGCATTCGTGCCGAAGTGCAGGTCACCGAGCCGACCGGTCCGGACACCCTGGTGTTCGTCAACCTGAATGACACCAAAGTCTGCTGCCGACTGGCGCCGGACGTCGCACCGCAGGTGGGCGAGAGCCTGACGCTGCAGTTCGATCCATCGAAAGTGTTGTTGTTCGATGCCAATACCGGCGAGCGTCTGGGCGTTGCGGGCCAGGCGCAGACTGAAACCCGGTCGGCGAATGTGGCCCAGTTCAAAGGCCGCTGAAGAAAAACTGCTGGAATGCGGTCCTGTGGGAGCTGGCTTGCCAGCGATGGCATCAAACCGGTTTGGCGACAGACCGAGTCGCTCGCATCGCTGGCAAGCCAGCTCCCACAAGGGCCGGTTCCACAACAAGGAGCACGCGGTGAATGGCCTGTCATTTGTCGCAATTTAAGTAAACCGCGTTAGATAAAAACAGTTAATAACAATAAAGACGAGGATGTAGGGATGAAAATGAAACACGTCAACGCCCGGTTGATCTGCCAAGTGTCAGCTGCGGCGGCGTTGGTGCTGGCCGGCAATGCGATGGCTGCCGATGCGTTCAGCTCCGATTCGAAATGGATGACCGGCGACTGGGGTGGCGAGCGTACCAAGCTGATCGAGCAGGGTATCGACATCAAGGCTGACTACGTAGGGGAAGTCGGTGGCAACCTGAACGGTGGTTACAACGACGACAAGACTGCCCGTTACGCTGACCAGTTCGGTCTGGGCGTGGCACTCGATCTGCAAAAGCTGTGGGGCTGGGATAACACCCAGGCGAAGATCCAGCTGACCAACCGTAACGGCTACAACATCTCCAACGACCGCGTTGGCGATCCGCGTGCCGGCACCCTGAGCTCCTCGCAGGAAGTCTACGGCCGTGGCCACATGGTGCGTCTGACCCAGTTGTGGATTCAGCACCAGTTCTTCGACAACAAACTCGACGTCAAGGCCGGTTACTTCGGTGAAGGCGAAGACTTCAACACTTTCCCGTGCGACTTCCAGAACCTGGCGTTCTGCGGTTCGCAAGTGGGTAACTGGGCGACCAACATCTGGTACAACTGGCCCGTCAGCCAGGCCGCGATCCGTGTGAAGTACAACATCAACGACGAGCTCTACGCACAGATCGGTGCGTACAACCAGAACCCGTCGCAGCTGGAACACGGCAACGGCTTCAAGCTCAGCGGCAGCGGCACCAAAGGTACGGTTCTGCCGGTTGAATTGGTCTGGTCGCCGAAGGTCAACAGCCTGCCGGGCGAATACCGCGTCGGTTATTACAAGAGCACGGCCGATGCCGACGACGTTCGCGAAGACGTCAACGGTTTCGACGCAGCAACCACCGGTGATGACTACAAGTCGCACAGCAGCAAAAGCGGCTACTGGTTCGTTGCGCAACAGCAACTCACCAGCCACAACGGCGACGCTACCCGCGGTCTGAACATTGCAGCCAACGCCACGTTCCATGACAAGGACACCAACTTCATCGACAACTACCAGTCGGTGATGTTTGTCTACAAAGGCCCGTTCGACGCACGTCCGAAGGATGACGTCGGCATTGGCGCGGCACGTATCCACGTCAACAAGGACGTCAAGCGCAACGCTGAACTGTTGAACGCCTCCAACGGTGTTTCCGACTACGACAATGCGGCGTTTTCGCCAATCCGTGAAACCGAATACAACTACGAGATCAACTACGGCTTCCACGTCACTGACTGGCTGACCGTGCGTCCAAACCTGCAATACATCACTCATCCAGGCGGTGTGGATGAAGTCGATAACGCTTTGGTCGCTGGCCTGAAAATTCAGTCCACGTTCTAACGCGTCTGCGATAAGCTCCTCTCTATGTGCGCATATTTGCGGACAGCCCAGGCTGTCCGCTTTTTTTTGGGGCCAGGCGCCGCCCTGTGAAAGACGAGTTCAGGACCGTGGCCAATGCATGAGCATCCGCTGCAACGCTTCTTCAAATCCCTGCGCGAACGGCCGACATTCGCCTGGGAGCGCTATCAGATGCGCGATGTGTTGGTGATCGATCATCCGCTGTGTCAGGCGGTGTTCAGTCGTCAGGGCGCGCAGTTGCTGCACTTTCAACCCCGTGGGCAAAAGCCGTGGTTGTGGTGTGCGGCGAAGTGGCCCCATGTCGGCGCGATCCGTGGCGGTGTTCCGGTGTGCTGGCCGTGGTATGGCCGCCATCCGAGCGAAAACGCGTGGCCGTCGCATGGTTGGGCGCGATTGCTCGACTGGAAACTGCTCGACAGTAGTAGTGCCGAAGACGGCGTGCGCTTGCACTGGCAGTTGCAGCTGTGTGACTGGCAGGTTGACCTGCACGCGCATCTGGGTGAACGCATGGAATTACGCCTGAGTACCGAGCATCAGGACGACATGCCGTGCCAGTTGAGCCAGGCTTTGCACGCTTACTGGCGTATTGGCGATGTTGGTGAGATAGCGCTGTCTGGCCTCGAGGGTGCGCAGGGTTATGACCAATTGAGCCGCCAGGTTTGTCAGCAGGAAGGTGAGTTACGAGTGGACGGCGGTTGTCAGCGGGTGTTCCAGCATGACGGCGAATTGCAGCTCAAAGACCACGCCTGGCAACGCGAGTTGTGCATCGATACCGGTGACAGCGGCGATACGGTGGTCTGGCATCCGGGAGCGCGACCGTTGCTGGGCGTGAGTTGGGATGAGATCTCTGAGTTCGTGTGCGTGGAAGCCGCGACGGGCGGCACGGACAGTTTGCACCTGGCACCGGGGGAGAAGGCGCATTTGAGTTTGCAGGCGTGGGCGGCGGCTTGAGTGTGTCAGTCACATCGTATGCCCTCACTGTAGAGACCGGTACATCCTTTACAAATTAGACCGGGGACATCGTTTACACCTTTACAGGCTTGCTACGCGTTTAGCGCCGTGTTCAAGCCTGCCTAAACAGTGGCTGCAAAGGTACAGCTCCCAAGCATCATCTGCCACTTCCTTCAACGCGATGTCCTCTCCAATCAAAGCCTCTCCGAGAAAAATCAGCTGTCCTTTCCATTTGATTTCACCATTTGACCGAACCTTGCGTACTTCAACATCAGAGCCGTATTCAAGGGCAGGCAAGTGACCGGGATAAGCACGTTCCGACGGGCTATAGACCGAAGCTGGCGGTTTCATGCCCAGCGCGGTGTGGGGTCGGTGGTGGTTGAAGTCTTGGATGAAATCCTGAAAAGCCAGCTGCTGGCGCACAAGGTTTTCCGCAGGTGGCACCGCTGCCTTTAGCGTTCGATGCATCCGTTCATGTCGACCATTTTGGTCGGGACGGCCAGGCGTAATCGTTTCGACATGGATTCCAAGCCTGATGAACCAAACTGATAACTTCGAAAGTCGCGCCAGTCCTGTCGAGGCAAAAGGAGCGCCATTGTCAGTGCGGATCACATCCGGCAGCCCATATTCTCGAAAAGCCCACTCGAAGCCTTCCCGCGTCGGCGCGCCATGCGTACTGGGCAAAGCTCGACAGACGAATAAAAAGCGGCTCATCTGATCGGTAATGGTAAGCGGGTAGCACCAGTTACCGTCCTGCATTTTGAACTGCCCTTTGTAATCAGCACACCAGGTCTGATTGGGCGCGTCGACCGGACGCAAATGCGTTGGCGCACGGGGACGTGGGGGATAAGGTCGTCGCGCCATGACCAAACCAGCTTTCTTCAACCACTCTCCGGCAGTACTCGCCGCCGGCCACTGGATATGCGGATCGGAAACGCGCAGGCGATCGATGATCTGTTTGGGCCCTCGATCGGGATGTTCGTTTTTCTTGGCAAACAACTTGGCAATGATTTCGTCGGAAGTTTGATGAGGGCAGTTCAGCGGCTTGCGCGACTGCTCTTTCAAACCATCAACGCCCAACGCTGCGTATCGGTCCAACCACTTGTCGATGGTAGGGCGGCTGACACCATACCGCCGGCTTAACTGGCTTTTGGTGTAGCTGCCGCTAAGCCAATCGCTGATTAACTTTACTCGTTGATCCATTGGGGACTCTTGTTTCCAGGGCATGGTCAGCACCTCCTGACCACGATTGATACCTGTAAACCATGTCCCCGGTCTCAAACGTAAAGGATGTATCCGGTTTTTACCCACCCTAGCCCTCTCCCGGAGGGAGAGGGGACCGATCGGGGGATGCTTAAGAATTACGCCAAAATGAAACAGCAGTGCTGAATCCATAATCGACTGGATATTTCAGGCCGATGTACAGCGCAAGACACTTCGGTCCGCCCCCTCTCCCTCCGGGAGAGGGCTGGGGTGAGGGGCTTTTGATCTTTAGTTGAACTCATCTCCAACCGGATACCGGCTGGCATTCAAACTCTCTTTGATCTTGCGCAGATGCGGTTGGAAATCCACCCCGCGACGCAAGGTCATCCCCGTCGCCAACACATCCAGCACCGTCAATTGAATGATCCGCGACGTCATCGGCATATAGATGTCGGTATCTTCCGGCAGTGGGATGTTCAGGCTCAGCGTACTGGCCTTGGCCAGCGGAGAGTTTTCCGCGGTCAGACCCAATACCGAAGCGCCGTTTTCCCGAGCAATCCGCGCCACTTCCACCAACTCACGGGTACGCCCGGTGTAGGAAATGATCACGAACAATTCCCCGGTATGCGCCACCGAAGCAATCATCCGCTGCATCAAGACATCGGCATGCGCAGTAACCGCGAGGTTGAAGCGGAAGAACTTGTGCTGCGCATCCAGCGCCACCGGGGCGGAAGCGCCGAGGCCGAAAAAGTGGATCTGCCGCGCCTGAATCAACAGGTCGACGGCGCGGCTGATCAGGTTCGGATCAAGGGCCTGACACGCACTGTCCAGCGAGGCGATGGCACTGCCGAAGATCTTCTGCGTATAGGCTTCGGGATTGTCATCCGCCTCGACCGCGCGGCTGACATACGCCGCGCCACTGGCCAGGCTCTGTGCCAGTTGCAGTTTGAGTTCGGGGTAGCCGCTGACGCCGAACGAACGGCAGAAACGGTTGACCGTCGGTTCACTCACCGACGCCGCCTGGGCGAGGGCGGCGATGCTGAAGCGGGTGGCCTGCTGCGGATTGAGCAGAATCACCTCGGCGACCTTACGTTCGGCCTTGTTCAGTTCTGCAAGGCGACTCTGGATCTGTTCCAGTAAATTTCGCACGCGGTCCATATGAAATTCCTGATTCACCGACGCAAAGGTGCGTCGGGCTATGCAAATTGGGCCTTTGATATGGCCCGTGACGGTGGCCTATCCTACTGATGCGTCCGGGCGACCACCACTCGGATTGAGTATTCTGCGAAAATGTTGTGGTTATTACTACATTTTCCCTTGAGTGATGCCTTGAAAAAAGGTATTTGTAGCTTAACTTGATAAAAGAACAAACATCATGCCCTCCATTACGGTTGAACCGTGCACCTTTGCCTTGTTCGGCGCGCTAGGCGATCTGGCCCTGCGCAAGCTGTTTCCAGCCCTATATCACCTTGACGGTGCCGACCTGCTGCACGAGGACACGCGCATCATCGCGTTGGCCCGTGAGCCGGGCAGCGAGCAGCAGCACATGGCGTTCATCGCCGCTGAATTGCGCCGTTACGTCGGCAAGGAACTCAACGAAACCGTGGCCGAGCGCTTTCTCGCGCGCCTGACCTATCTGCACGTCGATTTCCTCAAATCTGAAGATTACGTGGCACTGGCCGAACTGGCCGGCAGCACGCAGCGCATGATTGCCTATTTCGCCACCCCGGCAGCGGTTTACGGCGCGATCTGCGAAAACCTGGCGAAGGTTGGTCTGGCCGAGAACACCCGCGTTGTGCTGGAAAAGCCGATCGGTTCCGATCTGGAGTCGTCGCGAAAAGTGAACGATGCCGTGGCGCAGTTCTTCCCGGAAAACCGCACTTACCGCATCGACCATTATCTGGGCAAGGAAACCGTTCAGAACCTGATCGCCCTGCGTTTCGCCAACAGCCTGTTCGAAACCCAGTGGAACCAGAATTACATTTCCCACGTGGAAATCACCGTCGCCGAAAAGGTTGGTATCGAAGGCCGTTGGGGCTATTTCGACAAGGCCGGCCAACTGCGCGACATGATCCAGAACCACCTGCTGCAGCTGCTGTGCCTGATCGCCATGGATCCGCCGGCCGATTTGTCCGCCGACAGCATCCGTGACGAGAAGGTAAAAGTGCTCAAGGCGCTGGCGCCGATCAGCCCGGAAGGCCTGACCACACAAGTGGTGCGCGGCCAATACATCGCCGGCTACAGCGAAGGCAAATCGGTACCGGGTTATCTCGAAGAACCGAACTCCAACACTCAGAGCGACACCGAAACCTTCGTCGCTCTGCGTGCCGATATTCGTAACTGGCGTTGGGCTGGCGTGCCGTTTTACTTGCGTACCGGCAAGCGCATGCCGCAGAAACTCTCGCAGATCGTCATCCATTTCAAGGAACCGTCGCACTACATCTTCGCCCCGGAGCAGCGCCTGCAGATCAGCAACAAACTGATCATTCGCCTGCAACCGGACGAAGGCATTTCCTTGCGCGTGATGACCAAAGAGCAGGGCCTGGACAAAGGCATGCAACTGCGCAGCGGCCCGCTGCAATTGAATTTCTCCGACACCTGGCGTAGCGCGCGGATCCCCGATGCCTACGAGCGGTTGTTGCTGGAAGTGATGAACGGCAATCAGAACCTGTTTGTCCGTAAAGATGAAATCGAAGCCGCGTGGAAGTGGTGTGACCAGCTGATCGCCGGATGGAAAAAATCCGGTGACGCGCCCAAGCCGTATGCGGCCGGGTCGTGGGGGCCGATGAGCTCCATTGCATTGATCACGCGGGACGGGAGGTCGTGGTATGGCGATATCTGATGTGCAACTGCCTGCGGGCGTAAATGCCCACCAATTCAACAGCCCCGCGCTGCTGGCCGAAGGCCTGGCGCTGAATGTCGCCAGGCTATTGAGCGAAGCCATTGCGGCACGCGGCAACGCGGTGCTGGTGGTGTCCGGCGGACGCAGCCCGGTGGCGTTTTTCCAGCACCTGGCGAAACAGGAACTGGACTGGGCCAGCGTCGTGATCACCCTCGCCGATGAGCGCTGGGTGCCAGTCGAACACGCCGACAGCAATGCCGGCCTGCTCAAGCAATATCTGCTCAAAGGCCCGGCAGCCAAGGCGCAGTTCCTCAGCCTCTACAGCGCAGCGGCGAATGTCGAGCAGGCTGCTGAACAGGCTGATCGTTTGCTCGGCGAACTGCCGCCAATCGATGTCCTGGTGCTGGGCATGGGCGATGACGGGCACACCGCCTCGCTGTTCCCCGACAGCCCGAACCTCGCCGAAGCGCTGCAAGCCGATGGCACGCGCCGTTGCTGGCCGATGCTGGCGCCAAGCGTGCCGCGTCAGCGCCTGACCATGAGCCGCGCGCTGCTGGCATCGGCGCGACACAAGATTCTGTCGATTTCCGGTCAGTCGAAACTGACCACCCTGAATGCCGCACTGGCATCCGATGACGTCGCGGCCATGCCGGTGCGCGCGTTTCTGCAACCTACGTTAGAGATTTACTGGTGCCCATGAGCCAAGGAACAGCCGCTATGACAACCCCATCCCCGACCGTTTCCATGGCGGACAAAGTTGCCCTGATCGACAGTCTCTGCGCCAAGGCGCGGATCCTGCCAGTGATCACCATCGCTCGCGAGCAGGATGTGCTGCCGCTGGCCGATGCCCTCGCCGCCGGTGGTCTGACCGCTCTGGAAGTGACCCTGCGTTCGCAGTTCGGCCTCAAGGCCATTCAGATCCTGCGCGAACAGCGTCCGGAACTGATGACCGGTGCCGGCACCGTGCTCGACCGCAACATGCTCGCAGCGGCGGAAGCGGCGGGTTCGCAATTCATCGTCACCCCGGGCATCACTCGCGACTTGCTTGAAGCCAGCGTCGACAGCCCGATTCCGCTGTTGCCGGGCATCAGCAATGCCTCGGGCATCATGGAAGGCTACGGTCTGGGCTATCGCCGCTTCAAGCTGTTCCCCGCCGAAGTCAGTGGCGGCGTGGCGGCGATCAAGGCCCTTGGCGGCCCGTTTGGCGAAGTGAAATTCTGCCCGACTGGCGGCGTCAGCCCGGCCAATATCAAGAGCTACATGGCGCTGAAAAACGTCATGTGCGTGGGCGGTAGCTGGATGCTGGATCCGGAGTGGATCAAGAACGGCGACTGGGCACGCATTCAGGAATGCACCGCCGAGGCCTTGGCGCTGCTGGACTGATGCTGCTGGATTGATTGTTACCAGACACTTCGTTGTGTGTTCTACGGCTTTTCGGTGCGCTTGGTCGGCGCACCGTTTTTTTTGTCCGCAGAAAAGCCAACGTCAGAAGATCGCAGCCTCGTTGCACTCGACAGCTCCTACATCGATCGCATGGTGTCGACGACCCTGTAGGAGCTGTCGAGTGCAACGAGGCTGCGATCCTTTGATCTTCTTCCCACAGTTACGCTGCGATACATAGTTACCGCACGCGCGCCGGGGCATGGCGCTAATCTGCGTTCATCTTATGGAAGAGAGAACGTGTGTCATGGATCGAGATGCCGCAACACAGCCACCGCAAACGGTGTACCAACTGGCCCCCGAGCAAATCGCCGGGCCGTATTTCCGCAATCCCAAACTGTTGCGCCGCAACATCAGCGAAGGCGCCGAAGGCTTGCCGCTGATTCTGCGTTTGACCATTGTCGATGCAATGACGGGCGAGCCGGTGAACGGCGCGCTGGTGGATATCTGGCATTGCAACGCCCGCGGAGCCTATTCGGGCTGGAGCCGGATCAATCCGGACATTGAAGTCGACGCCGACGCCATTGGCTCCATCCCGCGTACCGACGACGACACCTACCTGCGTGGCAGCCAGTTCTGCGACCACCGCGGCCGAGTCCGCTTCACCACCATCTATCCGGGCTTCTACGCTGGCCGCGCCCTGCACATTCATGTGGCTGTGCGCATCGTCGCCGGCAATGAATACCTGGAAGAGCGCAACGTCGCCTGGGTCGGCCAGTTGTATTTTCCCGAGGTAGTGTCACGCGCGGTGCTCAACGCCAAGGCTTATCGAGGGCGATGTTCGCGGCCGCTGGACAACCATGAGGACACTTACTATGCAGAGATGGCCGGGAAAAACTCGACCCTGACCGTCTGGCCCATCAGCCGTGACTGTGACGAGGACGGCTACTTCGGACACCTGACTATCGGCATCGACACCTTTGCGGTGTCGTCGCAGATCAAGCCTGAGGATTTTGACAAGTACACGGTGTAAGCCGCTCAGCGCAGCGCATTCAGTGCGCCGATCAGCAGTTGCATGTCGTCAGCGGTGGTGGTGAGTCCCGGCGTGATCCGAATGCAGGGTCCGCAGGCAGCACCGGTACGCATCACGGTGAACAGGTTGAATTCCTTGAGCAGGCGTTCGGCCATGGCATGTTGATCGTCGTGGCGAGTGAAGCGCAGAGCGCTGATGCCGCAGCACAGACGCGGGTCATCTGGCGTCATCACTTCGATGCCAGGCAACTGCCGGACGGCGCGGACCCACAGCTCACGCAGGTAATTGAGGCGCGCACCTTTCGCGGGTGCGCCGCCCAGTGATCGGTGTTCCTCAAACACCAGCGGCAACGTCATCAGCGCCGGAATATTCGGCGTGCTGTAGGAGGTGCGGGCGCGGATGTCGTTCTCCGGGTAATGCATTTCGCCCATGTCCGGATCGATGTCTGCCAAACGCTGCGGGGCGATGTAGATAAAGCCGAGCGTCAGCGGTGCGCCGATCCACTTGTGCAGGTTGTAGCCGGCGAAGGCGATGCCCAGCGCTTCGAGGTCGAACTCGATCTGGCCGAGGGCGTGGGCGCCGTCGAGGATGATGTCGATGCCATGCTCTTTGGCCAGTGCGGCGATGGCCTGCACCGGCATGACCAGGCCGGTGCGGTGGGTGACGTGCGTCAGGGCCATCAGTTTCAGTTTCGGATGGCGAATGAACGCTTCGCGATAACTGTCCAGCAGGCTGTCGAAACTCGCCGGGTGGCTGTGCGCGATTTCGATGACCTCGACGCCACGATGCTTGCTCAGCCAGCGCATGGCGCCCTTGACCGTGTCGTACTCCAGATCGCAGATCAGCACCTGATCGCCCGGCTGCAGGCGATTGTAATTGCGGATCAGGGATTGCAGACCTTCGGTGGCATTACGCGTCAGAGCGACGCTTTGCGCGTGCACGCCGATCAGTTCGGCCAGTTGCGCGCGGATTTCGAGGTTGTCGTGCTGTTCAAAGCGCTGGCGTACGTACACCGAGTTACTGGTGTTGATCAGCTCGATGTTGCGCTGATATTCCTCGATCACCGTGCGCGACATGCGCCCGAAGTAACCGTTCTCCAGATTGACCGGGCCGGGCTGGACATCGTAACGGTCAGCAAACGTCTGCCAGAAGGCTTCGTCACGGGCGCGGCGGGTGTTGTCAGGCATGATCGGCAAGCTCTGAAGAGGAGGGCGCGTCAGTGGCGCGGGGCGGGTTTGCCATGTTTGGCGCGTAGCGGTTCGAGCAAATCCGAGAGGCCGTTATGATCGATTTCCTGCATCAAGGCGAGCAGGCCACCGAGTTCGCCATGGGGAAAGCCTTCACGGGCGAACCAGTTCAGGTAAGGCCCAGGCAGGTCGGCAATGATCCGGCCCTTGTATTTGCCGAAGGGCATTTGGCGTGTGATCAGCAGTTCGAGTTTCTCGGGGTTCATGCGGTTTTTCGTCTGGATTCGAAACACATTGGAAAATACAGGCATTCTGCATGGAGGCCAAATGACAGATCATGCAAAAAACCACAATACAGATAGTTCAATCATATTTAACGTATTGATTTATAAGGGATTATCCCTGACAAAAAAGCTGGCACGCACACTGCAATATCCCTTGCATCTTCAACCCATCGCAAGGAATTGAAAAATGACCGACATGAATAAAGAAGCCATTTCTGTACTCAACGACCTGATTGAAACCTGCAAGGACGGTCAGGAAGGGTTCAAGACTTGCGCCGAAGACATCAAGCACCCAGAGCTGAAAACCCTGTTCGTACAGCGCTCTGCTGATTGCGCAACTGCAGCCGCTGAGCTGCAAGCTCAAGTCCGTTCGCTGGGTGGCGATCCGGAAACCTCTACCAGCGTTGCCGGTGATCTGCACCGTCGCTGGGTCGACGTCAAATCGATGTTCACCGGTAAAGACGAAGAGGCTGTGCTGAATGAAGCCGAGCGCGGTGAAGACCACGCCCTGAAGGCTTATCGTGAAGCCATCGAGAAAATCAACAAGCACAACCTGGTAGGCATCAAGGATCTGGTTGAGCGTCAGTACCACGGCGTACAACGCAACCACGATCAAGTGAAAGCCCTGCGTAACCAGGCTCGCGCTAACTCGTAAGATTTAGTCGCCTGATAAAAAGCGCCAGCTAGTCTGGCGTTTTTTTATGTTTGTTTTAAAAGCAAAAGATCGCAGCCTGCGGCAGCTCCTACAGGCGCGTATTCCAAGGTAGGAGCTGCCGAAGGCTGCGATCTTTTCAATCAGCCAATACTGATCGCCGGCAAAGTTGGCAGCGTCACAGTCTGCTGTTTACGTGGCGCGAGGATCTCAGCCTCGCCGTCCACCACCAATTCATCACGCTGGTTGAACACGCGAGTGGCAATGCGCACACGGAACTTCGGCAGCTTCTCGAGAATTTCCAGACGCACCGTCAGTGTGTCGCCGATTTTCACCGGTTTTTGAAAGCTCATCTGCTGGCCAATATAAATAGTCCCCGGCCCAGGCAGTTCGCAGGCAACGGCAGCGCTGATCAGCGCACCACTGAACATGCCGTGAGCGATGCGCTCCTTGAACATGCTCGCTGCGGCGAATTCGGCGTCCAGGTGCACCGGGTTGTGGTCGCCGGACATAGCGGCAAACAGCTGAATGTCACGCTCTTCGACGGTCTTGCTGTAGCTGGCCGTCTGGCCGACTTCGAGGGCTTCGTAAGGGATGTTGGTAACCTGAGTCATCAGTCTCGATTCCTGTGGCGGATCAAATCGATCCACAAAAGATTATTCACTGCGCTGAAGCCGCGGATGGCTCACAACCTGATCGATCCAGGCCAGCACATCGGCGACCACTTCAGCGCGATTGGTTTCGTTGAACAATTCGTGCCGCGCCTGCGGGTAGATTTTCAATTGCAGCTGGTGGCTGCCGGCCTTGCGTAAAGCATTGGCCAGATCAGTCAGACGCTTGCCCTCGCTCACCGGATCACATTCTCCGCCGATAACCAGCAGCGGCAGGCTGGAGTCGATCTGGGCGAGATTGGACGCTTTGCTGATTTGCTGCAAGCCACCGAGCAGGTCGATCCACAGCTGATTGGTGCAGCGAAACCCGCACAGCGGATCGGCAGCGTATTTGTCGACTTCCTGCGGATCGCGGCTTAACCAGTCAAACGGTGTACGCACCGGCTTGAACTTGTTGTTGAAAGAGCCAAACGACAACCATTCGATCAATGCACTGCGCCCTTTGCCACCCTGGCGCAGTTTTTCCAGGCGGGCGATCTGCCGCGCGGCGCGATAAAGGGCGACCGGCTGGAAATTCGATCCACTGAGAATCGCTCCGGCCAGACTGGCGCTGTGATGCAATAAATAGGCTTGAGCGAGGTAGCTGCCCATGCTGTGGCCGAGCAGGATGATCGGCACGCCGGGATGTTGCTGGCCGATGTGCTGATTGAGAATCGCGAGGTCGCCAAGCACCTTGCGCCAGCCGTCATCGTCAGCGAAATGCCCGAGGCTGCCCTGATCGGCCGTTCTGCCGTGTCCGCGCAAATCCGGGGCATACACCCCGTATCCTTTGTCGCAAAACGTGTCGGCCAGGCGCCCATACCGGCCACTGTGTTCCGCCATGCCATGGGCCAGCAGAACTACCGCCTTCAACGGCGCCGCCGGCAGCCATTGGTTGACGAACAGGCGGCTGCGGTCACTCGCGTCCAGCCAGAGGGTGTGGTGGATCATGGCGATTCCTTTGCACAGAGTCCGACATTGTATAGCGCGTCTGATCAGCCCACGCCACGGCAGGAAGATTCACACGATCAATGACGGCTTTGCCCGTATTTGCCTCAATGGCCATAACTGCTAGTGTCCGTGAAGCCCCGCTCTTTTCAGAAGTGACAGAGAAGCGGCCCGGATCGGCTCAGGTAAAGAGGACAAGAATAATGCAACCTGATTTCTGGAACGACAAACGCCCGGCCGGCGTACCGCTGGACATCGACATGGGTGAGTTCAAGTCGGTGATCGAGGTGTTCGAGCGTTCCTGCAAAAAATTTGCGGATCGTCCGGCGTTCAGCAGCATGGGCATCACCCTTACTTACGCCGAGCTCGAACGCCAGAGCGCGGCGTTCGCCGGTTATCTGCAGGCACATACCGATCTGGTGCCGGGGGACCGGATTGCGGTGCAGATGCCCAACGTTCTGCATTATCCGATTGCCGTGTTCGGCGCTTTGCGCGCCGGGCTGATCGTGGTCAACACCAATCCGTTGTACACGCCGCGGGAGATGCGCCATCAGTTCAAGGATTCCGGGGCACGCGCGCTGGTCTACTTGAATCTGTTCGGGCAGAAAGTCCAGGAAGTGCTGGCCGACACCGACATTCAATATTTGATCGAAGCAAAAATGGGCGACCTGATGCCCTTTGCCAAGGGCTGGCTGGTCAATACCATCGTTAGCAAAGTGAAGAAACTGGTGCCCGAGTATTCGCTGCCGCAAGCGGTCTCGTTCAAAAGCGCGCTGCGCATGGGCCGGGGGCTGGGTATCAAACCGCTGAGCGTCGGCCTCGACGACATCGCGGTGCTGCAATACACCGGCGGCACCACCGGTCTGGCCAAGGGTGCGATGCTGACCCACGGCAATCTGGTGGCGAACATGCAACAGGTCCGCGCCTGCCTGGCGCAGCTTGGCCCGGACGGCCAGCCATTGTTGCGCGAAGGCCAGGAAGTGATGATCGCGCCGCTGCCGCTGTACCACATCTATGCGTTCACCGCGAATTGCATGTGCATGATGGTGTCGGGCAATCACAACGTGCTGATCTCCAACCCGCGCGACATCGCCGGATTCATCAAGGAACTGAAAAACTGGCGTTTCTCGGCGCTGCTGGGTTTGAACACCTTGTTCGTCGCCTTGATGGACCATCCCGATTTCAAAACGCTGGATTTTTCCAGCCTGAAGCTGACCAACTCCGGCGGCACCGCGCTGGTCAAAGCTACCGCCGAGCGCTGGGAGCAGATGACCGGTTGCCGGATCACCGAAGGTTACGGCCTGACCGAGACCTCGCCGGTGGCTTGCACCAATCCGTATGGCGACCAGTCGCGGCTCGGTACCGTGGGCCTGCCGGTGCCGGGTACTTTGGTGAAAGTGATCAACGATGACGGCGTCGAGCAACCGATGGGTGAGCGTGGCGAGTTGTGCATCAAAGGCCCGCAGATCATGAAGGGTTACTGGAACAAGCCCGACGCCACCGCTGAGGTGCTGGATGCCGAAGGTTGGTTCAAATCCGGCGACATCGCAGTGATCGACCCGGACGGGTTCGTGCGCATCGTCGATCGCAAGAAAGACATGATCATCGTCTCCGGTTTCAACGTGTACCCGAACGAGATCGAGGACGTGGTAATGGCGCACCCGAAAGTCGCCAACTGCGCGGTAATCGGCGTGCCGGACGAGCGTTCGGGGGAGGCGGTGAAGTTGTTTGTCGTGGCGCGGGAAACCGGTGTCAGCCTCGAAGAGCTGAAGGCTTACTGCAAAGAGAATTTCACCGCATACAAAGTGCCGAAGCACATCGTGCTGCGTGAGTCTTTGCCGATGACACCTGTAGGGAAAATTCTGCGGCGCGAGTTGCGCGATATCGCCTAAGGGCCCAAAGCCAAAAGATCGCAGCCTGCGGCAGCTCCTACAGGGAACGTATTCCCATGTAGGAGCTGCCGAAGGCTGCGATCTTTTGCTTTCAAACCCTTGGATTGTGGGCTTTTCGGGGCTTTCTAGGATTTTTGCTCTAAAATGACTGCCGGTTATTCTTGAGTCACAAATGTGACTGTATGGGCCGCTTTTGGCTCTAGTCGACCCTCGGCAAAGCTGCTACTCTCGGCGCGCTTTGTGACTTCTCGGCCAGTAAAACGCCGGATTCACCAATACAAAACACACACCAATAATAATCGCATCAAATGCGGTGAAGAATTCGCGTTGCTGAGGAGTGGGCTTCCATGATCGAAGACTTTTGGAAGGATAAATACCCGGCTGGAATTGCTGCCGAGATCAATCCAGACGAGTATCCGAACATTCAGGCAGTGTTGAAGCAATCCTGCCAACGCTTCGCCAACAAACCGGCTTTCAGCAACCTGGGCAAGACGATCACTTATGGTGAACTGTACGAGCTGTCCGGTGCATTTGCTGCCTACCTGCAACAGCATACCGACTTGCAGCCCGGTGATCGAATCGCCGTGCAACTGCCCAATGTTCTGCAATACCCGGTCGCGGTCTTCGGTGCCATTCGTGCCGGGCTGATCGTGGTCAACACCAACCCGCTGTACACCGCGCGGGAAATGGAACACCAGTTCAACGATTCCGGCGCCAAGGCCCTTGTTTGCCTGGCGAACATGGCGCATCTGGCCGAAGCCGTGGTGCCGAAAACCGGCGTCAAACACGTCATCGTCACCGAAGTCGCCGATCTGTTGCCGCCGATCAAGCGTCTGTTGATCAACAGCGTCATTAAATACGTGAAGAAGATGGTGCCGGCGTATCACTTGCCCAAAGCCATCAAGTTCAACGACGTGCTGAGCAAGGGCCACGGCCAGCCTGTGGCCGAAGCCAATCCGGACAGCGGCGATGTCGCGGTGCTGCAATACACCGGCGGCACCACGGGCGTAGCCAAAGGCGCGATGCTGACTCACCGCAACCTCGTCGCCAACATGCTGCAGTGCAAGGCGTTGATGGGCTCGAACCTCAACGAAGGCTGCGAGATTCTGATCACTCCGCTGCCGCTGTACCACATCTATGCGTTCACCTTTCATTGCATGGCAATGATGCTGATCGGCAACCACAACATCCTGATCAGCAACCCGCGCGACCTGCCGGCGATGGTCAAGGAACTGTCGAAGTGGAAATTCAGCGGTTTCGTCGGGCTGAACACGCTGTTCGTGGCCCTGTGCAACAACGAAGGTTTCCGCAAACTGGATTTCTCCGCACTGAAAGTCACTCTTTCTGGCGGCATGGCCCTGCAACTGGCGGCCGCTGAGCGCTGGAAAGCCGTGACCGGTTGCGCCATCTGCGAAGGCTACGGCATGACCGAAACCAGCCCGGTCGCCACGGTCAACCCGATCCAGCACATCCAGATCGGTACCATCGGCATTCCGGTGCCGTCGACCCTGTGCAAAGTCATAGACGATGCCGGTGTCGAGCAGCCGTTGGGCGAAATCGGCGAGCTGTGCGTCAAGGGCCCGCAAGTGATGAAGGGCTACTGGCAGCGTCAGGAAGCCACCGATGAAATGCTCGACAGCGACGGCTGGCTGAAGACCGGTGACATCGCGCTGATCCAGCCGGACGGCTACATGCGCATCGTCGACCGCAAGAAGGACATGATTCTGGTCTCCGGTTTCAACGTCTATCCGAACGAACTGGAAGACGTGCTGGCGACCCTGCCGGGCGTGTTGCAGTGCGCGGCGATCGGCGTGCCGGACGAGAAGTCGGGTGAGGCGATCAAGATCTTCATCGTTGCCAAACCGGGTGTGACCCTGACTAAAGATCAGGTCATGGACCATATGCGCGCCAACGTCACTGGCTACAAGGTGCCGCGTTCGGTGGAATTCCGCGACGCGCTGCCGACCACCAACGTCGGCAAGATCCTGCGCCGCGAATTGCGTGACGAAGAGCTGAAGAAGCTCAAGGCCAAGAGCGCCGCGTAAACCAAAAAGCCCCGCAGATGCGGGGCTTTTTGTTGGTCAATTGATCGTTCCTACGCAAAGCATGAGAACGATCAAAGATCGCAGCCTGCGGCAGCTCCTACATTGAAATGCGTTTCCTGTAAAAGCTGCCGCAGGCTCGGGCCGCGATCGGACGATCTTTTGATTCATTGACGAAACGGCGCGAAATTCACATTGGTGCCCGCCGGCCGCATGTCTTGCAGATACGAATCCTTGTCCGCGCTCAATTCCAGGCTCAGCGCCGCTTTACGCTTGCCCTCGTTGCGAATCACCAGGCCTTCGAGCTTCTCCCGCAGGAATACCGTCGGCACTTTCAGGTGCAGCAACTCGTCGGTGGCCGGCGTGTGCATCAGCAA
This sequence comes from Pseudomonas fluorescens, assembly GCF_900636825.1. Taxonomy (NCBI): domain Bacteria; kingdom Pseudomonadati; phylum Pseudomonadota; class Gammaproteobacteria; order Pseudomonadales; family Pseudomonadaceae; genus Pseudomonas; species Pseudomonas fluorescens. The sequence goes on along the minus strand of NZ_LR134318.1, from coordinate 4,550,655 downwards.
GTGAATCCACTCGTACTGACCGATGGCCAGACGCGACACCGGCAGGTCGAACCACCAGATGTTGCGGTTGCGGTTCAGTTCGGCGAAGTGGCAGTTGTTGGTGCCGAGCACGGCGCCGCCCAGTTCCTTGTTGCGACGGGCGATGGCCTGCGTTTTATCGAGTTTCATAACATTCCTGCGGGATCGGTTCACTGGCGCATGGCGCCCCTATGCTGCGCATTCTCGGGGCAACGCAAGCAAACATAAAGCCCAACCTGCGCGCCGCGACGAAATGAAACCGTGAAAATAAATGAAACTTGGCGCAAAGCGCACCGGTCAATCGTTACGTACTGACTTTTCCTCCCTTCATGCACCACGGAGAAACACCATGAGTAGCACAGGCGATAAAGTAAAAGGCATGGCCAACGAAGCCGTCGGTAACGTCAAGCAAGGCGTCGGCAAAGCTACTGACAATGACAAGCTCCATGCCGAAGGCAAAGTCCAAGAGAAGAAAGGCGAGGCCCAGCAAGCGGTCGGTGACGCCAAGGACGCCGTGAAAAAAGGTGTCGACAAGGCTTGATCGAGCCTTGAACGAAATTCACGAGCGGCCATCCAAGGATGGCCGTTTTTGTGTCGAAATCCTGCTGACACCCTTCAAGGTTCGCCAAACAGGCTACCGTGATGTAAAAACCGGCCCCTGAGTCGCCACGACTTCAAACCTGTATTGCGGCGAAAGGAGACGCGAATGATATTTCCGGACATGAAAGGTCTGCCCCTGCACCGAGTGATGGTGCGAACGGTCACTGAATTCGTCGATGACGAAATGTCGACCTACGCCTCGGCACTGGCCTACCAGATGCTGTTCTCGCTGTTCCCGTTCATCCTGTTCCTGATCGCGCTGATTGGTTTCCTGCATCTGCCCGACTTCTTCTCCTGGCTGCGATTGCAATCCGAACTGGTTTTGCCGCCGCAAGCGCTGGAGCAGGTCAATCCGGTGATCGACCAGTTGCAGCAGTCCAAGGGTGGTCTGCTTTCCATCGGTATCGTCATCGCACTGTACACCGCGTCCGCGGGCGTCCGCCTGATGATGAGCGCGATGAACGCCGCCTACGACGTCGTCGAGGGCCGACCGATCTGGAAGCGTTTCCCCTTGTCGATCGTCTACACCGTCGGCATCGCCGGCATGCTCCTGATCGCCGCCGCGCTGATGGTCCTCGGGCCACAGGTGATGGGCTGGATTGCCGGGCAGGTCGGGCTGGAAGAAGCCATCGTCACCATCTGGACCATCGCGCGCTGGCCGGTCATCGTGATTCTGATGATGGTCGCCGTGGCGCTGATCTATTACGTGATGCCCGACGTCAAACAGGACTTCCGTTTCATCACTCCAGGTTCAGTGCTCGCGGTGGTGGTGTGGATCCTTGCCTCGTTGGGTTTTGCCTTTTACGTCAAAACCTTCGCCAACTACAACGCGATGTATGGCAGCATCGGGGCGATCATCGTGCTGCTGCTGTATTTCTATATTTCTGCGGCGGTGCTGCTGCTCGGCGCGGAAATGAATGCGGTGATCGAGCACATGTCCAGCGAGGGCAAAGACCCGGGCGAGAAAGCCCCCGGTGAACTCGGTGAGCAACCCAAACAACACGTCTCGGGCCTGGGCCGCGATCATTCGCTCAAGCCGGACACTGACGAAGCCCGACCATGATTCGTGAAATTCTGAAGATGGGCGACGAGCGCCTGCTGCGCATCGCCCCGCCCGTGCCGCCGGAGATGTTCAACAGTGCGGAGCTGTGGCAATTGATCGACGACATGTTCCAGACCATGGAAAGCGTCGGCGGCGTCGGCCTGGCCGCGCCGCAGATCGGTGTCGACCTGCAGTTGGTAATATTCGGTTTCGAGCACAGCGAACGTTATCCCGACGCTGAAGCGGTGCCGCAGACCATCCTGATCAACCCGCTGATCACGCCCTTGAATCCGTACACCGAAGAAGGGTTCGAAGGGTGCCTGTCCGTGCCGGGTCTGCGCGGCGCGGTGGATCGTTATCAGCAGATTCGCTATGAAGGGTTCGACCCCAAAGGCGAGCCGATCATGCGCGTGGCCTCGGGTTTTCACGCGCGGGTGGTGCAGCATGAATGCGACCACCTGATCGGCCGGCTGTACCCGTCACGCATCACCGATTTCAGCAAGTTCGGCTTCACCGAAGTCATGTTCCCAGACCTCGATCCAGCTGCCGACAATTAACTCAAGACCGGCGATATCCCTTGAGGGAGCCAGCCCTGCTGGCGATAGCGGTCTGTCAGTGACAACTGTGCTGACTGACACTCCGCCATCGCCAGCAGGCTGGCTCCCACATTGGTTTTGCATTGCGCATCAGGATTGTGAAGGGCTCAGCCCCATCGCAATCATCGGCTTGCTCCGCGCATACCGGCTCAACCGCTCCGCCATCGCCTGAGGCAGGGCAGGGTCGAAGCTGAACCCGCGCCGCTCATAAAATCCGCGCAAATCCGGATGACAGAACAGCCACACCGGCTCAATCACGTGCTGCACCGCTTTAGAAATCAACTGCGCTGCAATTCCCTGTTCACGACAGCCCGGATCGACAAACAACCCCGTCAACCAATGCCCGCCCGCCACCGGCCGCAGACACAGCGCCGCCACGATTTCGCCGCGTCGCGCCACCCACAACTGCGCCTCGCGCACGGCTTTCATCGGCGATTGGTGGCTGCGGTAGAACTTGTTCATCAACGGCCATAAAGACTCGTCGAGCAGGCTGTATTGGGTGTCGGGCATAGGTTCGGACTGTCGGCGGGCAAAGCCGCGATTATAAAAGAACGCGCGGCTCTGGATAGGTGTATACCTGACCTCACATCCCTGTGAGTGGAGTACGCATCATGTCCAAAGGTATGGATTCAAAGAAAGCCGCGAAGAAGAAACCGGCGAAGACTGCGATTGAAAAGCGGGCGGAGAAGAAGGCGAAGAAGGTGGATGTTTTTGGGCATTGAACAAAAACAGCCATTACGAGTGATCGTAATGGCTGTTTAGATGCAACCGGAAGCGGATAGCTTTTTTTTAAATTTTTCTTAAGCGAAGGTTGTCCATTCTCACAACGTGGCCATTACCACCCAAGGAAAAATTCAGAGTCATTGGCGATGCTGTCGGCGTTCTCCCTGCGTAGAAACTCACAGTTTTGGTCTGCCAGGTGCCACTTCCTGGAATATATGCTTGGAATACACCGGTTTCGTTTTGCCCGATGTAAAGAAGTGCGCTAAGTGGACACTGATAGTCGAAACTGAACGCATACTGCTCACCGATATCAACCTCAAATGCTTTATCCATAAAGACCGCGTGGAGGCCGTTGAAGGCTACGAGTGATTCAACAAAGTACTCTCCAGCCAACCGCGATATCTGTGCTTGATAATAAGAGGGCATCGTCCACCCGTTCCAATCATAATCTGTGAAGGTTGTCAGGTCATCCAGCCCGGCTTTCACCGAATAAACCCTATCCTGACACTCCACCGCATCCCCCACCGTAGCTCCCCCAAACAACCCCACCTTCAACACAATCGCCACTTTCGAATCCGCCTTGCATTCGCGCAACCATTGCACCTCAGTCGTGTACGTCAGCCCTACGCCCTGATAATGCGCAGCTCCCACAAACTGATCCCTGGTACGCGAAGTCCCATCGGCACGGGTTTCCACATAGCTCAACCAGATCGGCAACCTCAAGCGCTGGAACGGCCATTGCTCGCAGCGCACCTTGCTGTCGTCCTTGAGTGAGCCGATCTGCAACTCTGTACCGGTAAACCCTTCGATAAACGGCATCGGCATGCTTTGTTGCAGCAAATCGTCAATGCTCAGATTCAGCGCTTTTGATGGTGTTTGCTGACCCAGTCGAATGACCTTGTAACTGACCTTCACCACCTGGTTCAGATTGGCCCCGGTAATACCCGCCGGAATGCTGAAATCCACGAACTCCTGACCGTTGACGACCTTGCGTTCCGGAGTCGTCGAACCATCGCCTGGCCGGCCGACAATGGTCAGTTCGATGGCATCCTCAGGTCTGAACGCAGCGGTAGTGACCCGTACGGTAAACCCGTCCCGATAACGATTCGGATCGAGTTTGCCATCGGGTGCCTCGACCACACTCGGTTCCAACAGGTTGGGCAAAGGGCTGCCGATGCGCACTTCCAGGTAGTCGGAGTACATTTCCACACCGTTACGCGTCAGGTTGTAAAACAGCTTCACGGTGCGGTCCAGATTCAGGTCCACGAAGTGGCGGGACAACGGGATGCGAATGGCCCGCGCCGCTGAACCCGGCGTCAGTTCGAATGTGCCTTGCGTGCTGCCTTCACGGCTGACGCCCAGGAAGTACCAATTGCCCTGATCCTTGGTGTTGGTGAGAATCAGCGGGATTTGATAGATCACCTCGCGATCCGGCGCCGGGTCGAACACGTTATCGTCGGTGGTGCCTTCAAGGATGGGAGGTGGCAGGTTCTTTCTCGGTTCGCCCACGGTTTGCTGCAGTGGGTCCGAGATTTGTACAACATTGGTGTGCACTTCATACGTGACGGTGACCTGCAGTCCGGCGAAACGATCGAGATCTGCACCTTGGACAAGCCGGGTGATTGGCGTGCCACTAGGCAGGGCGCCCACCAGGCGCGCATCCTCATACAGTTCGGTTCCGCCACCGGGGCGAACAGCCTTGATAAACAAAATCACAAGATCATTGGCTGTGCGTCCTGGGTAACTGGGGATGGTCACCGTGGCGCTGTTCAGATTCAGCGGCAAATAACTGCCATTGGATTTGTCGATGGATGGTGCGACCAGCGCGTTAAGCTTGCCAGCGATACGCACGATGGTTTTTTTTGAGTACAGACGGCTGTTTTCGGTCTGCACCTCGTAAGAGACCACGGCCTTGCCGTATGGGATCGCTTTGACGTTTTCATAGGCGACGAACGCCTCGTAGGTCCGGCCGGGGGCTTTGACTGGAATATCGAAAGTCTGTGTGATCAGTGTGCCTTCCACGGTTTCGCCAGCCCAGGTCAAATGAATGATGCTGGTCGGTGTGTAGTGCTGGCGATTGGTCTGCACCTCGACCTTGACGTCCTGACCATTCAAACCCTTGAGGTCGATTTCACCGGTGCTGTAATCGGCCTGTTCAACGTACGGCTCGACCAGTTTCGAGTCGTCCAGATCGACATCCACATAGGATGGCGTCGACCAGGGGCCGTTTGGATCGGGCCGGTTGTTGGCCTCGTCAATGGGCTGGAACATGACCGGTAGCTGGGTCGAACTGCCGGCGGTTTCGATGACCGTGCGGCTGACGAAAATTTTGATCGGATTGCTGGCGGGCGATTCTGCCTGCTCCCGGGTGACCACGTGGCGGATGGATTCGGTGCCCCATCTGAGTTCGATTCTGTCGCGCACCCGTAGATAGGTGTATGGCTTGATCGTGACCCAGGTGCCGGCCTTGGCGCGTTCGGCATCAATCCCGAGTTCAGCCACGTCCGGCTCCAATACCTGATGCAGTTCCGAATGACTGATCGGGTTCAGATTCTTGTCGAGCCCTCCGGGACGAGTCAGCAGCACCAGCGCCGTTTGCGGCGGGGATGTTTGTATGTTGCCGCTATGCCGACGTATCCGATAGTGAACGTTTTGGTACGTTTTCGAGGAAAAGTCCGAAAAAGGGATGGTTAGATGAACCGGCTTGTTCTCGCTCGCAGCATCAATGAATGTATAAGCATCGGCGCGGTTCGGATTCGTCAGGAACAGCTCGACAGAGTCGTTGACTTCCATATTGAGCCAAGGATCAATGACACAAAGAGCTCCCTCCTTGACCTGGTCAATGCCCAGCGCAAAATCTGCGTCGACCACCGTCTCGATGGCGCCCGCAAACCGCGGCGGATCAAGCGCCGCAGCCGCAGATGCGTCCAGGCTGCTGAATGTGTTGAACGTACTGAGTGAAGTTCCGGCCTTCTTCGCCGCTATGTAGAGGGTCATGTCCTGGCTCCTTGTGAGGCATGGCTGCTACGCCCGCAGGTGCTGGCGCATGAGCCATCAGGCGCTTGAGTCCAGCGTCTTGGCCACTGTCAGAAATTACAGTTCCGACGAATGGCGACGTTTTCCGAGCCGCTGGATGGCCGAAGCGTTTTCGCATATGCAACTGCAGGTTTGGACAGCCGGATGCCGGCGGTGGTGACCACCAGAGTCAGCGCCGAAAGCTGCGATCTTTTGATCTTGAAAAAATGAGATCAAAAGATCGCAGCCTTCGGCAGCTCCTACACGGGCCGTTTCGGATCATGCTGAACCGATTCTTGTGCGAAAAGTGCCAGATACTGGCTGACTAGTGGCCTTGCGCTGGGCTTCGATATGTCTATGCTTTCCTGTACTAACTATCTCGACCGTGAACGGTTAGTGCGTGATTCATGCTGCCAGAGTGCGCAATCGAAGGCACCGACACTGAACCGACAAGGAGCATCAACTACATGGAAGTTCTTCAGCGCGTTAGGACTGGCCCGCGTGCGGGCTATCAAGAGAAGGATGTCTTGATTAGAGCGTCTCTACATGGAAGCTCCGATTGATCATCATTTATCACCTGACAACTTCCTCTGCTTGGAGGAAGGCGTGTGCCTGTTCTGTGACATTCATTGGTGGATCTTGAAAGACCTGATCGTTCATCAAACCAAAACACCGCGCGGAAGGTGATACAACCATGTTCAACCTACATCACAAGGCTGACCTGCAGCAGATCGAGCGCTTCAGCTATGCCTTGACCGAGGCCAATGCCAAGCTGGATGCGATCAGTCGTTCGATGGCGATGATAGAATTCTCGCCCGAAGGCATCGTTCTGGATGCCAATGAAAACTTCTGCAAGACGATGGGTTACAGCGCCGAAGAAGTGCGCGGCAAACATCATCGGATGTTTTGCGAAGAATCCTTCTACCGCAGTGAAGACTACGCCAGGTTGTGGCGCGATCTCGCGCGTGGAGAACCGACCAGCGGCACTTTTCTGCGCCTGAACAAGAGCGGCAAAGAGATCTGGCTGCAAGCCAGTTACATGCCGGTGTACGGTCCGGACAAACAAGTCAGAAGCATAATAAAAGTGGCGGCGGACATCACCGCTCGCGTGAATAAAGAACACGAAGAAGAGAGCATGCTCGCCGCCATCAGTCGCTCGATGGCAGTGATCGAGTTCACCCCGCAAGGCAATGTGATTGCCGCCAACGACAACTTCCTGCAAACCATGCAGTACTCGCTCAATGAAATAGTCGGCCAACATCACAGCCTGTTCTGCCATCGCGCCGAATCCGAATCGACGCAATACAAGGCGTTCTGGGCCTCGCTCAATCGCGGCGAATATCACTCTCACCGTTTCGAACGCAAAAACAAGTCCGGGCAGATGGTTTACCTCGAGGCCTCGTATAACCCTTTGTTCGATGCCAAGGGCCGCTTGTACAAAGTGGTGAAGTTCGCCAGTGACATCACCCATCAAATGACCACCTTGCAGAACGCTGCCGAATCGGCCCACAGCACTTCGGTACAAAACGACGCCTGCGCGCAAAAAGGCTCACAGGTCGTGCAGCAAACCGTGCAGATCATTCAGGACATATCCCGCGACCTCAATGAGGCAGCGGTGAGTATTGACGCGGTCAGCAAACAGTCGGACATCATCGGCACCATCGTCCAGACCATTCGTGGCATTGCCGATCAGACCAACCTGTTGGCACTCAACGCGGCTATCGAAGCTGCGCGGGCCGGGGAGCATGGGCGCGGGTTTGCCGTGGTCGCCGATGAGGTGCGCAGCCTCGCGGCACGCACCAGTCAGGCGACACTGGAGATCGTCGACGTGGTGCGCAAAAACCATGATCTGTCGCTGAGTGCGGTGTCGAGCATGCAGTCGAGCCTGAGTCGGACCGGGCTTGGAGTGGAACTGGCAAATGAGGCGGGGGCAGTGATTCAGGAGATTCAGCAAGGATCGCGGCATGTGGTGGATGCGATCAGTCAGTTCAACGAAACTCTGCAATTGAACTGACGCCACACCGCCCCCTGTAGGAGCAGCGTGCCGCAGCTCCTACAGGATCAGGCGATGTTTTCCAGTGCCAGATTGCGCGTGCGCGGGCCGAAGTAACCGATGGTCAGCATCACGATGAACATGCTGCTGGCGATGAACGCCACCACCCCCGGCGTGCCGAAGTTTTCCAGAAACAGGCCGATCAGCAAACTGCTGAACACCGTAGACAAGCGACTGAACGAATAGCAGAAACCGACCGCGCGTGCGCGGATGTTGGTCGGGAACAATTCGCTCTGGTAAGAGTGATAACTGAAGCTCAGCCAGGCGTTGCAGAACGTGATCATCACCCCGCAGAAAATCAGCCCGAAGGCTGTGGTCTGCAAGGCGAACAAGGTGCCGAAGGTCATCGCGCCGAGGGCCGAACCGACGATCTGCCATTTGTTCTCGAAGCGGTTGGCGAATTTCACGAACAACAGCGGCCCCAGCGGATAGGCGAGGGTGATGATGAAGGCATACATCAAACTGTGGGTGACGCTGACACCCTGACCGGACAGCAACGCTGGCAACCAGTTGCCGAAGCCGAAGAATCCGATCGCCTGAAAGATGTGGAAGACGATCAACATCAATGCGCGGCGGCGGTAGGGTGGCTGCCAGATGTCGGCGAATCGACCTTTGCCTTCAACATCCACCGGCACGGCTTCTGGAGTGTCCAGTGGCTTGCCATGGTCTTTCTCGCAGCGCGCTTCCAGATTGTCGAGAATCCTGTGGGCCTCATCAAAACGACCTTGCTGCGCGAGCCAGCGCGGCGATTCCGGCAGGCGCTTGCGCAGCCACCAGATGAACAGCGCGAACACCGCACTGGCGCCTACCACCCAACGCCAGCCGCTGATGCCGAACGGCGCCTGAGGCACCAGCCACCAGGACATCAACGCCACTGCCGGCACCGAGAGAAACTGCACAAAAAACGCAAAGGCAAACGCCGAACTGCGCATGTGTTTAGGCACCAGTTCGGAAAGATAGGCGTCGATGGTCACCAACTCGATGCCCAGGCCAATACCAACCAGAAAGCGCATGCAGATGATGCCCAGCGGCGAACTCTGGGTCGCCATCAATACCGTCGCCAGGGTGTACCAGACCAGCGCGAAGGTGAAGATGGCCCGGCGCCCGAATCGGTCGGCCAATGGGCTGAGCAGGCTGGCTCCCAGGAATAATCCGAGGAACGTCGCAGATGCGAACGCTGCCTGATCGGAGAAGCCGAACACGCCCTGATTGCCCGTGGCAAAGATCCCGTCGCGGATCAGGCCGGGGCTTATATAAGCGGTTTGGAACAGGTCGTAGAGCTCGAAGAAACCACCAATGGACAACAGCGCCACCAGACGCCAGATCGTCGCGACCGCAGGCAGGCGATCGATGCGCGCCGAAACCTGGGCAGCGCGGATCGGGTCAATGGTGTGGCTTTGTGCATCGGCGAAGGCGTTTGCAGTCATGGGCTGATCCATTTTTTATTGATGGAAAAGCTTAGCCTGCTATCGGACTTCCTGGATTGTGAATATCGGCGGTTCAGGCAGCTAAACCGCCGATTTCTTGCAATATCTGTTTACGAATTAGCTATTTATGCCGCAACGGGCGAATCGGGCATTGCTGAGGCGGGTAGGCCGAACACCCGGTCGAACAGCCAGTTGAACGCAAACGTGTAGCACGGGATGAAAATGATCAACGCCAGATCGAGCAGGAACGCCTGCACCAGGCTGATGTTCATCCACCATGCGATCAACGGGATCAGGAATACGATCAACGTCAGCTGAAATCCGACGGCGTGGGCAACCCGTCGTTTGACAGTGCGGGTGCGTGATACCTGACGACTTTCCCAGCGTTCGAACAGCGAGGTGTAGATGAAATTCCAGGTCACCGCGATGGTGGTAATGATCACTGCCAACGGGCCGGTGCTGCCGGGGGAAGTACCGGAAAGCAAGGCCAGGCCTAGGGCGGAAAAGGTCATGCCGATGACCTCGTAAAGCGATACGTAGACCAATTTGCGTTTAACACCTTGCATCGGAATTGCCTCTTTCATGCTGCTGGTTGGCTAACGGGGCTGGCGAAGGCGGCGAAAGATAGCTTCAATAGCGCTGACAGAAAAAGTCAGCAGCTTTCAGTTTTGGTGACAGGTGGGTAAACGTGAATTTCAACAGCGACAGCATCGAATTATTCCTCGCCGTGATCGAGCGGGGTTCGTTTTCCGCTGCTGCGCGCGCATTGGGCAAGGTGCCGTCGGCGGTAAGCATGGGCATTGGCAATCTGGAGGCTGAACTCGGTTACCTGCTGTTCGACCGCCGCCATCGCGAACCACAACCCACGGCGATGGCGCTGTCACTGGTGCCGCACGCGCGCCTGATCGCTGAGCAACTCAAACACTTGCAAGTGCATGCGGTGGAATTGTCGCTGGGGCTGGAAAGCAAGTTGTCGATCGGTGTGGTTGCCGACATTGATCGCCGTCCGTTGCTGGCGGCGATCAAGGCGATTGCCGAAAAGCATCCACTGCTCGAAATCGAAGTGCTCACCGCGCCGCAGGATGATGTGCTGGCGATGTTGCACAGCGGCCGGGTCAGCGTGTGTCTGGCGTTTGCCGGGCTGAGCATGAACGCGCTGGAACGCTTTCAGTTCGTCGGCAACGAACGGATGATCGCCACGCTGGCGGCGGACAGTCCGTTGTTGCAGAGGCAGGATGTGTTTCTCGAAGATCTTGTGCAGGTGCGGCAGATCATCGTTGCCAGTCGTGACCTGCCAATCAGTGAAACGCGACCGTTGGTGGCGCAGTCGTATTGGCGCACCGATAACCTTGAGACGGCGATGGATATGGTCGAGGCGGGGTTGGGCTGGGGCAACTTTCCGCTGTCGCTGGTGCAGCCGCGCCTGCACAGCGGACGGCTCAAGCGCCTGGATTTTCGCAACATTGAAAACGGCCTGGTCATGCCGGTGCATGCGGTGTGGCTCAAGAGCCAGCCGCTGCAGAAAGGCGCACTGGCCCTTGTCGAGTCATTAGGTAACCCCCTGTAGGAGCTGCCGAAGGCTGCGATCTTTTGATCTTTTTAATGCAAGGTCAAAAGATCGCAGCCTTCGCCAGCTCCTACAGGGATCGTGTTTTACCCTTGGATTTGTGCCCACCACAAAAACCTGTGGGAGCTGGCTTGCCAGCTCCCACAGGGATTTCAGGGGTCAGGTGCTTTCGCGTACTTTCAGCTCGAAACCCATGTCCTCGACCGGCTGCGCAACGCGGTTTCCCGCCATCAACGTCAGCATCTGCTCCGCCGCGCGCCGGCCGATCGCCTCGCGCGGGGTGTTGATGCTGCTCAGGCGCGGCACCATGTGCTCGGACATCGGCAAGTCGTTGAAACCCAGGATCGCCACTTGCTCGGGAATCCTGATGTTGTTGCGCAGCGCCTCCAGCAGCGCGCCTTGCGCCAGATCGTCGTTACCAAAAAAGATCGCGTCGACGTCCGGATGCGCCGCCAACAGCTGCAAAAACAACTCGCCGCCCAAGCCCACCGACGAGGCGCGTGGTGTCAGCACTTCCAGATCCGGGTCGTAGCGCCCGGCCTTCTGCAACGCTTTACGGAAACCTTCGCCGCGCAACAATGTGCGCTGATCGAGCTGCGCACCGATATACGCCAGACGCTTGCGCCCCCGCGAAAGCAAATGCTCCGCCGCCGTTTCCCCGGCACTCAACTGCGAAAACCCAACGCAGTTCACCCCGGCGGCGCTGTCCAGTTCCATCATGTACACGCAAGGAATGTTGCTGGCGTCGATCATCCGTCGCGAGCTCTCGGTGCGATCAAACCCGGTCAGCAGAAACCCGCGCGGCTGATAAGCCATGTAGTTACGCAGCAGGTTTTCTTCTTCATCGCGTGAATAGTGGAAGTTGCCGATCAGCACTTCGAAGCCCTTGGGCGTGAGTACCCGATGGATGGCTTCCAGCGTGTCGATAAACAGCAGGTTGGACAGCGACGGCACCAACACCACAACCGAATGGCTCTGCGCCGAGGCCAGCGCACGCGCGGCCGGGTTGACGACGTAGTTGAGTTCCAGGGCGGCTTTCTGCACTTTTTCCACCAGTTCGGTGGCCACAGTGCTGACGCCGCGCAAGGCGCGGGAGGCGGTGATCGGACTGACACCGGCCAGGCGGGCGACTTCATTCAGGGTGGGACGGCCGGTGGTGCGGGTATTTTTATCGTTTTTAGGGGTGTTCATCGACGGCTTGCCAAACAAAAATCAAGGCACTAAGGTAGCGCTGTCCTGATGCAGCTGCAAATGCGTAAGCGAGGTCCTGCCTGATCTTCGCTTTTTGGCGTTGGGAACGAACCTGCTGCAACCCAAAAAAACGACAAGAAGGCGTCGGCAACTTCTGCCTGTGCACTAGAGTCATAGCTAGCAAAGGTAGCGCTGTCTGCGCGCTGAGGTGTTATATGAGTCATCCCATCACCGCCCTGGTAATCATGGGCGTTGCCGGTTGCGGCAAGACGTGCGTCAGCGAGGCCCTGTGCCAATTGAGCGGCGCCACTGCCATTGAAGGCGATACTTTCCATCCGGCCGCGAACATCGAAAAGATGAGCGCGGGGATCCCCCTGAACGACGACGACCGTGCCGGCTGGCTCGACAGCCTGTGCGATGAATTGCGTCGCGTCGATGCGTCGGGCAAGCGCCCGGTGCTGACCTGCTCGGCCCTTAAACACATTTATCGTGAGCGTCTGCGCAGTGCCCTGCCGGGCCTGGGTTTCGTGTTTCTCGAATTGACCCCTGAAGTGGCCGCCGAACGTGTGTCCCACCGTCCAGGCCATTTCATGCCGGCAACGCTGATCGAAAGCCAGTTCGCCACTCTCGAGTCGCCCAAGGGCGAACCGCTGACCCTGGCACTGAATGCATCGATCCACAGTGTTGAAGAACTGGCGTTGCAGGCTCACGTCTGGTGGCAGGCCAACGGCCTGAAACAGGCGGTATGAGTATGTTGAAAGAGATAGCGCTGTCCTCCCGACTTCTGTTTAACCCGCTTTAATAACAACAACAATCCAGGAGACACCCCCAATGTTTGGCATGTCCCACGACACGTTTCTGCTGCTCGATGCAGTGGTAACGGTGATCGGACTGATCGTCCTGATCACCAAATTCAAGCTGCACCCGTTTATCTCCCTGACTATCGCCGCAGCGTTTCTCGGTCTGACCTCCGGGATGCCGATCGGCACCATCATCAAAGCGTTCCAGGACGGCTTCGGTGGCGTGCTCGGTTTCGTCGGCATCATCCTCGCGCTGGGCACCATGCTGGGCAAGATGATGGCCGAATCGGGCGGGGCTGATCAGATCGCCCAAACCCTGATCCGGGCGTTCGGCAAGGACAAAGTCCAATGGGCAATGATGTTCGCCGCGTTTCTGGTGGGCATTCCGCTGTTCTTCGAAATCGGCTTTGTGCTGCTGATTCCGCTTGTTTTCATCGTTGCGCGCCGCACCGGCGTGTCGATCATCAAGATCGGTATCCCGCTGCTTGCCGGTCTGTCCGCGGTGCACGGCCTGGTGCCGCCGCACCCGGGCCCGCTGCTGGCCATCGGCGTGTTTGGCGCTGACATCGGCAAGACCATTCTCTACGGTCTGATCGTTGCGCTGCCGACCGCGATCATCGCCGGTCCGATCTTCGGTACATTCATCGCCAAGCACATTCCCGGTCACCCGAACCAGGAGCTGGTCGATCAACTGGCTCGCGAAAGCGACGAGTCGACCCCGCTGCCGAGCTTCAGCATCACGCTGGTCACCGTGCTGCTGCCGGTGTTCCTGATGCTGCTGAAAACCTTCGCGGACGTGGCGCTGCCGGACGGCAACTTCTTCCGCACCTGGATGGACATGATCGGTCACCCGATCTCGGCATTGCTGCTGGCGTTGCTGCTGTCGCTCTATACCTTCGGTTACAAGCAGGGCATCGGCTCCAACCAGATGCTCAAGTGGCTGGATGCGAGCCTGGCGCCAACCGCCGCGATCATTCTGATCATCGGTGCCGGCGGTGGCTTCAAGCAGATGCTGGTGACCAGCGGCGTGGGCGACGTGATCGGCCACATGGCGGTCAGCGCGCAAATTTCACCGATCCTGCTGGCGTGGCTGGTGGCCGCGGTGATTCGTATCGCGACCGGTTCGGCGACGGTGGCAACCATCACCGGCGCGGGTATTGTGGTGCCGGTGGTAGGGATGATTCCAGGCGTCAACCGTGAGCTGCTGGTACTCGCGACCGGCGCCGGTTCGCTGATCCTGTCGCACGTTAACGACGCCGGTTTCTGGCTGGTCAAGCAGTATTTCAACATGACCGTGGCCGAGACGTTCAAGACCTGGACGGCGATGGAAACCATTCTGTCCATCGTCGCGCTGGGCTTTATCCTGCTGCTGTCGCTGTTCGTTTAAGCAGCTGCTTGCAGGCACAAAAAAACCGCAGCGATGCGGTTTTTTTGTGGGTGATGATCTGGGTGCAGAATCGCCTGTAGGAGCCTGTCGAGTGAAACGAGGCTGCGATCTCTTGATTTCAACAATCAACATCAAAAGATCGCAGCCTTCGGCAGCTCCTGCAATGGAGGTTTATTTGGGGGCCAAGCCATCCGCCCGGAACATCCCGCGAATCCCGCGCACAGCCTGGCGGATCCGGTCCTGGTTTTCGATCAGCGCAAAGCGCACGTGATCATCGCCGTACTCGCCAAAACCAACGCCCGGCGAGACGCACACCTTGGCCTCGGCCAGCAGCTTCTTGGCGAATTCCAGCGAACCGAGATGCGCATACGCCTCGGGAATCTTCGCCCAGACATACATCGAAGCCTTCGGATTCTCGACCATCCAGCCCAGCTCATGCAGGCCTTTGACCAACACGTTGCGGCGCTGGCGATACTGCTCGGCGATATCGCGCACGCACTGCTGATCGCCTTCCAGCGCAGCAATTGCGGCAACTTGCAGCGGCGTAAAGGTGCCGTAATCGTGGTAGCTCTTGATCCGTGCCAGGGCGTTGACCAGTTCCGGATTACCGACCATGAAGCCAATGCGCCAGCCAGCCATGTTGTAGCTTTTCGACAGCGTGAAAAACTCCACCGCAATGTCCTTGGCGCCCGGCACTTGCATGATCGACGGAGCTTTCCAGCCGTCATAGACGATGTCGGCGTAGGCCAGATCGTGCACCACCAAAACGTCGTACTGCTTGGCGAGGGCGATCACCCGTTCGAAGAAATCCAGCTCCACGCATTGCGCGGTCGGATTCGACGGGAAGCCGAGGATCATCATTTTCGGCTTCGGAATCGAGCCGCGAATCGCCCGTTCCAGTTCATCGAAGAAGTCCACGCCCGGCACCAGCGGCACCGAACGCACCTGGGCGCCGGCAATCACCGCGCCGTAGATGTGGATCGGGTAGCTCGGGTTCGGGACCAGCACGGTGTCGCCCTGATCCAAGGTCGCCAACATCAAATGCGCCAGGCCTTCCTTGGAACCAATGGTGACAATGGCTTCGTTTTCCGGGTCGATATCGACCTCGTAACGTTGCTTGTACCAGTTGGAAATCGCCCGGCGCAGGCGCGGAATGCCCTTGGACGTTGAGTAACCGTGGGTGTCTTCACGCTGAGCGACTTGCACGAGCTTTTCGACAATGTGCGGCGGCGTGGCGCCGTCGGGGTTGCCCATGCTCAAGTCGATGATGTCTTCACCACGACGGCGAGCGGCCATTTTCAGCTCGGCGGTGATGTTGAAAACGTAAGGGGGGAGTCGATCTATGCGCGCAAAGCGGCGCGGCGAACCTTGTTCGGCCATTGTTGCCTCGGATAACGTAAGCGCCCGGAACCGTCCGAGCGACGCTGGTCACTGCGGTGACCTGTGGCGGAAGATAAGGGCAGTGATGGCATACTGTCCAGCCTGTTTGTAAACAAATTTTGCGCCAAGGAAATCGGTAGATGGAATTCACCAGCGGCTTCTTGCTGAGCCTTTCGCTGTGCCTGGACATCGGCGTAGCCAACATCGCGATGATCACATTGGCGATGCAGCGCGGTTATTTTCAGGGCTTCGCTCTTGGTCTCGGCACTTGCGTCGGCGACTTGGTTTACGCGGTGTTGGCGCTGGCCGGCATGACCGTTTTGTTGCAGTACGAAAGCGTGCGCTGGGTGCTTTGGATCGGCGGTTCGGCGTTGCTGATCTACTTCGCTGCAAAGATGATCTATTCGGCGATTCATCACGAAGCGTTGTTGGCCGAGACAGCAGACGTAGGGCAGAAGTCTCATCGCAAGGAATTCTTCCGGGGGATATTTCTGGCGATGTCATCGCCCAGCGCGATTCTTTGGTTTGCCGCGGTAGGCGGTACGCTGATCGCCCGCTCCGGTGGCGGTGGCCCGTTGAGCTCAGCGCTGTTTCTCGGCGGTTTTCTTTGTGCCGGGCTGCTGTGGTCGGCGGGCTTGTGTTTCGCTGCGAGCCACGGCGGCAAGCTCTTGGGCGACAAACTATTGCGCTATTCCTACATGGCATCTGCAGCGATCTTCTGCTATTTCGCGGTGTACGTGATCGTTTCCGGTTACAACGAGTTTGTCGGCTCGGGCGCCGTCGAGCAGTTGCATTCCCTGTAAGCGTGCGAAACGGTTCGGGCTTCCTATACTCCCAGCCGAACCCACTTTCCGTTCCAAGGAGTCGCGTCATGGATGAGCAAACACGCGTCGATGTGGCTGGACCTCGCTTCGAACATGGGCAATTTCTGTTGATTGCCGGTTTCGGGGGGCGTTTTACCCAGGACACCACCGAGGACATCCCGCAGTTGTGGGAAAAGCTGATTCCGCACTTGGGTAGAATTCCCGCGCAGGTCAATGAAGTGACCTACGGCGTTTGCTGCAACGCGGACGGCGAGGGCGGTTTCGAATACATCGCCGGCGTGCAGATCGAAAAGTTCGATGACCTGCCCGAGCAATACCGCTGGGTTGAAATCCAGCCGCAGCAATACGCGGTCTTCGAGCACGAGGGGCCGTTGACGCAACTGCCTGCCACTTTCCAGTACATCTGGAACACCTGGCTGCCGCAGTCCGGTCACGAGGCGGCGGATGCGCCGGAATTCGAACGTTACAGTGAGGATTTCAACCCGAAGCTCAACACCGGCACTCTGGAAATCTGGCTACCGCTCAAGGGTTGATGGCGGTGCGAGCCGAGGCAGAGCGTGTCCGCCCGGCTGTTCTGCTTTATCCTTTGGGCCTTACTCCATTGATTTCCGAGCCGCCATGAACACCGTGATTCGCAACGTCAGCGCCGCCGATCTGGATCGCTGCTACGCCATCGAAACCGTCGCCTACGAAGGTGACGAAGCCGCCACCCGCGAGAAGATCGCCACGCGCATTGCCACCTGGCCGGACGGTTTCGTCGTCGCCGAGGTCGACGGTGTGGTCGCCGGCTTCATCAATTCCGGCGCGGCATTTGATGTGCAGATGTCCGACGAAGCCTTCAAGGAACTGATCGGCCACGACCCGAAAGGCCCGAATGTGGTGATCATGTCCGTGGTGGTTCATCCGGATTACCAGGGGCAGGGCCTGGCCAAACGCGTGCTGGGCGAATTCATCGAACGTATGCGCGGCATGGATAAAGCCACGATTCACCTGATGTGCAAGGAACGCCACATCGCGCTGTACGCCGGGTTTGGTTTTGCCTACATCAAACCGTCCGAGTCCGACCACGGCGGCATGGCGTGGCACGAGATGGTCCTGACCCTCTGACTTTCTGACTTTCTGAATGAATACCCCTGTAGGAGCTGCCGAAGGCTCGGGCCGCGTTCGGACGATCTTTTGATCTTGCTGTTAAGAACATCAAGATCAAAAGATCGTCCGAACGCGGCCCGAGCCTTCGGCAGCTCCTACACGTGAACTGTCGTGTGTCAGTAGAGGTTGTGCAGGTTCAGGATTTTTCGACGCTCAGAAAAACAGCCCCATCCGCCGCTCATAGCCAATCCGGCCCTTGTACGCTTCACCGCTGTCGACATAGCCATGTTTGACATACAGCGCGATGGCCGCTTCGTTGTCAGCGTCCACCGACAATTCCAGCCCCTTGATCTCCGGCCACGCCTCGCGGGCGACGGCGGGCAGCGCTTGTAGACACGCCTTGCCATAACCCTTTCCCTGCGCGCGGCGATCGACTTGCAGCGCATGCAATGTGGCGCTGTGTTCGTCGGCCCACGCCGGTAACACCGGCGGGCGCTTGAGCAGCAGAAACGCCACTGGCACGTCGTCCGCGAGCAGGGCAAAACCTTTCACGCCGGGACCGGGTTTCGACAGCAAGGTGTGCAACGCACCGTGGATATCGCCGGAAAATTTGATCTGCTCGGCATGGATTTCAATTGCCTCGACTTGCTGGCGCTGCAGAGCGTTCAGGCTGTCGTACGGCACGAGTCTGGCTGACACGTGAATTTCCTTTTTCCTACAAAGAGTGAGCCTCGGATTCTAGCGATATTGGCGCTGTGAAATATTTTTGTTTGGCCTGTCGATCTGCGAAAAGGGCAAACGACTAAAGGTGTCTTCCCAACAAAAACCACGGAGAACACCATGAGCGCACAAAGTGATATCCAGAACCTGATCAACACCTACCGCGACGCCGTGATGAACAAGGATGTCGAGAAAGTCATGGCGCTGTATGCCGATGACATCGTCTCGTTCGATGCGATCAAGGCCCTGCAATTCAAGGGCAAAGCGGCCTACCGCGCGCACTGGGTCGAGTGCATGGAGATGTGCCCCGGCCCGCACATTTTCGAATTCCATGAAATCGCCATCGAAAGCGCCGAGACCATCGCCTTTGCCCATTGGGTCGCCAACTGCGGCGGCACCAACGACAAGGGTGAAACCCAGAGCTGCTGGATGCGCGTCACCGCGTGCTATCGCCAGGTCGGTGGGGCGTGGAAAATTGCTCACGAACACTGGTCGGCGCCGTTCGATCCGATGAGCGGCGCGACGCTGTTCGATGTGACTCCCTGATCTTCAGCCATAGTTGAGTCGTTCGATTCAGGAGAACGCCATGAAGTATTTATGTCTGGTCTACAGCGATGAGCACGTGCTGCACTCATCTCCCGACAGCCCGGAAGATGCCGAATGCTGGGCTTACGCCGAGTCGATTCAGGGCAGCGGGCGGATGGTGGCGGCGGAAGCGCTGGAGTCTGTGCAAACCGCAACCACCGTACGGATGCGCAACGGCAAGTTGTCGATCACCGACGGCCCGTTCGCCGAGACAAAAGAGCAATTGGCCGGGTTTTACCTGATCGACGCCAAGGATCTCAACGAAGCGATTCAGGTCGCCGGGCATATTCCGGCAGCGCGGGTCGGCAGCGTTGAGGTGCGCCCGGTGCGGCAATTGAATGTCTGAAGTCCGCGCGCGGGTCGAGCAGGTCTATCGCGAAGACTCGCGGCGGATCCTGGCGACGCTGATTCGTCTGCTTGGCGACTTCGACCTCGCCGAAGAAGCGCTGCACGAGGCGTTCTTCGTCGCGGTCGAGCGCTGGCAACGCGATGGCGTGCCAGACAACCCGCGCACCTGGCTGGTGTCCACCGGGCGATTCAAAGCTATCGATGTGTTACGTCGGCGTGCACGGTTCAAGGCGTCGCAGCCGTTGCTGCTGGCGCAACTCGACGAACTGGAACAGGCCGACTGGAGTGGCGAAGACGTGGAAGACGATCGCCTGCGTCTGATCTTCACCTGCTGCCACCCGGCGCTGGCGGCCGATGCGCAGGTGCCACTGACTTTGCGCGAAGTCTGCGACCTCACCACCGAAGAAATCGCCCGCGCCTTTCTCTGCGCGCCGGCGGCGATTGCCCAGCGCATCGTTCGCGCCAAAGCAAAAATTCGTGACGCGAAAATCCCTTACCAGGTGCCCAGCCTGAGCGAATTGCCCGAGCGCCTCGACAGCGTTTTGCGGGTGATTTATCTGGTGTTCAACGAAGGTTATTCGGCTTCGGTCGGGGCGGAGCTGACCCGCGAGGATTTGACCCGCGAGGCGATTCGACTGGGGCGGCTGTTGATGGAGTTGTTGCCGGAACCGGAAGTCATGGGCTTGCTGGCGTTGATGTTGCTGCATGAATCGCGGCGCCCGGCGCGCACTTCGCCGAATGGTGAACTGGTGCTGCTGGATGACCAGGAACGCGCGCTGTGGGATGCCGGATTGATTGCCGAAGGTTGCGCGCTGGTCGAGCGTGCACTGACCACGCGTCGCTTCGGCCCGTATTGCCTGCAAGCTGCGATCACTGCGGTGCATGCCGAAGCGCCGTCGGCGGCGGAAACCGATTGGGAGCAGATCGTGGGCTTGTATGACGTGCTGTTGCGCGCAGTGCCGTCGCCGGTGATCGAGTTGAACCGGGCGGTGGCGGTGGCCAAGCGCGATGGGGCGTTGGCCGGGCTGAACCTGATTGAAGGGATTCTGCAGCGCGGCGAGTTGCAGGATTACCACTTGGCGCATTCGGCGCGGGCGGAGTTTTGTCGGCAGTTGGGTCGGATGGAGGAGGCGCGGTCGGCGTACCTTCGTGCATTGGAATTGACGCGGCAGGAGCCGGAGCGGCGGTTTATCGAGGGGCGGCTTTCGGCGCTGGAATTGCCCTCACCCTAGCCCTCTCTCGGAGGGAGAGGGGACCGATTGGGGGATGCCATGGAAGTACGCCGACCTGAACGCTCAGCAGTGAATCCATAATCGACTCGATATTTCAGGTCGATGTAATCCGCAAGAAACCACGGTCGGCTCCCTCTCCTTCCGGGAGAGGGCTGGGGTGAGGGGCTTTTGGCTTCACGCCGGCTCGCGATTGCGTGCGACGTTATTCCAGCATCTTGCTCAGCAACCAGCTCCCCGCCGGCCCCGGCGGATACAGGCGCGACCACAGCGCATCGACGAACACCGGTTTCGGCCAGCCGCGCACATTCACTTCCACCAGCAAACCATTGGCATAACGCTGCACCAGCCATCTCGGCAACGGTGCCCAGCCAAAACCTTTTTCAGCCATTTCCAGCAGCATCAGATAACTCGGCGCCGACCACACCCGGCCCTTGCCGCGACTGTCATACGGATTGACGATAGTTGCCAGGCGCAACTCGCGATGTTGCTCAAGAATCTGCTGATCGACCTGAGCAAGCGTTGCCAACGGGTGTTCGCGGCTGACGAACAGGGCAATTTCCGTGCGCTCGGCGACGGTCGCGGTCACCAGGTCCGGCGGGTAGTTATCTTGCATCTCCGCGAAAGCCAGATGCGCCCGGCCGCGCTGCACCAGTTCGATCAAGTCATCGCATTCGGCGATCAGGCATTCCAGCTCCAGCTCCGGATAACGCTGCTCGAAACCCACTAATGCCGCCTCGAAACGATAGGACTGATAGGTATCGGAAATCGCTACGGTCAGCTTCGGTTCGACACCTTGCGCCAGTTGCCGCGCGCTCATTTCCAGACGGCTGGTCGCGGCCAGGATTGCCTCGGCTTTTTGCAGCATCACATGGCCGGCGGGGGTGAGCGTCGGCTTGCGGCTGCTGCGGTCGAAAAGCTGCAAATCCAGATCGATCTCAAGGCTGGCCACCGCCGCGCTGATGGTCGATTGGCTACGCCCCAACTTGCGCGCCGCCGCTGAAAACGAACCTTGCGTGGCTGCTTGTACAAACGCCAAGAGCACTTCTTGCGAAGCCATGAACTATCGCCTTGATCGATTGTTATTGGTTTTGAAGTATCGGAGCTCGGCTTGATCATGGCAACCATCGTCAAACAAGGAGTCAGACATGACTGTCCCGAAGTCCATCACCGAGCGGGTGTTCCAGGCCATCGGTTTCGAGTTTCTCGCCATCCTCATCTGCACGCCGTTGCTCGCATGGATCATGCAAAAACCGCTGCTCGACATGGGCGCCGTAACCGTAATGATCGCGGTGCTGGCGCTGGTCTGGAACGTGGTGTTCAACCGGTTTTTCGACCGCGCGCTACTGCGCATGAATATTGCCCATAACGCTTGGACCCGTGTCGTGCACGCCTTGCTGTTCGAGGGCGGTCTGATCGTGATGGGCGTGCCGTTGATTGCCTGGTGGCTGTCGGTCAGCCTGTGGCAGGCGTTTCTGCTCGACGTCGGTGTGCTGCTGTTTTTTCTGCCGTACACCTACGTTTATCACTGGGGCTATGACGTGCTGCGCGAGCGCGTCATGAGCCGCGGCACATGTGAAAGCTGACGACAATCACCGTGTAGGAGCTGCCGCAGGCTGCGATCTTTTGATCTTTGAAATCACAATCAAAAGATCGCACCCTGCGGCACCTCCTACAGGGTCGGTGTCAGTTGTTAGAGAAACATCCCGCCCGAAGCCTCAACCCGTTGGCCGTTGATCCACTGCGCACCGGGTGACAGCAACAGCGCCAGTGCGCCGCCGATATCATCCGGCTGACCGGCGCGCCCCAACGCGGTATTACTGGCGACCATCGCATTCACCGCCGCGTTGTCGCGAACGGTTCCGCCACCGAAGTCGGTTTCAATCGCGCCCGGCGCGAGAATATTCACGCCGATCTGCCGCGCGCCCAGCTCTTTGGCCTGATAACGGGTCAATACTTCCATCGCGCCTTTCATTGCTGCGTAGGCGCCGTAACCCGGCAAGCTGAAGCGGGTCAGGCCGCTGGAAATGTTGATGATTCGCCCACCGTCGTTGATCAGGGGAAGCAATTGCTGGGTCAGAAAAAACGGCCCTTTCAACTGAACATTCATCAGCAGATCAAACTGTTCCGGCGTGGTTTCGGTGAAGAGCGCGTGTACGCCGATTCCAGCGTTATTGATCAAATAATCGAAGCGCTGACGTTCAAACGTCTGCAGCAGCACTTGCTCTACCTGCGCTGCAAACGCAGCAAAGCTGTCGCTGCGGCTCACGTCCAGTTGCAGCATCGCCGCGTTGACGCCCAGCGCGTTCAATTCACTCACCAATGCCTGCGCTTCGTCGGCGCGACTGTTGTAGGTACCGATGATATCGATGCCCTGCGCAGCCAGATGGAGTGCGGCGTTTTTACCGAGGCCGCGACTGGCGCCGGTGATCAATGCAATTTTGCGATTCATGTGATTTCCTCGGGTGCGGTGATGGTGATGGCTTGAGTTTATTTATCCGCCTGATGCTGATAAACAGGCTGAAACCGGAATCACTGATCGGCTAGGCCGAACAATCACGGAGTCGGCACATGAACAAGCTGGAGCTGTTGCGCACGTTCGTACGGGTCAGCGAACTGTCGAGTTTCACCCTCGCCGGCGAAAGCCTCGGGTTGCCGCGCTCCACTGTGTCCGAGCAGGTGCAGGCGCTGGAAAAATTGCTCGGCACGCGCCTGCTGCAACGCACCACGCGCAAGGTGCAGGCGACCCAGGATGGTCTGGTGTTATACGAACGCAGCAAGGACCTGCTCTCGCACATGGACGAAATCGAGGGTCTGTTCCGGCAGGACGAAGCCTCGCTCAGCGGACGGATTCGCATCGACCTGCCGAACATTCTTGCGCGGCGCCTGATCATGCCGCGGCTGCCGCAGTTCATGGCGCGTCACCCGAATCTGCAGCTGGAAATCAGCAGCACTGACCGCCGGGTCGATCTGCTCAGCGAGGGCTTCGATTGTGTCGTGCGCATCGGCGCTCAGCCTGATCAATCGGTGGTTGCGCGGCATCTCGGCGACTTTCCGATGGTCAACTGTGCCAGCCCCGGCTATCTCGAACACTACGGCGTGCCGCAGACGCTGGAAGATCTGGCGCAGCACCGGCTGGTGCATTACGTCGGGGTGCTGGGGTCGCGTTCCGAGGGGTTTGTGTACGAGGAGGGCGGTCAGATAAAACACCTGCCGATGGCCGGCAGCGTGACGGTCAACAGCACCGATGCGTATGAGGCGGCATGCCTGGGTGGTTTCGGTTTGACGCAGGTGCCGCGTACCGGCCTGCAGCCGCATCTGGAGAGCGGCGAACTGGTCACGGTGCTGCCGCAATACACCGCGCCGGCGATGGCAATTTCATTGTTGTACGCGCGGCAGCGACATTTGCCGCTGCGAGTGCGGGTGTTCATGGACTGGCTGGGCGACGTCATCCGCTCAACCCTCTAACCGACACCGCAAACCCCCATGTAGGAGCTGCCGAAGGCTGCGATCTTTTGATCTTGTTTTTCAAAATCACAAGATCGCAGCCTTCGGCAGCTCCTACAGGGGGGATTTGCATGACAGTCAGAAGATTTGGGTGAACAGCCAGTAGAGGCTGCCCGACAGCAGGATGGCCGCCGGCAGGGTTAACACCCACGCCATCAGCAGGTTGCGGATCGTCCTCATCTGCAAGCCGCCGCCATTGGCTACCATCGTGCCCGCCACACCCGACGACAGCACATGGGTGGTCGACACCGGCAAGCCGAACATGTCCGCAGCACCAATGGTCAGCATCGCCACGGTTTCCGCCGATGCGCCTTGCGCGTAGGTCAAATGGGTCTTGCCGATTTTTTCGCCGACCGTCACCACAATGCGCTTCCAGCCGACCATGGTGCCGAGCCCCAGCGCAATGGCCACGGCGATCTTCACCCACAGGGGAATGAACCGTGTGGCGTTGTCGATCTGTTGCTTGAACAGTTGCAATTTGCCGAGCGTGTCGGCGTCGAAATTGCCGACCTTGTTCTTGTCCATCAGGCGAATGCTTTCGCTGGCCAGGTACATGTCGTTACGCACGTTGCCCATGGCTTCGGCCGGGACTTTTGCCAGCGAGCCGTAGCCTTTGACTTCCTCGCCGATGTGGCCGGTGAGGGCGGCGAGGGCAGGGATCAATTGCGGCGTGACCTCTTTGCTGCGCACGTAATCGGACAGCACCGGGCGCGGGTCGGCGGGCGCGGGCATTGGTGCACTCTTCACCAGCGCTTGCTGGGTGACTTGCGCCACGGCGGCAAACTGCAGCGATTGTTCTTCCGGCATGGTGCGGTTCAGCGCATACGCCATGGGTAATGTGCCGACCAGAATCAGCATGATCAGGCCCATGCCTTTTTGGCCATCATTGGAGCCATGGGCAAACGACACGCCGGTGCAGGTTGCGATCAACAAGCCCCGAATCCACCAGGGCGGCGGCGTATTGCCCTTCGGCGCCTTGTACAACGCACGGTTTTTCACAAAGGCGCGCAACGCCAGCAGCAATAGCGCGGCACAACCGAAACCCACCAGCGGCGACAGCAGCAGTGCGTAACCAATCTTGGTCGCTTGCGCCCAGTCGACGCCGCTGGTGCCATCGCGGCCATGCATCAAGGCATTCGCCACGCCGACGCCGATGATCGAGCCGATCAACGTGTGCGAAGACGACGCCGGCAAGCCTAGCCACCAGGTGCCGAGGTTCCACAGGATCGCCGCGATCAACAGGGCGAAAATCATCGCAAATCCGGCGGATGAGCCGACTTGCAGAATCAGCTCCACCGGCAACAGCGCGATAATGCCGAACGCCACCGCGCCGCTTGAAAGCAGCACGCCGAGAAAGTTGAAGAACCCCGACCAGACCACCGCCACATTCGGTGGCAACGAGTGGGTGTAGATCACCGTGGCCACCGCGTTGGCCGTGTCATGGAAACCGTTGACGAACTCGAAACCCAGCGCGATCAACAGCGCCACGCCGAGCAGCAAAAACGGCGTCCAGGTGGTCACCACCGTGCCGAGCTCGTGCATGTCGTGCATCAGGCTGTAAGCGGTGAACAGCATCCCCATCGCCAACACGGCGAAAAAGATCACGTAGGTGAACGGGCCGGGTTTCTTGTCCAGCGCCGGCCTGCCGCTGGCGGCGGGCGTAGGGCTGGCTGTCAGTGAAGGGGTAGCCATGGCGAGCAATCCTGAGCGAGGGAAGGAATGTCGCCCATGATCGTTGCAGAATGTTACAGAGAGAGTGCGTCAGGTCAGTGTTGGTTTATTCAGTGCAAATTAAGAAGATCGCAGCCTGCGGCAGCTCCTACATTTCAGGAGGTGTTCCAGTGTAGGAGCTGCCGCAGGCTGCGATCTTTTGATCTTAATAATCGCCACGCTTGCGAAACGCCCATCGCCCCGCAATCACCGTGAATGTCACAACCAGCGCGACCAGTATCCAAAACCCATGCGGATCCTGCGACAGCGGCACTCCACCCACATTCATGCCGAAAAAACCGGCGATGATGTTGATCGGCAGCGCCAGCACCGTCACCACCGTAAGGGTAAACAGCGTGCGGTTGCTCTGTTCGTTGAGGTTGGCGGCGATCTCTTCCTGCAGCAATTTGATCCGCTCGCCGAGGGCGGTGAGGTCGTTGATGATCAGCGCAAATTCCTCAGTGGATTTGCGCAATTCCTTAACGTCTTCTTTCTGCAACCACGGCGGCGGACGATTGAGCAGGCGCAGCAGAGAACCTGGTTCCAGCGCCAACAATCGTTGCAGACGCACCAGTACGCGACGGTTGGCGCCGAGCTCGGCGCGATTGGTCGCCAGGCGCGAGGAAAGCAATTGGTCCTCTACCTGATCGACGCTCAGGCTGGTCTTGCGCACGATCTGCGTCAGCACTTCGCCCTGATCGCGCAGCAGATGCACGAGCAATTCCGAGGGCGAACGAAAGCACTCGCCGGCCTTCACCGACGAGCGCAATTTGTCCACCGAATGCAGCGGTTGCAGGCGCGCGCTGACAATCAGTTTGCTGCGCACGCAAACCCACAGCGTTGACACGTCGGAGGAGACCATGCTGCTGAGGTTGAACACCACATCGTTGACCACCGCGAGCAACGCCGAGTCGACGTGTTCGATGCGTGTAGAGCGCGAGCCTTCGTGCAGCGCCTCGAAAAATTCATCGGGTAATTGCAGATGGCTTTTCATCCAGCGCTCGCACGCCGCGTGAGCCAGATTCAGGTGCAACCAGAGGAATTCGCTGGTGTCGTTGTCATCCTGCAAACACCGCAGGGCAGTGGCCGAATCGACTTCGCGGCCACGCTCGCCGGGCGAGAAGCGGAAGCCATAAAGCAAGCCAAACAGGTCCGGATCGCGATGGCTGGTGTCGAGGCTGTTGTTCATCAGGGCTCGCTGAAAGGAAGTAGCCGGTGCAGGATTTTCAGGTTCACTGAAGCGGCATCATCGCAAGCTCACATGACCGTTTCATGACAATAAAAAGACATCAAATCAATACGTTGCCGGCTGTCGGAAGATTCTCAAGAAGGGCTCTGGCGCGCCGATCTCAGGTGGGTTAGGTTGCGCGTTATTGGCTTTTGACCACGGTGCGTAGACAGGGAAGTCCGACCATTTCTCACGTCCGCTCGGGCGTGCCTCATCCCTGCTTCGAGTACCTCGCAATGCTGCAAAAATCCCTGAGAGCGCAAATTCTCGCCCTGCTGAGTGGCAGTCTGCTGGCGATGCTGTTGATCGCCTTGGCGTGCTTCCATTTCCTTTCCAATGGCGTGCAAAGCTACAGCCAGTTGATCGCCGGCCCGTTGCACACTTCGCAACTGATCGATGAAGCCAACCTGCAATTCAAGGTGCAGGTACAGGAATGGAAAAACGTCCTGCTGCGCGGCAAGCAACCGGCGGATCTGGCCAAGTACTGGGGCCAGTTCGAAGATCGTCAGCGCGATGTGCAGAATATTCTCGGCGAACTGGCCGGGCAGAAAGGCCTTGAGCCGAGCCTGAAAAACCGCATCGAACGCCTGCGCGATGAGCATCGCCAACTCGGTTCTGCCTATCAGAAGGGCCGCGATGCCTACGTGGCTGCCGGTGGTGATCCGACGGCGGGTGACGCGGCGGTCAAAGGCGTTGACCGTGCCGCCAGTGATCAGATGAGCGAACTGGTCGCCGAGTTGCGGAAGCAAGGCACCGCGCAGTCGGCGCTGATCAGTGCCGAGGCCGATCGCACCGTGTGGCTGGGGCTGTTGGTGATGCTCGCGTCGGGTCTGCTGATCGGGTTGTTAAGCCTGTGGCTAGTCAACCGCAACCTGGTCGAGCCGATCCGCAAACTGATCGATTACGTCACCCAATTGAGTCGCGGCAAACTGGCCGAACGTGTGGTCAGCGACCGTCAGGATGAACTGGGCAATCTCGCCGCTGCGGCCAACACCCTGCGTGATTTCCTCGCCGACACCTTCACCCGTTTGCAACGCAGCGCGTCGGATCTGGACAGCGCCAGCGGCGAGTTGAATGCGATTGCCACGACCATGGCCGGCGGCACCAACGAGCAGTTCAACCGCACCGATCAAGTGGCCACGGCGATGAACGAAATGTCCGCCACTGCGCAGGAAGTGGCGCGTCACGCCGCAGACGCCGCACGTGCTGCCGACGATGCTGACCAGTCCGCCCAGCAGGGTGAAAAGGTCATGCAAAGCACCATCCACTCGATCACTCAGATGCGCGGTGAAATCGCCAACACCGCGACCGTCATCCGTCGTCTGGAAGCCGACAGTGGCCGGATCGGCAAAGTGCTGGAAGTGATTCGCGGCATCGCCGAACAGACCAACCTGCTGGCGCTCAACGCTGCGATCGAAGCGGCGCGCGCCGGTGAAGCCGGGCGTGGTTTTGCCGTGGTCGCCGATGAAGTGCGCAACCTCGCACAGCGCACCGCCGAGTCGATCATCGAGATCAACCAGATCATTCAGAGCGTGCAGACCGGCGCGGTGGACGCGGCGCAAGCCATCGACAGCGGCCAGACGCGCAGTGATGAAAGCGTTGAGCAGGTGACTCAGGCTGGCGCGATGCTGGAGCGCATCACCCACGCGGTGGAAGCGATCCGCGACATGAACCGTCAGATCGCCACCGCCGCCGAAGAGCAGACCTCGGTGGCCGAAGACATCTCGCGCAATCTTACCGAGATCACGTCGATCGCCAGTACCAACCTCGACAACGTGCAGCGCACCGAAAGCGCCAGCCAGAATCTGCATGGTCTGTCCGGGCAACTGAACGAAGTCACTGCACGCCTGAGCGCCTGACGCCAGGGACCGTGTACCGGTTCGGATACCGAGTCGGTACATAGTCGATCTCAAATCGATGCGGGCGTGGTCGATGACCGGTTATCTATCACCGGCATTGGAGCCTTTCCATGGTCAGCATCACTTCTGTTTCGATCAATCAGACCGTCACCACGCCCACCAGCAAAACCGCGATCACCGATGTCGGTGACGACAGCTCAAGCAACGTAATCGCCAGCACCAGCGTGGCGGCCGACACCAGCAAAGTCGCTGCGGGCGGCGGTGCGGCGTCGGCGGGTGACAGCGATTCCAGCAGTGAAGAATCGGATGCGGTGAAGGAGCTGCGCAAGCAGATCGCCGAGTTGCAGCAGCAATTGCAGGAGGAGCAGCAAGCGTTGCAAGCGGCGCAGGCGAAGCAGGAGAATTCTGATGTGAAGATCGCCGAAGTGGCTGCGGCACAGGCGCAGGTCACCGCCACCTCGGCCTCGCTGTTGCAGGCGTTGCAGGATTCCGACAGCAGCACCTCCGGCTCGTTGGTCAGCACCTCGGAATGATGCCTTTTCCCCTCACCCTAGCCCTCTCCCAGAGGGAGAGGGGACTGACTGCTGTGACTATTCGAGGTACGCCGACCTGAGATTTCGAGTTGTACTCAGGTCTTGGATAGCCGCCTGATCGGCTCCCTTTCGCCCTCGCCCCTTGGGGGGAGAGGGCTGGGGTGAGGGGGAGAAAAATCTCACTGACAACACATCAACAAAGCCAAACACCAGACATGAATAAGCCGCACGATTTTTCAATCGTGCGGCTTATTTAACAACTATTTATCAGGTGTCTTGCTTGTTGCTCAACACTTTGCCGGTAGTAGCATCAAAGTCCACGTCGAACTCTTTGCCATCAGCAGTTTTCAGTTCAACTTCGTACTCATAACCGTTGAAGTGGTTATCCAGGTCGGTGTCGGTAATGGTTGCGCCAGGGTGCAGTTTCAGTGCCTCGGCATTCATCGACTCCAGCGACTTGATCTTGCCGTCCTTGACCAGTTGCGGGATCTGATCGATGCGAACATCAGCCTGAGCCAGGCCAGCGGTGAGGGTCAGGGCAGCGGCAGTAAACAGGGCAGTCAAAGTTTTCATCGGTTCATTCCTTGGTTATGCGTAGAAGTGGTTGATCTGTGTAAGTGGGTTCAGATTAACCAGCGCAACTTAACTCACCCTTAAAATCTGACGGCTCTTGTGGGAGCAAGCCTGCTCGCGAAGCAGGCGACTCGATAACAAGTTAGAAACCGTTCTTCTTCAAAACCTCATCAACACTCCCAGTCGCCGGACGCTTATAGAACTTCAGCAATTCACTGGCGCGGTTGGTAAAGATGCCGTCGACACCCGCTGCCATGACTTTCTGGTAATCCACCGGCTCATCGACGGTATAAACATGCACCAGCATGCCTTGGTCGTGGGTGTACTGGTTCATCCAGGGTTGCACCAGATCGGAATAGCTCTGGTCACCACCATGGGTCAGCTTTGCCGAAGGCCCGGTGCCGATCGCGCCCTGGGCCTTGGCGTAATCGACCCATTGCTTGAATTCAGCGTCGGACTTTGGCTCTTGCTTGCCATAGAAAACGTTTTTGTCCTTCTCCCCGGACGCGGCAAACGTCACGCCGGATTTCGGCTCGATGCTGCCTTCGCCGACCCACAACAGCAGAATCTTCGGCACTTGTGGCATTTCCTTTTCCAGCAGTTCGAGGCTGTTTTTATCGAACGTTTGCAGGATCACTTTGCCTTTGCCCTGACCGACACCCAGCGCACTCTTGGCCAGTTTCGAACCGGCGGGACTCAGCCAGCCACGATCCTGCAATTTTTCCTTGAGGTCATGTTCGATGCCGGGAAACAGCTGCGGCTCCTTGGTCTCGATGTACAGGCCGGGCTTGTGCTGCGGGTTGGCCCGGGCGATGTCGATGACTTCATCAAGGGTGAGGATTTTCAGACCGACGTAGGACGGTCGCGCGCGATCCGGGTATTTGGTGTTGAACCAGCTGCCGGCATCGAGGGTTTTCAGTTCGGCCATGGTGAAGGCGGTGGCAGGGCTGTCCTTGCGCTCCGGGAACTTGCTGGCAACGTCGGTGGTGCGTTGCAGGTTGTCGTCATGCAGGGCGAACAGCACGCCGTCCTTGCTGCGCTGCAAATCCATTTCGAGGTAATCGGCGCCGAGGTCGCGGGCCAGCTTGTAGGCCGCGGCGGTGGATTCCGGGGCATCGAACGACGCGCCACGGTGGGCGATCACCGCCGGGTGCGGAATGCCGTGCGCCGCAGCCACGGCTTCCGGGTCGCTGTGACTGGCGGCGTGCGCTTGACCGATGCCGAGCAGGAGACTCAGGACGATAGCGCTTTTGGTGAAAGAGGCGGGCATGTTCGAGATCCTTTCGCAGGTTTTTCAAAGACCTCTCTTTTAACAACTGAATCGATTACGTGCTATCGCCAGACCGACATAAATATATTAAAAGCGATTTTTCCCACGCTTTTGTGGCGCTGTTTGCAGTAGGCTTGCGCTCGGCAGATGCCCCGGCAGAGGGCACGCCGCTGCGTTGCCTTGCGTGTAAACCGTCGATCAATTTTCGTGAGGTTTACCATGCGCATCACCTCCCAACTCATCTGCCAGGCCGCTGACGAGCTCAAAGGCTTCGTCGGCCTCAACCGCAAGACCGGCCAATACATCGTGCGCTTCAGCGAAGACTCGTTCGGCATGGATGTCGCCGACGACGGCATTATCCCGGCCAGTGAATTCGTCTGGGCGCCGGCGTCGGAAACCACCATGACGCTCACGCGCGAGTTGATTCAGTTGCTGCTCGATCAACACATTGACGACCGCATCAACATCACCGAACCGTTGCGCGTTTACATGAGCAAAGTTGAAGTGCCGGAGATTGTTGCGGTGCGGAGTCTGGTACGCGGTTGAGGTTTTGAAGTAGCTGGGCGCCGTCATCGCCAGCAGGGCTGGCTCCCACACTGAATTTCTGCGTTCACAAACCTGCTGTGGGAGTGAGCCTGCTCGCGAAGGCGGCTGCTTTCACGAAGGCCCGAACCAGCGGCGGAGTTATGCCCTTTAGCGCGGCGCGTTCCGGCTGGAACAGCGTGGCGACGAAGAACGGGTGGCTGTTCAGTTCGATAGCGCGCAGATCCCGCGCTGAATCGTGGCCTACCGCTTGTAGCCGGTCGCTCATCAAATGCTGTTCGAACTGCGGATTCACGCCATAACGGCAGCGATAGCCTTCTTCGATTTCAGATTTTTCGTACGCTTTGGCGATCAACGAGCCGGACTGGAGGTGAATGACGTCGATGGCTTCAACCAGCGAACAGGTCACCGGGGTGAGCACCGCGCGTTTGGATTCCGGCGAAGTTTCTCCGTGCTCGGCATCACCCCAGCCCAACACGTTGCGGGAAAATTCCAGCACCGCATGTTGAAAACCGCCACAGGTCCCGAGGAAAGGATGCTGCCCCTCGCGGGCAAAACGAATTGCGCGCAATGCGCCTTCTTCACTCTTGTAAGGGCTGGCCGGCACGCACCAGAAACCGTCGAAGCCAAGCAACGTCGTTTCGTCGTGAATCTGATCGGTGGCCAGCCATTCGAACTGCACCGTCTGGTCAAGGTCTTCGGCGACCAGGCCGATGGCCACTGGAATAGCCTGATGCGCGGTAACTTGCGGATCGTAATCGCCAATCAGCGCGATGCGAATGCTGCGATTGTCCATGGCGTTCCTTGCTCCTTTTGATTGCGTATGCGGTGGACAGCGTCAGTTGTCCCGGCCATTTCACGAGTGGGATTGCTATCACACTGAATCTGCAGCGCCCACAAATCCACTGTGGGAGCGAGCCTGCTCGCGAAGGCCACACCTCAATTCATCGCCAGCCGCAATTGCGATCCAACCACGGGCTGCTGTCAGTCCTGATCACCCCGGCGCTCGCTCATTGGCAAACATGCTCACCGCATCCACCGCCTGACTCGCACCATCGCGAATCTGCAGAATCACCGTCCCGGCCTGGTTTGCCAATTCCACGCCTTCAGCCGCGCGTTCGCGGGTGCCTTCCATACTTTTGATCGCTTGCCGGGTTTCACTCTGGATCAGGCCGATCATGTTGGAAATCTCCGCAGTGGAACCGCTGGTCCGCGCTGCCAATTGCCGCACTTCGTCGGCCACCACGGCAAAGCCGCGCCCCTGTTCACCGGCGCGCGCCGCTTCGATGGCGGCGTTGAGGGCGAGCAGGTTGGTCTGATCGGCGATCGCACGAATGGTGTTGACGATGGCCGTGATCTGCTCGGAGCGGTCGCCCAGTTGCGCGATCAGGGTTGAAGACTGGCTGATGTCGTAGGCTATTTCGCGCATTTCGCTGGCGGCCTGTTGGATCACTTGCGTACCTTGTTCGGCGACTTTTCGCGTCTCGACCGAGATGTGATAAGCATTGCTGGCGCTGCGTGCATCCTGTTCGTGTTGCTCGACCCGGGCGGTGACGTCCGAGGCGAATTTCACCACTTTGCACAAGCGGCCGGACGCGTCGTAGACCGGGTTGTAATTGGCCTCCAGCCACACCGTTTGCCCGCGTTTGTCCACGCGTTCGAATTGCCCATGGAAGAACTCGCCCTGATTCAAGCGGCGCCAGAAGTCCTGATAGGCGCTGCTGTTGACCTGTTCCGCGGTGCAGAACAAACGGTGATGTTTGCCCTTGAGCTCGGCGAGGGTGTATCCCATGCGCGTCAGAAAATTCTGATTGGCCTTAAGAATATTGCCGTCGAGATCAAATTCGATCACCGCCATCGCCCGGTCAATCGCGTGCAACTTGGCGTTCGCTTCGTTCTCCTGCTGCACTTTCGCGGTGACATCCATCGCGTACTTGACGACTTTAGTCACCCGCCCCGTCGCATCCTTGATCGGGTTGTAGCTGGCTTCGAGCCAGATCGGCTGGCCGTTGCTGTTGACCCGTTCGAAGGTGCCGGACTGGAATTGTCCGTTTTTCAGGCGCGACCACAATTCACTGTACTGGGCGCTACGGCCGAACTCGGGTGTGCAGAAGTGCCGGTGCGGCTGGCCGATCGCTTGGGCTTCGGTATAGCCCATGGTTTTGAGAAAATTGTCATTGGCACGTAACACCACGCCATTAAGATCGAACTCGATGACTGCCATCGAACGATTGATGGCTTCTAAAAATGCCGACTGCTCAGTCAGGGCCCGTTGCATGTCGTCGAGAGCGGCTTTGTGGCGGTTGAAAAACATGCTTGCGATACTCGGAAAATGGGGGAAATCAGATGGATTCAGTCCCTATTCCTGCGCCGGCAGACCGAGATGCACGGACGGCATTCGGTGATGGCTGCTCAATGCCAGCGTTCCGTTACTGGCAGTTGGCTACTTATACAAAACTTCATAAAGTTGTACAAGGAAGGAATTTTTCGAGGGTTTGTATAACTTTTTGCGAAATTAGTTGTACACAGTCACAAGCTTTTGGCTGATCAGCTCTGATAGCGTGCCAAGAACATCTCCAGCGCCGATTCAGCCACCGTGTTCTGCGTGTCTGGATCAAGCGCTGCGCGCCCGAGTGACATCTGCGGCCAGAAGGCAAAAGCCTTGAGCAAGCCTTGCACTTGATGCGCGGCGAACTCTGGATTCACCGGTTTCAGACGACCATCGGCCTGCGCGGCGCGAATCCAAACGGTGAGGCCTTCTTCGCGCTCGCCCATGCGCTCGATCATGTTCTGCGCACGCTCGGGAGAATGTATGGTCGCGGCAATCGCCACTCGCGCCAGGGTCAGAAAATTCTCGTCGGCCATCATCTGCACCTTCTCCTGCAATATCTGCCGAAGCTGGTCGCTCAACGGTTGATCGCGGCTATAGGTCACCGACGGCTCGGCGATGATCCGCGCCCACAACTGATTGAGGATCTCGGCGAACAGCTCTTCTTTGCTGGGGAAATGGTTGTACACCGTGCGTTTCGACACACCGGCGGAGGCGGCGATCTTGTCCATGCTGGTGATTTCGAACCCGTGAGCACGGAATTCGGCGATCGCCGCCTGGATGATGGCTTCGCGTTTTCGGTCGGTAAGACGTTGTGGAGCGGTCATGAGCGGGCTTCGGCAGGCAGGGGAGTAAATTACACTTGGCAGTTTACTTGGCGTCGGCTTTGATGCAACCTAGAAACTACACCGCTCAGTGTAATGTTGCGTTAATCCTCGCACCTTACAACCGAAGCGTTCGGCCTGTGCGTGCAGCTTGGCCATTTTCATTTCCCGTGAGATACCGTGCAGCACACGGTTTTTCGGAGTCGTTCAGTCATGGCCAATCCAGTCTCTTTCGCGGATAAAACTCCCACACCCGAAGCGTCCCGACAGGATCAAGGGCTGTTCCGCAATCACGCGCCGGTGCAGCGTGAAGGCCTGCGCAAAATGCTGCGGATCATGTGGAACATGATTTTCCACAAACCGCAGAACACCCGGCCGACCGCCGCGATCCCCGTGCAGCCGCTGACCCGAGAAGATCTGTTGGCTGCACCCAATCACAGCGTTTATCGGCTCGGGCATTCGACCCTCCTGCTGAAAATGCGCGACAAATTCTTCATCACCGACCCGGTCTTCGCCGAGCGTGCCTCGCCGGTGCAATGGGCTGGGCCGAAACGTTTCCATCAGCCGCCGATCAGCATTGATCAATTGCCGCCGATCGAAGCGGTGGTTCTGTCGCACAATCATTACGACCATCTCGACTACGAAGCCGTACTTAAACTCGCGTCTAAAACGACCTACTTCCTGACCCCGCTCGGCGTCGGCGACATCCTGATCAAATGGGGCGTCGACGCCAGCAAAGTGCGTCAGTACGACTGGTGGCAGGGCACTGAAATCGCCGGCACCCGCTTCATCGCCACACCGTCGCAGCACTTCTCCGGTCGCGGTCTGTTCGACGGCAACAGCACGCTGTGGGCGTCATGGGTGATGATCGACGCCGACACACGAATCTTCTTCAGCGGCGACAGCGGTTACTTCGACGGCTTCAAACGCATCGGGGAACAATACGGCCCGTTCGACCTGACCCTGATGGAAACCGGCGCCTACAACGTCGAATGGCCACACGTGCACATGCAACCGGAAGAGACGTTACAAGCGCACATCGACCTCAAAGGTCGCTGGCTCTTCCCTATCCACAACGGCACCTTCGACTTGGCGATGCACGCATGGCACGAACCCTTCGACCGCATCCTCGCCCTCGCATGGGAACGCAGCATTGCGATTACCACCCCGCAAATGGGTGAGGCGTTCAATATTGCGCATCCACAACGGGGGAGTACGTGGTGGATGGCGGTTGAAGAGGAGAGTGATGCGGTGGTACAGAACGCATGAATCCGTTCAGTTGGTGAGGGGCGTCCCCCTCGCCAGCTTACTCAGCCATCGCAAAATCCCCACGGCCCACCGATTCCCCCGCCATGCCCTGCGCCCTGCCACTACGGCCCGGTGCAAACCCCGGAAAAAACACCAACCCCTGCGCTTCAAACCGATAAGCCAGTGCCAGTCTCGCGGCGTCCGCCACGTCCTGCTGCGCTTCGAAACGCTGGATATCTGCCACCGCCACCTCGGCCTCGCGCGACAGTTGTTCAACGCTCCAGCCCAGCATGGCGCGGGCCTGGACGCAGTGGGTCGGGGTGAACTGGAAAAGGGCAATGCGTTCGAGGACGTGGTTCATCGCAAGAGAGGCCATGGTGTGCTCCGGGCTCAAAAGTGCTGATTCAAAATGTACTGTGTTTTTGTACAGTTGTTTTCGGCCGGGATCAAACGCATTTTTTGATTTTGCCTATTTCGCCGCTTCCAACCAGACGGACGGCGCCTGTCCCAGTACTCGCCGAAACATCGTCGAAAACGCCGCCGGGCTTTCATAGCGGAAGTCCAGCGCAATCCGCGTCACCGCTTCCCCCGCCGCCAACCGTGCCAACGCCTGCACGACGCACGCCTGCTGGCGCCACTGACGAAAGCTGAGCCCGGTCTGCTGCCGAAACAATCTGTTAAAGGTACGCAAGCTTATGTGTAACTGATCGGCCCAATCCTGCGGCGATTGGTGGGCATTGGGCATGTTCAGAAAGGTCTGACACAGACTGACGAGCTTTCCTTCGGCTGGCATGGGAGTGTGTAGGGCAAGGGGCGCGCTGCGTGTCAGTTCATGTAACAGCAAGTTGATCAGCACATCGTCGCGTCCGGCCTGGTCGTACATCAATGGCACGTCCACCGCTTCCATCAGCAAATGCCGCAGCAGCGGCGACACATTGAGCACTTGGCAGTCCGGCCCCAGATCCACGTCGCCCGGTTCGATATACACACTGCGCGTGCTCACCCCGAGCATCAATACCTCGTGGGCCACGCCCGGTGGAATCCACACCGCGCGCTGCGGCGGCACCACCCAATTACCATTCCGGGTGCTGACTTGCATCACGCCTGTGGCGCCGTAGAGCAATTGCCCACGGCGATGCGTATGAAACGGGAGTAGGTGGCCGTGGGAATAATCGGTACCGATGGCCACGACCGGGCGAGGCGTGTCATCGAGCTGATTGATCGAAATATTGCGCATTCAGGCGTGTTCCAGCGATTGGCGTAAACGCGAACATTATTGGCCCAACTACTGAGGCCGGCCAGTGCATCACGCTCTAATGTCCTGGGCTTCCCCGATCCTGGACGCCCACTATGTTCTACCTCCTGCTTACATTGTTCGGTTGCCTCACCGGCATCAGCGCCGTTCTTTTCGGTTTCGGCGGCGGCTTCGTCATCGTGCCGCTGCTCTATCGCATGCTCACCGCCAGCCACGCAGCTGATGACCCAATTGCACAATCGGCCATGCACATCGCCGTGGCCACCTCGACCTGCGTGATGATCGTCAACGCCCTGATCGCCACACGCAAACACCAGCGCGCGGGCAATCTGCTCCGGGACTACCTCTGGCCATTGGGCGGGTTCATCGGCGTGGGTGCGGTCGTCGGCGCCATCGCTGCGATGTGGGTCAGTGGCGAAGTGATCCGCTACGCCTTCATCGCCTACCTGGGCGTGACCATCCTCGATTGCCTGCTGCGCCGAGGATTTCTTACACAGTCCCAAACCACATTCCCACGGCCACTGACCACGACGGAAACATCCGCCGGCGGCGTAGGCATCGGCGCCATCGCGACGTTTCTCGGCGTAGGAGGAAGCGTCATGACCGTGCCGCTGATGCGCCGTTGCGGGCTGAGCATGTCGCAAGCGACCTCCATGGCCAATCCCCTCAGCGTGCCGGTGGCGTTGGCCGGGACGTTGACGTACATCGCGCTGGCCGGTTTCACTGAGTCTGATTTGGGCGTTTGGTATATCGGGTATGTCGATGTGCTGGCGTTTGCGCTGCTGACGGCTGGTTCGTTGCTGGGGATCATATTGGCTGGTCGGTGGATTGGGCGAATACCGGATCGGGTGCATGCCTGGATCTATATCGGTTTGCTGATCGTGGTGCTGCTGAGCATTTCGCTCAAATGAATCGTTGATTGCCGTAGGCGAAAAAAATCAGAATCGGTGGCAGAGCTTTGCCCTCCAGTCTTCAGCAGAGAACCAGGATGTTGATCTTCAATTGCACCGAAGCCGCCAGTAAGTTTTTCAGCCGTGTTCATAAAGGCAAAACGATCACGCCGGTGGATACCAAGCCGCCGTCATCGGTTATAGAAGACGATGAGCTGAACGGCGCGGAAGAGCACTGGTTAGTTCATGCGATCACCGTACAGCGCAAACACGTGCTGTTGGCCATTCATGTCAAAATCCGTTATTGCCTGATCCTGGCCGATGCCAAAAAGGCTGACGCCGGAGGGTTTGTGGCGTGGTTTAACGAGCGGCGCGAAGGTTTGATCCGCGATGCAATCAATCATGACCTCATGCAATGGGTCGACGCGGGGACGATGGCCGATCGTTTCGAGGTTAGCCGCCAGCATCGTTTTTATCGCCGTGGCCATCGCAGCGCACAAAAGCACATCGAACAAATTGCCTGGTTCTTCGAGGACTGCGCGGCAGAGTGGGGCTGCTTGCCCGATGGCGAGCGTGCAGCCATCGGTTTCGATGCGCAAATGAACTCGCACATTCGAAACACCAAGGACCGAAAGGATGACTTCCGCCCCGATGAAGAAATGCTCGCTCATTGGTTGCGTCAGTACTGCGGAATTGAGGAGCGTGGCGTTGAAGCAGTAATTGAGCGACGCAGGCAAACGGAGCGGCAAATCCGTGTGGCGTCGTGGTCCTCAGCTAACCCCTAGCATCAAACCCACTGTAGGAGCTGCCGAAGGCTGCGATCTTTTGATCTTGCTCTTTTAAACGGATGACTGAAGTTACACATCAATTAATCCTCACTCCAACCCCGGCGCTTCTCGAATCATGAAGTGATCCAGGTTCTCGATATTGGCATTGAAGACCTCGAAAGGCTTTTCGGGGTTCTTCTTGCCCGGCACCTGCTTCAATTCCGGCGTCACCCCATAGAAGAAACAGAACAACGCCTTGTCGCTTTCCACCGCGTGCTTGATCTCTTGCAGAAACGCCTTGCGCTTGCGGTAGTTGTCGATCAGCTTCTTGTTCAGATAAACGCTGACCGGATACGGCTTCTTCTTACTGTCTTCGGGCTTCTTGAACCAGACCTTGTCCTCGAAATCAATACGAAAACTGGCACTGTGGAAGTCCTCGATCTTCTTGATCCGCCCCCAGTAAATCAGCCCCTTGTTGTCCGTCAGATACTCGATCTTCTTGAAGAACGAACTGTACGGCGCCGTATGCTCGCCAATCTTCAACGGCATCCGCTTAAGCAACTCCTTGTCGGCGAAGTTCGACACAAAGCACTCCACCGGATGCGCGAAAACACTGGTCTTGTCCGGCGCCGACTCACGACCCGCCGACTCTTTACCACTGTCCGCCGCCGCCCGCACCGGATCATCCCGCAACACATCCGCCGCCCCCGCCGGCGCGACAGGCTTGCGCACATACTCCCGCCGCGTCAGCAACAACTCTGATGGGAAGTGCTCCTCACGCCCGTCATCCACCTCGCCATCCGCCGTCTCAACGCCAGACGCCGACGCCTTCAAACTCACATACGGACAACCAGCCACATGCTGCGTCGTGGGAAGATTCTTGAAGTGCGGCGTGCGCACGTAATTCACGTTCTTGGCGTTGAAAGTACCCAACTCGTTGGAAGCCTCGAACGCCGAACGACAAGCATCGTTGGGGCACTGGAAGTGTTCCTTCGCGGAATCGAAGGCCACCGTCTCATCGAAATTGAGATCGCGAACGTCATAGATCGACAACTTGTCGTCGAGGCTGAGGCAGTAGGCGAGATCGAATTTCATGGTGGGGCTCGGATCCTTGAGTGGGGGAGGGGTATTAATAGCGGGAGGCGGCGCGGGTTACTAGTAATGGATCTCGCCACCCAGCATCAACAGAACAGCCAAAAAACCGAGATTGCCAAACAGGAAGGGCAGAATGGTAATGACGATTTGGACAACAACTGCGATTTTAAAGCCGGCGGACAGGCCATAACGCTTCCAGTAAATAACATGCAGCACCATGGTTAGTGCATTTGCGACCCAGACTGCTCCAACGGCCATGATTTCGTTCTTTTGAGCGATACGTAAGGCCATATGCAGCAGGCAGAAAAAGACGATTAGAAATGAGGCGGTTAGGAGTCGGGATTTACCCGGGGTGATCGAATTTTGGGTTGTTGGCTGCATGTGATGTTCGTCCATGTGCGTTTTCGAGAGTGCTCTCGGTCACGGTAAGCGTTGTTCAGCAGCACACAAAAACGGCGGCGAGGGAGCTTGCTCCCGCTGGGCTGCGAAGCTGCCCCAAACCCGCAAATGCGGTTAGCAAGGCAACGGGCAATTATTCCTTTTCTAGTCTTTCAACGTTGTCATAAAGCCAAGCAGTGAATTCCGCTCTGTCGTCCGAATGATGGCAACGTTGGTGACAGTTGGGACACAACGCCACAACATTCGAAGGAAGGTCAGAACCCTCTTGCGACATATGCTTAACGTGATGTACTTCTAGAAACGGCTTCCCATCTTTTTTAAATGGTGCCGCTTTGCCACAGCCTTCGCACCTTCCATTGGCCTGCTGACGAACCCAGCCCCTCAGCTCGGGATCACGAAAGTAAACCTTTTTAGTGGATTCGGTCCAAGCAGGATTTTTTATCCCTTTTGGTATGTATAGAAACGGTTGCCGCACAAATTTGGCCGCCCGCTGTTCTAGCTTTTCTTCGTCCGCTGTGGGATCAGAGTCCTCAGGAGTAACAACGCTGGAAGCATCGAGAGCTGTACGAATGCTACGAGCGACATTAGCGCCGACATTCTTGGCAGGTTTGTAACCCTTGATAGGTTTATGGCCCAACTCGACCATGACAGAAGAAATGTTCTGCATCCGAAATTCGATAGAGCTCTTGGTTCGGTCAGCCAGTACACCCTGGCGAAGTCCGCGATTCTCGTATGCCTTGTTGTATGCCTGTTCTTTCTGTTCACACGACCACATCCGGAGATAGGCATCGACCGCCGCCTGAATCTCTACGTCAGTCCAATCGCTATTGTTTTTTTCCGTGTCCATACAGTCGCCGAGGGTTGGAAACCCTCGGACGATACTGAGTGGCCATTACTGCTGTCTACGAAAATTCCTACAAAAAATAGCGACGGATCTCGCATGTAATCCTACAAGCGTATCGCTCAACCCATCGAATGCTTGGACGACTGAAGCGCCTGAGCGACCCTCCGCCACCAAGGCTTCGTCGCGGTAGCTTTTCGCGGTATTTGATC
The DNA here is from genome assembly GCF_900636825.1 of Pseudomonas fluorescens. NCBI lineage: Bacteria > Pseudomonadati > Pseudomonadota > Gammaproteobacteria > Pseudomonadales > Pseudomonadaceae > Pseudomonas > Pseudomonas fluorescens. The sequence continues at coordinate 4,508,978 of NZ_LR134318.1, read as the reverse complement.
GCTCAACAGATAGGGCATGTCCCGCAGCCGAATCCAATTCTCATTCTGCCAATGCAACAGACTCACAGACATCTCAGGCCATTTCAAAAAACTAAGCATAGGTAGATCCGGATTTTCCGAGGACGCAGCATCGCGTAAGGCTGGAACCACTTGATGGGTCAGCCACTCGCGCAATAGTCGATTCCCTGGGACGTAGTGATACACCAACAGCGCATACACGCCGGACTCACTGAGCATCAGTTGCTTCTCAGGTTGCCGGTGATACTCAATCCACAGAAAACGATGTTGATCCTTGTCCAGTTTGCTGACCATCCGATCACTGAGATGGACGCCCATCAAGCGACCAATATCGCGTGCGCAAAACCATGGCTGGCCTTCAAGGAGGAGGGCATGGAGAGAGAGTTTGTGCAGAGTGAAGACCGTCGAACTGTGAGGTTCAGACATGGCAGGCCTCCAGTGCTGGAAGCATGCAGATGATGTTGAGGCTGAAGCAGATTTCCTTCGTGCCGAAGGAGATATTTTTAGGCATATCCATTTACCTCTGTGTGATGTCAGCTTTCTTAAGGCTGGGTGCCGGGAGCTAAGAAACCCCACACAGAGGGCCGGACATATTTCCCTTTCGGGTCTTGTATTCGCCCACTCCCGGCATAACAGAGTTTTTTGATGCGCACGGGGAAACCGTAGGCACAAAAAAGCCGCGACTGTCGGGTGCGGTGAGTCCGCTGTGTGAGGTGTTTCTTAGGCACCTTTTTGAAGACTATTGCTTCACAAGTATTTGGTCAAGACAGAGTTTTGAATACGTCCGCAGATATGCGAACGTATGTTTTGGTGGATGTCAAACTTGCTGGAAACTGTATGTGTTTCTAATGTTTGCGTGAAAGAATGAGCCTGCAGAGCTAGCATCAATTAAATCTGTATAAGTATGTTCTGGAACATCGTAATAATCATATATTGTCCCATTGTTGAACTCGACTTGTAGGGTTGAGGTGCCTGCGTCATAACCCACGCTGGCAATATTGCTTGAGCTAACGGGTGTTCTTTCCATTTACGTTTTCTCCTTTAGCGTTTCCTGGTTTCGCCAGGCCGATACTAATATTTCATAATTTTCCTGTTTTCGTTCAGTAGACCAGTTTTTTGATACATCTGGATCTTTACTGTTTGGATATTTGTCGGGAGGTAATATGCTTATTCTGCATCGTGTTGGAAGTTTTGCAGCCTCTCCAACTATTACGGCTTCGCCTGTTCTGAGAACAGGGAGAGAGTCGATTATTCCTGCAAGTCCCTCTGACATCGCAGATTTTACAATTCCTCTATCTGTTGAGTTGTTAATTCGAAGGGCGATGATCGTTCCGCATTGCGATAAAATTGTTTCATCTATTTCTGATGGTCTTTGGCTTACAATCATAGCGCCTATGCCAAACTTTCTCCCTTCCTTAGCAATTCTTTGAACCATATGTTTCGCCAATCCGTTCTCGGATTTCGAAAGGTATCTGTGTGCTTCTTCAAGTACTACGAGTAGGGGACGATTTTTCATGCCGGAAGAAAGGTTTCTTCCCCATAGTGCTGACTCGAATAAGATATCTAAAATTGAACCAAGAAGTAGGCTTAGTCGCGTGGATGGCATTCCAGATAAATCTAGAATTGTTATTGGTTTGTCGTGCCCTAGCCATTCAGCTAAAAGCTGATCTAAGTCTTTCTGAATTGCTCCATCTTTGTCTGGATTCCAAGGACCTGGGTTTAGAAGGAATGAGTATTGAGAATCAAGCAGTCTAGACTTCATCAACTCGAGCTGTTTTTTGATCACTCCGGGTCCACCTTTCTGTGGCGGGCTTCTTCCGGCACCTGGCGGTGTGAATTTCGGTGATACTAAAGTATCAAAGTCACCTTTCGATGTATAAGCTGGATCTGTTTGCGCGTCATCATTCCAATTTACAGTGTCGTCGTGATAAAGGTCGTACCAGATTTTTTTTATTCTGTACGGCAAGGGAGTGAAGCCAGTTATTTTTTCTGGATCAATCCCTTTGATTTTGTTTGTGGTAAGTGAAAGCTTTTTTTCCTCAATAGTTTTGTCTAGGTATTGAGTCTTGGCGGATTCATTTAAATTTCCGCATAAGAAGTCGATAAGGCTTTCGGGGGAAATGCACCAGTACGGAATAAAAAGTTTATTCTCGCTTTCTGGAGTTACCGAAAAAACTTTAGCGATGTCTCCTAGTGCGGAGGCATATTCGCCGTGAATGTCAATCAATAGTACCCTGGATGATGGGAGTTTTATTAGATCGTCATGTAGTACGAGTGACCTTAAAATTGAGGCAGTGCTTGTAGACTTTCCGGAGCCGGTAGAGCCTAGTATGGCGGAATGCCTAGATACCAGTTTGTCTAGATCAATACTGACATCGATGCCGTCAGAGCTTGAAAGCTTTCCGATTCTAAATTGACTTTTATCTGATTTTCCAAAGACCTTTAGTAAGTCACTATCGACAACAATATGCACATCATCGCCGATGCTAGGGTACTCGCTGATACCCCTGTCAAATTCACCACCTATGATTTCTCCAATCAACTCCACCCGTATCCAGCGCCTTTGGCTGAGAAATTTTTGGTCATTTTCTAAACTTGAGGACTCATTGGATTCGGAAATCACACCAAACAGCTGATTGTATCCAAGCGGAATTTTTACGAAGCTTCCTACTTGTCCAATTCTGTAGTTTTTACCTTCCAGTATAGTTATTCCAGAACTCATACTGTCGGCAAGTTCAACCGCTAAGGAAGAGCTAGATACTGAGCTTATACTGCCTAAAAGTGTTGGGCTACGCATTTTGGTTATCTTCCTCAATTCTTTGAGGAGGAAAAAGATCGAGTACTTGGCTTAGGCTCTCTAGCGGTATATCGTCAAATTTAACTCCGAATTCCCCACCGGCAGTTGCCAAAAAGCGTGTCAGTGTTTTGAAGTCGCCAAGCAGGAACTTTTCGTCTATGTAATATTCTTCTCTAATTGATTCCCAGTTTTTGGCTGGTAATATTCCTGTTCGCCATTTTGCCTCCACTCCATTAATTATCGCACCGTCCCTACAGAAGATGCTTGCATTAGGGCATTTCAAGGCAATTTCGCGTGCATATGGTTCGTCGGATAATTTGTTATATTGGAAGGCAAATAATGCTGCTGATGGATTGGCGATCAAGCTTTCTATTATTTTGGAAGATATATGTGCGTCAGCAAAAGAAAAACCAGAACAAATCAAAAGCGTGTCTGGCTCCAACAGGAAGTTTTTAAACCTTTCAAAAAGCGAGGAAAATGGAGCCGCTTGAGTCTGATCGTACTTGATATGTGAGGGATAGACCATGCTGGTGTTTTGCGAGTGAGGTAACCTAATTACCTCATTGCTCGGTCCAATTTCCCAGCCGATTGAGCCATGCAGTTTCCATACTCTCACCCATCTTGGTGGAAGATCATTTCTTGATATGCTAGATGGATCAAAAAATGCATTTCTGGAGCCGCTAAATCCATCAAAATAAGGAGTTTTAACTCGCTCTAGCGCCTGCTCTAAAAGCAGGTCGTAATTTGTAGTAAAAACCTCTATGCCGTGCTTTCTATTAATGCCGTTAACCCAGGAAACTAGTTCGCAATAAGGTGTTGGACTGCAGGGTAGCTCTCGATCAACCACTTTTCTAATAGAATTGCATATGTTGTCAGTCAGGCTTGTAAGGTCATTGCTGTCGTAGCCATATACTTTAGAAGTCCCTATAACATCAGCGAGCGCTCTAATTTTTGAGAGGACTTTCTCAAAGTTTTTGTCTTCTATCGATGATTCGATTTCTTCGAAGACTTTCAAGTCTTCGGGGGATAAATCTGATTTGATAGCTTTTGTTAGACCTACAACGTTTGGGATCAGCGGCTCCCATGCATCTTTTCCTACATTAATGCTCACAGGAGCTCCAGCGCCGAGGAGTATCCCAATTTTTTTCTTGCCATTGGTTATGATCTGGCGAAAGCCAAACATGTATTGGTCAGGGTTATGCACGGACTCGTTCATGCCAGTTCCTTAGCTAAAAAAAAGCCCTGCATGAGCAGGGCCTTTTTAGCTACCCTAACAACCATGTAAGGTAGACTCTTATTGCATGGCGTTACGCCACTGTCAATCCCAGCTCAACGCACCACCAGTCTGATACTCAATCACGCGAGTCTCAAAGAAATTCTTCTCTTTCTTCAAGTCCATAATCTCGCTCATCCAAGGGAACGGATTCGTAGTCCCCGGATACTCTTCTTTCAAACCAATCTGCGACAAACGACGGTTAGCGATGAACTTCAGATAGTCCTCCATCATCGCCGCATTCATACCCAACACCCCGCGAGGCATGGTGTCGCGTGCGTATTCGATCTCCAGCTGCGTGCCCTGCAGGATCATCTGGGTCGCTTCTTCCTTCATTTCGGCATCCCACAGGTGTGGGTTTTCGATTTTGATCTGGTTGATCACGTCGATGCCGAAGTTCAGGTGCATGGATTCGTCGCGCAGGATGTATTGGAACTGCTCGGCGACGCCGGTCATTTTGTTGCGGCGGCCCATGGAGAGGATTTGGGTGAAGCCGCAGTAGAAGAAGATGCCTTCCAGAACGCAGTAGTAGGCGATCAGGTTGCGCAGCAACTCTTTGTCGGTTTCCGGGGTGCCGGTTTCGAACTTCGGATCGGAGATCGAGCGGGTGTACTTCAGGCCCCAGGCTGCTTTTTTCGCGACCGATGGGATCTCGTGGTACATGTTGAAGATTTCGCCTTCATCCATGGCCAGCGATTCGATGCAGTACTGGTAGGCGTGGGTGTGGATCGCTTCTTCGAAGGCCTGGCGCAGGATGTACTGGCGGCACTCCGGGTTGGTGATCAGGCGGTACACGGCCAGTACCAGGTTGTTGGCAACCAGGGAGTCGGCGGTGGAGAAGAAGCCGAGGTTGCGCATGACGATGCGGCGCTCGTCGTCGGTCAGGCCTTCCGGGTTTCTCCAGAGGGCGATGTCGGCGGTCATGTTGACTTCTTGCGGCATCCAGTGGTTTGCGCAGCCGTCCAGATACTTTTGCCAGGCCCAGTCGTACTTGAATGGCACCAGTTGGTTGAGGTCGGCGCGGCAGTTGATCATGCGCTTTTCGTCAACGGCGACACGGGCGGAGGCGCCTTCGAGTTCGGCGAGGCCTTCGGCGACGTCGAGGGAGTTCAGTGCAGCCTTGGCGCGGGCCACGGCGGCCGAGTCGTCGGCGGTCACGGCGCGGGCTTCCAGCGCTGCGGCGCCGCCGGCGTTGTCGAGGCGGTCCATGTTGGCTTCGCTTGCGTGGCCGGCGTTGGCGCCTTTCACGGTTGCGACTTCACTGTCTTCTTTATCGAATTCGTCCCAGCTCAGCATGACGTATCGTCTCCTGCGTGAGGGCCTGTCGCCCGTGTGAAAACTGATGGTTGGTTTTTCACACGGCGAAACAAGCCGCGTTGGATGTCGTTTTTTGCAGCGCTGCACGCAGGCAAATAAACAGAAATTTTGACGGGTTCCGAGAGCCTCTGATGGGCGCAATCAGCGTCGGGCACTGTTGCGGGGCTTCAGAATGGCTTTTGCTCCCTGTAAGGGAATATTGCTGACCCGTATAGGGCGGCATTATAGGGAAATTTTTACCGGCGTGGTGCGGCGAATCGGCTCATGGCGAGGCCGAGGAGGGGGTGGATTTCGGTCCGACCGAGGGATTACAGGGCTTTGCGCTGATTCGAGCCCGGCAGATTTTTTTTCGTTAAATTTTTGGCAAGTGACTTTCTGTTTAAAAAATAGCCAGAAAAGCGGGTTTTTCACTATATCTAGTGTTTTGCAAGCCCTTTTCACGTCCACAGACACAACTGAGCCCGACCGAGGTCGGGCTGGAATCGACCCTCAATGTTGCGCTGAGCGATCCGATTCGGTGCAGTCTGATTCAGTTAGTGCAGCCGTTGCCCATGATGCTGTAGCGCAGGATGTGGCGTTGGCCTTTGGAGTCGTCGTATTCCATTTTCGCCGGTACTACTTCGCAGACATTTGGAATTTCGCTCATCGATACAACTTTGGCGATGTCCAAGTGTGTGGAGTAAGTGTATTCCTCGATAACCGGTTGTTGCTGTGCGACATCAGTCGGACCCTCGTTTGCCATGGCGGTTGCGCACAGACTGCTGAGGGCCAGAACCAATAAAGCTTTCATTTCTAATTTACCTTTTTGAGGTCGAGTGGGGTCACGCAACCTTTTTAGGGTTGCGTGTGGAGCTTTGGATTTGGATCGTTGTTTGGAGCTGGATTAACGGCCTTCGTGGGGGCTGTAACGTTGTTAATCGCGTTTGCCGTGTTGGCGAGGTGAATTTTAGGGCGCTGGGGTAGCGGTAAACAGAGGGGGTTTTGATAAACACTTTTGGCATATTTGGTAACAATCCCCGAAATAACCCCTGTAGGAGCTGCCGAAGGCTGCGATCTTTTGACTTTGATCTTTAGGTGCAGGATCAAAAGATCGCAGCCTTCGGCAGCTCCTACACGGTGCGTGGCGCTTGGGGTTGGGGGGATAAGGCTCGGTATCGACATGTTTTGTAGGGGCTTGTTACTACCATCGTCGAATGGTTCTATGGGGCCCACCCGGCTACAACGGGGTCATACAAAAACAACTATTACACCGAGGTAGGAAAGATGAGTGCGGCTTCTCTGTATCCCGTTCGTCCCGAGGTTCTGGCCAATACGCTGACTGACGAGGCGACCTACAAAGCCATGTACCAGCAGTCGGTCGTCAATCCTGACGGTTTCTGGCGCGAGCAAGCTCAGCGTCTCGACTGGATCAAGCCTTTCACCACGGTGAAACAGACTTCCTTCGACGATCACCATGTCGACATCAAGTGGTTTGCCGACGGCACCCTGAACGTTTCCTACAACTGCCTCGACCGTCATCTGGCCGAGCGCGGCGATCAAGTCGCAATCATTTGGGAAGGTGACGATCCTTCCGAGAGCCGCAACATCACCTACCGCGAACTGCACGAGCAAGTGTGCAAACTGGCCAACGCCCTGCGCGGTCAGGACGTGCACCGTGGCGATGTAGTGACCATTTACATGCCGATGATCCCCGAAGCCGTGGTCGCCATGCTGGCCTGCACCCGGATCGGCGCGATTCACTCGGTAGTGTTCGGCGGTTTCTCGCCAGAGGCCCTGGCCGGTCGCATCATCGACTGCAAATCGAAAGTGGTGATCACCGCTGACGAGGGTATTCGCGCCGGCAAAAAGATTTCCCTTAAGGCTAACGTCGACGACGCCCTGACCAACCCGGAAACCAGCAGCATCCAGAAAGTCATCGTCTGCAAGCGCACCGGTGGCGACATCAAGTGGAACCAGCATCGCGACATCTGGTACGAAGACCTGATGAAAGTCGCGGGCACTGTTTGCGCGCCGAAAGAAATGGGCGCCGAAGAAGCGCTGTTCATCCTTTATACCTCGGGCTCAACCGGCAAGCCGAAGGGCGTCCAGCACACCACTGGCGGTTATCTGCTGTATGCGGCGATGACCCACGAGCGCGTGTTCGACTACCGTCCGGGCGAAATCTACTGGTGCACGGCCGATGTCGGCTGGGTCACCGGCCACAGTTACATTGTCTACGGCCCACTGGCCAACGGCGCGACCACCGTGCTGTTCGAAGGTGTGCCGAACTACCCGGACATCACTCGGGTGGCGAAGATCATCGACAAGCACAAGGTCAACATCCTCTACACCGCGCCGACCGCGATCCGCGCGATGATGGCTTCGGGTCAGGCTGCCGTGGAAGGCGCCGATGGCAGCAGCCTGCGTCTGCTCGGTTCGGTCGGTGAGCCGATCAACCCGGAAGCCTGGGACTGGTACTACAAGAATGTCGGCAAGTCGCGTTGCCCGATCGTTGATACCTGGTGGCAGACCGAAACGGGCGGCAACATGATGAGTCCGCTGCCGGGCGCTCACGCGCTGAAGCCGGGTTCGGCGGCGCGTCCGTTCTTTGGTGTGGTGCCGGCGCTGGTCGACAACCTCGGCAACATCATCGAGGGCGAGGCCGAAGGCAATCTGGTGATTCTGGATTCGTGGCCAGGCCAGGCGCGTACGCTGTACGGCGATCACGATCGTTTCGTCGATACCTACTTCAAGACCTTCCGTGGCATGTACTTCACCGGTGACGGCGCGCGTCGTGATGCCGATGGTTACTACTGGATCACCGGGCGTGTGGATGACGTGCTCAACGTTTCCGGCCACCGCATGGGCACCGCCGAGATCGAAAGCGCGATGGTTGCACATCCGAAGGTTGCCGAAGCTGCGGTGGTGGGCGTGCCGCATGACATCAAGGGGCAGGGCATTTATGTCTATGTGACCTTGAAGAATGGCGAGGAGCCAACCGAGCAATTGCGTCTGGAGTTGAAAAACTGGGTGCGCAAGGAGATCGGCCCGATTGCTTCGCCGGACGTGATCCAGTGGGCGCCGGGGCTGCCGAAAACTCGTTCGGGCAAGATCATGCGGCGCATTCTGCGCAAGATCGCCACGGCGGAATACGACGGGCTGGGCGACATCTCGACGCTGGCGGATCCGGGTGTGGTGCAGCATTTGATTGATACGCACAAGACGATGAATGTTGCTTAAGTAGCAGGTCTGAAAAGAAGAAAGCCCCGTCCGGTGTCTGCCGGGCGGGGCTTTTTTGTGGAGCAAGATCAAGGGATCGCAGCCTTCGGCAGCTCCTGCAGGTTCACTGTTGATCCGCGAAATACGCGGCAGACACGAGCAATGTAGGAGCTGCCGAAGGCTGCGATCTTTTGATCCGATCGTCCCAAGCGGAGCGTAAGAGCGTGGGAACGATCAGCACTCAACCAATAATTATCGATCTCCCCCGTAAGTCCTTTCCCGCTGTTACCCGCCACGACCCAATGTGTAACCGCCCTCGCCAAACCGGGGCGATGGGAAACGCGATGCCCCGTTTTAGAGCCTCATAAGCCCCGCTGAAAAATAAGACATAACGCTGTACTTGCCGGATTAGAAGGGTTTGCGAATAATAGGCCCGCAATTTGCAGCATAGATCGGTTTACTCGCTTTCTCGCTTGCATGAAATTGCAAGGCTGTCAATGTGCTCAAGTCGCTTTCTCAGTGCATCTGTAATTAGTTGTCGCATTGAAGAAATATCGACTTCGGGCCTCTCGTTAGAATGCCGATCACTCGCTCATCGTGGCCGACGTTGAAATCTGTACCGGTTTCAACAGGAAAAATCCCACGGATGCAGCAACCGATTTCCGATCCACCCATTCGCATATTGGGCTGTCGCTCACTCTGCCGTTTTTGCCCTTTACCGATGGAGTCCCAAGATGAAGAAACTTGTGCTGCTTGGCGCCATGGCACTGTCCGTGCTGTCGCTGAATGCCGTCGCTGACGAAAAACCTGTGAAGATCGGCATCGAAGCGGCTTACCCTCCGTTCGCCTCGAAAGCACCGGACGGCAGCATCGTCGGTTTCGACTACGACATCGGCAACGCGCTGTGTGAAGAAATGAAGGTCAAGTGCGTGTGGGTCGAGCAAGAGTTCGACGGCCTGATCCCAGCGCTGAAAGTGCGCAAGATCGACGCGATCCTCTCTTCGATGTCGATCACCGAAGACCGCAAGAAGTCGGTCGACTTCACCAACAAGTACTACAACACTCCGGCACGTCTGGTAATGAAGGCCGGTACTCAGGTCAGCGAAGGTCTGGCTGAACTGAAAGGCAAAAACATCGGCGTACAGCGCGGTTCGATCCACGAGCGTTTCGCTCGCGAAGTGCTGGCTCCACTGGGCGCCGAGATCAAGCCATACGGCTCGCAGAACGAAATCTACCTCGACGTGGCCGCCGGTCGTCTCGACGGCACCGTGGCTGACGCAACCCTGCTCGATGACGGTTTCCTGAAAACCGACGCCGGCAAAGGCTTCGCGTTCGTTGGCCCGGCATTCACCGACGTCAAATACTTCGGCGACGGCGTAGGCATCGCGGTGCGCAAGGGCGATGCCCTGAAAGACAAGATCAACACCGCCATCGCGGCCATCCGCGAAAACGGCAAATACAAGGCAATCCAGGACAAGTACTTCGCCTTCGACATCTACGGCAAGTAAGACGTCTCTGCGACAAGTCCGAAATGGCGCAAGCAACAGGATCTCTGCGGTTTGCGCCATTTTTTCATCCCAACTTTCGAGGACCTGAATCATGTTGAAAGGCTACGGGGCTGTCATCCTCGATGGCGCATGGCTGACGCTTCAGCTCGCCTTGTCGTCCATGGCTCTGGCCATCGTTCTCGGGCTGATCGGTGTTGCATTGCGCCTGTCGCCGGTGCGCTGGCTGGCCTGGCTGGGCGATCTGTATTCCACGGTGATTCGCGGTATTCCCGATCTGGTGCTGATCCTGCTGATCTTCTACGGCGGTCAGGACCTGCTCAACCGCGTTGCGCCGATGCTCGGCTATGACGACTACATCGACCTGAACCCGCTGGCCGCCGGTATCGGCACCCTCGGTTTCATCTTCGGTGCATACCTGTCGGAAACGTTCCGTGGCGCGTTCATGGCGATCCCCAAAGGCCAGGCCGAAGCGGGCATGGCATATGGCATGAGCAGTTTTCAGGTGTTCTTCCGGGTGATGGTGCCGCAGATGATTCGCCTGGCGATTCCGGGCTTCACCAACAACTGGCTGGTGCTCACCAAGGCGACCGCGCTGATTTCCGTGGTCGGGCTGCAAGACATGATGTTCAAGGCCAAGCAGGCGGCAGATGCCACCCGCGAGCCTTTCACCTTCTTCCTCGCAGTGGCGGCGATGTACCTGGTGATCACCAGCGTTTCGTTGCTGGCATTGCGTCACCTTGAGAAGCGCTACTCGGTAGGCGTAAGGGCGGCTGATCTATGATCTTCGACTACAACGTCATTTGGGAGGCCTTGCCGCTGTACTTCGGCGGCCTGCTGACCACCCTCAAACTGCTCGCGCTGTCGCTGTTTTTCGGCTTGCTGGCGGCGCTGCCGCTGGGGCTGATGCGCGTCTCGAAGAACCCGATCGTCAACGGCGCCGCGTGGCTATACACCTACGTGATTCGCGGCACGCCGATGCTGGTTCAGTTGTTCCTGATCTACTACGGTCTGGCGCAATTCGAAGCGGTGCGCGAAAGCTTCCTCTGGCCGTGGCTGTCGAGCGCAACCTTCTGCGCCTGCCTGGCCTTTGCGGTCAACACCAGCGCCTACACCGCCGAAATCATCGCCGGCAGCCTCAAGGCTACGCCGAACGGTGAGATCGAAGCGGCCAAGGCCATGGGCATGTCGCGCTTCAAACTGTACAAGCGCATTTTGCTGCCGTCGGCCCTGCGCCGGGCGCTGCCGCAGTACAGCAACGAAGTGATCATGATGCTGCAGACCACCAGTCTGGCGTCCATCGTCACCTTGATCGATATCACTGGCGCCGCGCGCACCGTCAACGCGCAGTTCTATCTGCCGTTCGAGGCGTATATCACCGCTGGCGTGTTCTACCTGTGCCTGACTTTCATTCTGGTCAAGCTGTTCAAACTGGCCGAGCGTCGCTGGTTGAGCTACCTCGCGCCACGGAAGCACTGATATGGAACGCATCGACCACGTATTGCCGTGGAGCCATCTGGGCAGCGAGCGCAAGGTTTCGGTTTTTCGTTTTGGTAGCGGCGAGCGCAAGGCCTACATTCAGGCCAGCCTGCACGCCGACGAATTGCCGGGCATGCGTACCGCCTGGGAGCTGAAAAAACGTCTCGGCGAACTCGAAACCCAAGGCTTGCTCAACGGCGTGATCGAGCTGGTGCCGGTGGCCAATCCATTGGGGTTGGGGCAATTGCTGCAAGGCAATTTCCAGGGCCGTTTCGAAGCGGGCAGCGGCAAGAATTTCAACCGCGACTTCGTTGAGCTCAGCGCCCCGGTCGCGGCAGCGCTGGGCGACAAGCTCGGTGATGATCCGCACGCCAATGTGCGCCTGATTCGTCAGGCCATGGCCGATCATTTGGCCGCGTTGCCAGCAGCCAGCAGCCAGTTGCAAGGCATGCAACGGGTGTTGCTCAGCCATGCCTGCACTGCCGATGTCGTGCTGGATCTGCATTGCGATGCCGAAGCCGCGCTGCACATGTATGCATTGCCGCAGCACTGGCCGCAGTGGCGTTCGCTGTCGGCACATCTGAACGTCAAGGTCGGCCTGCTCGCGGAAGATTCCGGCGGCAGCTCGTTCGACGAAGCGTGCTCGTTGCCGTGGCTGCGCCTGTCGCGGCAGTTCCCCGATGCGCAGATTCCGCTGGCATGCCTGGCGACGACCATCGAGCTGGGTGGGCAGGCCGACACCGGCCGCGGCGAAGCCGAGGCTTACGCTGAAGGCATTCTGGCGTTCCTTGCCGAGCAGGGGCTGATCACCGGCGAGTGGCCGAACCCGACGCATGAAGCGTGCGAAGGCATGCCCTTCGAAGGCACCGAATTGTTGTTTGCGCCGCACCCCGGTGTGGTGAGCTTCCTGCGCAAGCCCGGCGAGTGGGTCGAGGCGGGCGACGAGATTTTTGAAGTGATTGATCCTCTGTCCGATCGGGTCAGCACGGTGTGTGCTGGTACGGGGTGCTGTTTGCCATTGAACGGCTGCGCTATGCCCAACCCGGTTTCTGGCTGGCCAAGGTGGCGGGGCGCGAAGCGCTGCGTCACGGGCGCTTGCTCAACGACTGACTGACTGTTTTTGTGAGAACCGACCGCATGTACAAACTTGAAGTCCAAGACCTGCATAAACGCTATGGCAGTCACGAAGTGCTCAAGGGTGTGTCCCTGAAAGCGGCCGCCGGCGATGTGATCAGCATCATCGGCTCCAGTGGCTCCGGCAAAAGTACTTTCCTGCGTTGCATCAACCTGCTCGAGCAGCCGCATGCCGGCAAGATTCTGCTCAATAACGAAGAGCTGAAACTGGTTGCCAACAAGGACGGCGCGCTGAAAGCCGCCGATCCGAAGCAGCTGCAGCGCATGCGTTCGCGCCTGTCGATGGTGTTCCAGCATTTCAACCTGTGGTCGCACATGACTGCGCTGGAAAACATCATCGAAGCGCCGGTGCACGTACTCGGCGTGCCCAAAGCCGAAGCTCGCGAGAAAGCCGAGCACTACTTGAACAAAGTCGGCGTGGCTCATCGCAAAGATGCATTCCCTGGGCACATGTCCGGCGGCGAGCAACAGCGTGTGGCGATCGCCCGTGCGTTGGCGATGGAACCTGAGGTGATGCTGTTCGACGAACCGACTTCGGCCCTCGACCCGGAACTGGTCGGCGACGTGCTGAAAGTCATGCAGGCGCTGGCGCAGGAAGGTCGCACCATGGTCGTGGTGACGCACGAAATGGGCTTCGCCCGTGAAGTGTCGAATCAACTGGTGTTCTTGCACAAAGGCGTTGTCGAAGAAAGCGGTAACCCGCGCGAAGTGCTGGTCAACCCGCAGTCGGAGCGCTTGCAGCAGTTCCTCTCGGGCAGCCTGAAATAAATCAGGGCTGCCGTTGTGCACTTCGATAGTGCATGCTTCGCAGCTTCGGGAGCTGACAAAATCCCCTGTAGGAGCTGACGAGTGCAACGAGGCTGCGATCTTTTGATCTTGTTTTTGAAGATCAAAAGATCGCAGCCTTCGGCAGCTCCTACAGGGACCTGCGTCGGTTTCAGGATATGTGTTCATTTCCGGGCTAGCATTGGCCCTTGCCTTCATCACCCTTGTTCGTTTCGGATTGCCCGCCCATGACTGCCCATCGAATTGGTTTCCTGATTTGGCCCAGCACTAAAGCGTTGACGCTTGCGCTGGCGGAGGAAGCCTTGCGTGTTGCTCAGCGTGTGCACCCGGACGTGGTTTACGAGCTGACGTTTCTGCAGGCTGAGCCGCAAGTCGAAGGTGCCTGGCAATTGCCCGGTGAGGCTTGGGCCGGGAAGCTGGAAAACTTCCAGAAACTGTTTTTGCTCGCCGACGAGCCGCCGACCACTTTGGCGCCTGCCCTCAGCAGCGCACTGAAACAACTGGTGCGCGCCGGTACGGTCATCGGTGGTCTTTCGGCGGGCGTGTATCCGCTGGCGCACCTCGGATTGCTCGACGGCTATCGCGCTGCCGTGCACTGGCGCTGGCAGGACGATTTCGCCGAGCGCTTCCCGAAAGTCATCGCCACCAGTCATCTGTTCGACTGGGATCGGGATCGACTGACGGCATGTGGCGGTATGTCTGTTCTCGACCTGTTGCTGGCGGTGCTGGCACGCGATCACGGCGCGGAACTGGCCGGCGCGGTCTCGGAAGAATTGGTGGTCGAGCGTATCCGAGAGGGCGGCGAGCGTCAGCGCATCCCGTTGCAGAACCGTCTCGGCTCCAGTCATCCGAAGCTGACCCAGGCGGTGTTGCTGATGGAGGCCAACATTGAAGAACCGTTGACCACCGACGAAATCGCTCAGCACGTCTGCGTATCGCGTCGGCAACTGGAGCGGATCTTCAAGCAATATCTCAATCGTGTGCCGAGCCAGTACTACCTGGAACTGCGCCTGAACAAGGCCCGGCAGATGTTGATGCAGACCAGCAAATCGATCATCCAGATCGGTCTGTCCTGTGGCTTCTCGTCGGGGCCGCACTTCTCCAGCGCCTATCGCAACTTCTTCGGCGCCACGCCGCGTGAAGATCGCAATCAGCGTCGCAGCAGCAGCCCGTTCGAATTGTCATCAGTGCCGCCCGAGCGCGGTTGACTCCCGCACCTCTGTAGGAGCTGCCGCAGGCTCGGGCCGCGTTCGGACGATCTTTTGATCTCGAAACCCAAATCAAAAGATCGCAGCCTGCGGCAGCTCCTACAGGGGGCGTGGGTTTGCCACAGATCTGCCTATAAATGCCCGCCACAGATTAAACTGCGCCTTTGCGACGCTATATGTCGCATTGCCGTAAACCCGGGAAAATCCGGGGTTTGCGCTATAAGAAGTTGTCGCTTGGCGACAAGGCCGGGCAGAAAACTGTCCTTACAATCCCCCCATCGCTCGCCAGTTTCAGGCGGGTGGCCCTCATCAGGAGACTCCGATGTCCGTTGAGCACGCTGCGGTACAACGCGCCGATTTCGACCAGGTAATGGTTCCCAACTACGCGCCTGCCGCTTTCATTCCGGTGCGTGGCGCCGGTTCCCGGGTCTGGGATCAGGCCGGCCGCGAGCTGATCGACTTCGCCGGCGGGATTGCCGTCAACGTATTGGGCCACGCGCACCCGGCGCTGGTCGGTGCACTGACCGAACAGGCGAACAAGCTGTGGCACGTTTCCAATGTGTTCACCAACGAGCCGGCGCTGCGTTTGGCGCACAAGTTGATCGACGCCACGTTCGCCGAGCGCGTGTTCTTCTGCAACTCGGGCGCTGAAGCCAACGAGGCCGCCTTCAAGCTGGCCCGTCGCGTTGCGTTCGATCGCTTCGGTAGCGAGAAATACGAAATCATTGCCGCGCTGAACAGCTTCCACGGCCGCACGTTGTTCACCGTTAACGTCGGTGGTCAGTCCAAGTATTCCGACGGTTTCGGCCCGAAAATCACTGGTATCACCCACGTTCCCTACAACGACCTTGCGGCGCTGAAAGCCGCTGTTTCCGATAAGACCTGCGCGGTGGTGCTGGAACCGATCCAGGGCGAGGGCGGCGTGCTGCCAGCCGAGCTGGCTTATCTGCAAGGTGCCCGCGAACTGTGCGACGCGAACAACGCGCTGCTGGTGTTCGACGAAGTGCAGACCGGCATGGGCCGCAGCGGCAAGCTGTTCGCTTACCAGTATTACGGCGTGACCCCGGACATCCTCACTAGCGCCAAAAGCCTGGGCGGCGGTTTCCCGATCGCGGCGATGCTGACCACCGAAGCGTTGGCCAAACATCTGGTCGTCGGCACC
This sequence comes from Pseudomonas fluorescens, assembly GCF_900636825.1. Lineage (NCBI taxonomy): Bacteria > Pseudomonadati > Pseudomonadota > Gammaproteobacteria > Pseudomonadales > Pseudomonadaceae > Pseudomonas > Pseudomonas fluorescens. Next base: position 4,493,101 of record NZ_LR134318.1, on the reverse strand, counting down.
CACGGCACCACTTACGGCGGCAACCCGCTGGCCTGCGCCGTCGCTGAAGCAGTGATCGATGTGATCAACACCCCTGAAGTGTTGAGCGGCGTGAATGCCAAGCACGACAAGTTCAAAACCCGCCTGCAACAGATCGGTGAGAAATACGGCCTGTTCACTCAGGTGCGTGGTCTCGGTCTGCTGATCGGCTGCGTGCTGAGCGAAGCCTGGAAAGGCAAGGCCAAAGACATCTTCAACGCCGCCGAGCAGGAAGGCCTGATGATTCTGCAAGCCGGCCCGGACGTGATCCGCTTCGCCCCAAGCCTGGTGGTGGAAGACGCCGATATCGATGCCGGTCTGGACCGCTTCGAACGTGCAGCGGCGAAATTGACGCAAGCCTGATGGACCTGTCGGCGCCTGGAGGTTTTCAGGCGTCGAACCCAATTTTTTGTTTCGGGCTGGATTAAAAATGTGGGAGCTAGCCCTGCTAGCGATGAGGGCCTGACAGCCAACATCAATGTTGTCTGAACGGACGCCATCGCCAGCAGGCTAGCTCCCACAGTTGACTCTGAGTTGAATCAGGGAAAGCCCGGGATTTTTACTTCTGTGAATTGATAAGAGAAAAGGAGTGACACCATGCTGGTGATGCGCCCTGCGCAAATGGCTGATCTGGGCGAGGTACAGCGTCTGGCTGCGGACAGTCCGATTGGTGTCACTTCCTTGCCGGATGACGTGGAACGTCTGAGCGACAAGATCGCCGCGAGCGAAGCGTCGTTCGCTGCCGAAGTGAGTTTCAACGGTGAGGAAAGTTATTTCTTCGTCCTCGAAGACTCGGCCACCGGCAAACTGGTCGGCTGCTCGGCGATCGTCGCTTCGGCCGGTTATTCGGAGCCGTTCTACAGCTTTCGCAACGAGACGTTTGTCCACGCTTCCCGCGAGCTGAAGATCCACAACAAGATCCACGTGCTCTCGCAGTGCCACGATCTGACCGGCAACAGCTTGCTCACCAGTTTCTACGTCCAGCGCGAGCTGGTCGGTTCGCCATGGTCCGAACTCAACTCCCGTGGTCGTCTGTTGTTCGTCGCCAGCCACCCCGAGCGTTTCGCCGATTCGGTGGTCACCGAGATCGTCGGTTACAGCGATGAAAACGGCGACTCGCCGTTCTGGGACGCCATCGGCCGCAACTTCTTCGACCTCAACTACGCCGAAGCCGAACGTCTGTGCGGCCTGAAAAGCCGCACGTTCCTCGCCGAGCTGATGCCGCATTATCCGATCTACGTGCCGCTGCTGCCGGACTCCGCGCAAGAGGCGATGGGCCAGGTGCACCCGCGCGCGCAGATCACCTTCGACATCCTGATGCGCGAAGGCTTCGAAACCGATCACTACATCGATATTTTCGACGGTGGGCCGACCTTGCATGCGCGTGTTTCAGGGATCCGTTCGATCGCCCAGAGCCGCGTGGTGCCGGTGAAGATCGGCGAGCCGGTCAAAGGTGCCGGGCGTCAGTATCTGGTGGCCAACGCGCAGTTGCAGGATTACCGCGCGGTGTTGCTGGAACTCGATTACGCGCCGGGCAAACCGGTAACTCTGGATCTGGAAGCGGCCGAAGCCCTGGGCGTCGGTGAAGGTGCCAGCGTGCGCCTGGTGGCGGTTTAACGCCTTAGCGAGTTTCACGGGTGGCGCAAGCGGCCCGTTTGAGGAGATAGCATGATTGTTCGTCCCGTACGCAGCAGCGATTTATCCGCGCTGATCGATCTGGCCCGCAGCACCGGCACCGGCCTGACCACATTGCCGGCCAACGAAGAACGTCTGGCCCATCGGGTCGGCTGGGCCGAGAAGACTTTCCGCGGCGAAGCCGGCCGTGGTGATGCAGACTACCTGTTCGTGCTCGAAGACGATGACGGTCGCGTGGTAGGGATTTCTGCCATTGCTGGCGCCGTCGGTATGCGTGAGCCCTGGTACAACTTCCGCGTCGGCCTGACCGTCAGCGCGTCGCAAGAATTGAACATCTATCGCGAGATCCCGACGCTGTTTCTGGCTAACGACCTCACCGGCAATTCCGAACTGTGCTCGCTGTTCCTCCACGCCGATTACCGCAGCGGCCTGAACGGTCGCATGCTGTCGAAGGCGCGGATGTTGTTCATCGCCGAATTCCCGGAATTGTTCGGCAACAAGATCATCGCCGAGATGCGCGGCGTCTCCGATGACGCCGGCCGTTCGCCGTTCTGGGAAAGCCTGGGTCGGCACTTCTTCAAGATGGAATTCAGTCAGGCCGATTACCTCACCGGGGTCGGCAACAAAGCGTTCATTGCTGAACTGATGCCGAAATTCCCGCTGTACACCTGCTTCCTCTCGCCCGACGCACGCAACGTGATCGGCCAGGTTCATCCCGATACCGAACCGGCGCTGTCGATGCTCAAGGGCGAAGGCTTCAGCTATCAAGGCTACGTCGACATCTTCGACGCAGGCCCGGCGATCGAATGCGAAACCGGCAAGATCCGCGCCGTCCGTGACAGTGAAGCGCTGGTGTTGGCCGTCGGTACGCCGGGCGATGACGCGACGCCGTTCATCATCCATAACCGCAAGCGCGAAGACTGCCGCATCACCGCAGCACCGGCGCGTCTCGCGGCTGGCACGCTGGTGGTTGATCCGCACACTGCCAAACGTCTTCAACTCAACGCTGGCGATCAAGTGCGCGCCGTGGCGTTGTCCCCCGCTCGGGAGTCGAAATAATGAATTCGCTATACATCGCAGGTGAGTGGCTGGCCGGTCAGGGCGAGGCTTTTCAATCGCTGAACCCGGTGACCCAGCAAGTGCTGTGGTCGGGGGAGGGCGCCACCACCGCTCAGGTCGAATCGGCTGTGCAAGCCGCTCGCCAGGCATTTCCGGGCTGGGCGCGGCGCTCGCTGGAAGAACGTATCAGCGTGCTGGAAGCTTTCGCTGCCTCGCTGAAAAACCACGCTGATGAGCTCGCGCACACCATCGGTGAAGAGACCGGTAAACCGCTATGGGAATCGGCGACCGAAGTGACCAGCATGGTCAACAAGATCGCCATTTCGGTGCAGAGCTACCGCGAGCGTACCGGCGAGAAGAGCGGCCCGCTGGGCGACGCCACCGCTGTGTTGCGCCACAAGCCGCACGGTGTGGTTGCGGTGTTTGGTCCCTATAACTTCCCCGGCCATTTGCCCAACGGCCACATCGTGCCGGCATTGCTGGCGGGCAACAGTGTGCTGTTCAAGCCCAGCGAGCTGACCCCGAAAGTCGCCGAGCTGACGGTCAAGTGCTGGATCGAAGCGGGGCTCCCGGCCGGGGTTTTGAACCTGCTGCAGGGCGCTCGCGAAACCGGCATCGCCCTTGCCGCGAATCCGGGCATCGACGGTCTGTTCTTCACCGGTTCGAGTCGCACCGGCAATCACCTGCATCAGCAGTTCGCCGGGCGCCCGGACAAGATTCTGGCGCTAGAAATGGGTGGCAACAATCCGCTGGTGGTCGATCAGGTCGCTGATCTCGATGCGGCGGTTTACACGATCATTCAGTCGGCGTTTATTTCTGCCGGCCAGCGCTGCACCTGCGCTCGTCGTCTGCTGGTGCCACAAGGCGCGTGGGGCGACAGCCTGCTCAAGCGTTTGGTGGAAGTCAGCTCGACCATCGAGGTTGGTGCCTTCGATCAGCAACCGGCGCCATTCATGGGCTCGGTGATTTCCCTCGGCGCGGCGAAAGCACTGATGGATGCCCAAGAGCAGCTGTTGGCCAACGGTGCGGTATCGCTGCTGGAAATGACTCAGCCTCAGTCGCAATCGGCTTTGCTGACGCCGGGGATTGTCGACGTAACCGCAGTGGCCGAGCGCCCGGACGAAGAACTGTTCGGGCCGTTGCTGCAAGTGATTCGCTACGCTGATTTTGGCGCCGCGATCACCGAAGCCAACAACACGGCTTATGGCCTGGCCGCGGGTTTGTTGTCGGATTCCGAAGCGCGTTACCAGCAGTTCTGGCTGGAAAGCCGTGCCGGCATCGTCAACTGGAACAAACAACTGACCGGTGCCGCGAGCAGCGCGCCGTTCGGCGGCGTCGGTGCCTCGGGTAACCATCGCGCCAGCGCTTACTACGCGGCGGATTATTGCGCGTACCCGGTGGCGTCGCTGGAAACACCGAGCCTGGTGTTGCCTGCGGCCCTGACGCCTGGCGTGAAAATGGCGTGATGCCAATCGCTGGCAAGCCAGCTCCCACAGGGGTCGAGTCGTCCACAGAATCTGTGAACACCAACAATCCTGTGGGAGCTGGCTCGCCAGCGATGGCCGCACCGCGGTCGCACTGAATAGTTACTGAAGCCTATAACAACAGATTCTCGTGGAGCCTCGCTGATGAAATCCTTTGAAGTCAATTTTGACGGTCTAGTGGGGCCGACCCATAACTACGGTGGTCTGTCCTACGGCAACGTCGCGTCCCAAAGCAACAGTCAGCAATCCTCGAATCCGAAGGAAGCGGCGCTGCAAGGCCTGGCGAAGATGAAAGCGCTGATGGAAATGGGCTTTCAGCAGGGCGTGCTGGCGCCGCAGGAGCGTCCGGATGTGGCCGCGCTGCGCCGTCTGGGTTTCACCGGCAGCGACGCGCAAGTGATCGAGCGCGCCGCCAAAGAAGCCATGCCGCTGCTGGTCGCCAGTTGCTCGGCGTCGAGCATGTGGGTGGCCAACGCCGCGACGGTCAGCCCGAGTGCCGACACCGCCGACGGTCGCGTGCATTTCACCGCCGCTAACTTGAATTGCAAATATCACCGCAGCATCGAGCACCCGACCACCAGTCGCGTGCTCGGCGCGATGTTCGCCAATCAGCAGCACTTCGCCCATCACGCCGCTCTGCCGGCCGTGGCGCAGTTCGGCGACGAAGGCGCGGCCAACCACACGCGTTTCTGCCGTGAATATGGCGAAGCAGGCGTCGAGTTTTTCGTGTTCGGCCGCAGTGCGTTCGACAACCGTTACCCGGCGCCGCAGAAATACCCTGCGCGTCAGACCCTCGAAGCCTCGCAAGCCGTTGCGCGATTGCACGGTCTGCGTGACGAAGGCGTGGTTTACGCACAGCAGAATCCCAACGTGATCGATCAGGGCGTGTTCCACAATGACGTGATCGCGGTCGGTAACGGTGAAGTTCTGTTCTATCACGAGGACGCGTTCCTCGAGACTGATCAGATATTGGCTGAGCTGCAAGCCAAACTGGCCAGGGTCGGCGGCAACTTCCAGTCGGTGTGCGTACCGCGTTCGGCCGTCAGCGTCGATGACGCGGTGCGTTCCTACCTGTTCAACAGCCAATTGCTCTCCCGCGCTGATGGTTCGATGCTGCTGATCGTGCCGCAAGAGTGCCAGGCCAACGAACGCGTATGGGCGTACCTGCAAAGCCTGACCAGCTCCGGCGGTTTGATCCGCGAAGTGAAAGTCTTCGATCTCAAGCAAAGCATGCAGAACGGCGGCGGCCCGGCGTGCCTGCGTTTGCGTGTCGCGCTGAATGAAACCGAGCTGGCGGCCGTCAACCCAGGCGTTATCATGACGCCACCGTTGTACGGTTCGTTGACCGCGTGGGTTGAAAAGCACTACCGCGACCGCCTGAGCGAAACCGATCTGGCGGATCCGCAACTGCTGCTTGAATGCCGGACGGCACTGGATGAACTGACGCAAATCCTTAAACTGGGCGCGGTTTATCCATTTCAGATCAATTGATGGCCGGCGCGTCGCCTGAACGTGGCGCGCGGCTTTCTCCCCAAGAGAGTAAAAACATGAGCGATTCCCTGCAGCTGATCCTTGAAGACACCGACGGCACGCAACTGGAGACTTCCTGCACCCGCGTCGCGGTCATGTGGCAAGGCAAAGAGCTGTGGATTCAGCAGGATGGCCGCGGCCAGTTGCTGATCGGCGTGGACGTCGAAGAAGGTGACGCCGAATACGCCAATCTGCTGCTGCGCCCATTGGCGACTAATCTGGTAAGTCTGCAACTGGAAATGGAACCGGCCGAGGTCGGCGACGACGAAGACCACGTGCACGGCCCGGATTGCAACCACGACCATTAAGGAAACCGCGCTATGCTCGCCCTCGGCAAACTGCTTGAACTGACCCTCGCCGGCCGCGAACCGGCGGAGAAGACTCAACTGACTGTCGAAGGCGTGCGCATGCGCTGGTTGAGCGAGGGTGCGCTGGAAGTGCGGCCCCCCGATGCGCGCGACAATGGCCTGGACCTGCTGCTTTCGGCAGGCATCCATGGCAACGAAACAGCGCCGATCGAGTTGCTCGACCGGCTGCTGCATGACATCGCTCGCGGCGATCTGAAGCCGCGCGCACGCATTCTGTTCCTGTTCGGCAACCCGGAGGCGATTCGCAAGGGCGAGCGCTTTATCGAGCAGGACGTCAATCGGCTGTTCAACGGCCGGCATGAACAAAGCAGCGGTTTCGAGGCGCTGCGCGCCTGTGAACTGGAACGTCTGGCGGCGAGTTTTTTCAGCAAGCCGGACCGTCAGCGTCTGCACTACGACCTGCACACGGCAATTCGCGGTTCTAAAATCGAGCAGTTCGCGCTGTACCCGTGGAAGGAAGGCCGTCAGCATTCCCGTGCCGAGCTGGCGCGTTTGCGCGCTGCCGGTATGGAGGCGGTGTTGCTGCAGAACAAACCGTCGATCGTGTTCAGTTCGTACACTTACGACAAGCTCGATGCCGAGGCTTTCACCCTTGAACTCGGCAAGGCGCGGCCGTTCGGGGAGAACGACGGGGTAAACGTCTCGCTGCTGGAAACGCGCTTGCAGCAAATCATCGAAGGCAACGAGCCGCCAATGGCTGAAGCGCAGCTGGACGGCTTGCAGTTGTTCAGCGTGGCCCGGGAAATCATCAAGCACAGCGATGCGTTCCGCCTGAACTTGCCGACGGATATCGAGAACTTTTCGGAGTTGGAACCGGGTTATGTGCTGGCTGAAGACCTGGCCAATACCCGCTGGATCATTGAAGAGCAGGGCGCACGAATCATCTTCCCTAATCCGAAGGTCAAGAACGGCCTGCGCGCCGGCATCCTGATCGTTCCGGCCACTGACGAAAATCTCGCCTGACTTAGCTGCAGGCATGGTCCACAAACTTTGATGCGGGGCCAAACCCTGTAGGAGCTGCCGAAGGCTGCGATCTTTTGATCTTGTTTTTTAAAAGATCAAAAGATCGCAGCCTCGTTCCACTCGACAACTCCTACAGGTGATGATCGTTCCCGAGCGATGCGTGGGAACGATCGTTCGGGGCTTAGACCGCTACAGCATGCGGCTCAGTACGACGCAGTGCGCGAACTTTGCGCAGGGTGTCGGCGCAAGTCTTCGCCGCTTCCTGACCCTTGTGCACGAAGTGTTCGAAGAAGAACTTCTGGTGTTCTTCGCCAGCATGGAAGTGATGCGGCGTCAGCGACACCGAGAACACCGGCACTTCGGTTTCCAGCTGCACTTGCATAAGGCCGCTGACCACCGATTGCGCGACGAACTCGTGACGGTAAATGCCCCCGTCGACGACCAGAGCTGCCGCGACGATGCCGGCATACCGGCCGGTCTTGGCCAGCAACTTGGCGTGCAGGGGCATTTCGAAGGCGCCGCCGACTTCAAAGACGTCGATGTCCGATTCCTGATAACCCTGGGCAAGCATTTCGGCGATGAACCCTTTGCGGCTCTGGTCGACGATTTCCTTGTGCCAGCAGGCCTGGATGAACGCAACGCGCTCGCCATGAGGGTGTTTGGTTTTGCTGTCGAAAGCGGTGGGTTGCATGTTCTGACTCCTGTTTGTGTGAAAAACAGGGCGTTATGAATCGAAAGGGATTCAAGGGTGCGCACACGCACAACATCGCGCGGACGGCCCTTTGGCGTTAATCCCGTTCTCTCTTCATCCGGACTATGACCGTCGGCCCCGGAATCACACCGGGTCTGCTGACCTTGCCGCCGTTCACAACAAAAGCCGTGTCCGTCGCCAAGCGCTCGCGGGCTATACGCATTGCGCGCAATTACCGCCGGTGGGGAATTACACCCCGCCCTGAGAACGTTTGTGCCGCCCTCTGGTGGGCGGCGGGAAGTTTGTAACATATTTTCCAGCCTTGCACACAACCCGTGGGAGCGAGCCTGCTCGCGAAAGCGGAGTAACAGTCGGCATCTGCGTTGAATGTGAAACGGCTTTCGCGAGCAGGTACGCTCCCACAGGGATGGCGCTTTTTCAGCGAGACGGTGATTTTTCCTTATTCAAGGCTTGATTAATCCGCGCCATGACCGCAGTAATCCCTCTTCACAAAAGTTCCCTCTACTACCAGAGGCCAGGCTCATGAGCGTTATCGATCTTCGCAGCGACACCGTCACCCAACCGACTGCCGCCATGCTTGATGCAATGACCGCGGCAGACACCGGTGACGATGTCTACGGCGAAGACCCGACGGTCAATCGCCTTGAGGCTGAACTGGCCAAGCGCCTGGGTTTTGCCGCCGCGCTGTTCGTGCCGACCGGCACCATGAGCAATCTGTTGGGGCTAATGGCGCATTGCGAGCGTGGCGATGAATACATCGTGGGTCAGCAGGCACACACCTACAAATACGAGGGCGGTGGTGCGGCGGTGCTGGGCTCGATTCAGCCGCAGCCGCTTGAAGTGCAGGCGGACGGTTCGCTGGATCTGGATCAGGTTGCGGCGGCGATTAAACCTGACGACTTCCATTTCGCCCGGACTCGCCTGCTGGCCCTGGAAAACACCATGCAGGGCAAGGTGCTGCCGCTGGAGTATCTGGCGCGGGCGCGCAAATTCACTCAAGACCACGGCCTTCAACTGCATCTCGATGGCGCGCGTCTTTACAACGCGGCGGTCAAGCTCGGCGTAGATGCGCGGGAAATCACCCAGCACTTCGATTCGGTCTCGGTGTGCCTGTCCAAAGGTCTTGGCGCCCCGGTCGGTTCGGTGCTGTGCGGCTCCGGACAGTTGATCGGCAAGGCGCGCCGATTGCGCAAAATGGTTGGCGGCGGCATGCGTCAGGCCGGGCTGCTGGCAGCGGCGGGCCTGTATGCGCTGGAGCACAACGTCGAGCGCCTGGCTGACGATCACGCCAATGCGCAGTTGCTGGCCGACGGTCTGCGCGAAGGCGGTTTCGTCGTCGAGCCCGTGCAAACCAACATGGTTTATGTGCAAATGGGCGACAAAGCCGAAGCGCTCAAGGCCTTTGCTGCCGAACGCGGGATCAAGTTGAGCGCCGCTGCGCGTCTGCGCATGGTCACGCACATGGACGTAAGTCGTGCGCAAATCGAGCAAGTGATCGCGACATTCGTCGAGTTTTCACGCAAGTGACAGCGTTAGCCGTCCAATTGACCGTTTCTATCGTATAAACACGCTGTACCGCGCGCGCTGGGCCGATATAATGCGGCCCTTTGCCGTCGCTTCGTCTATTGACGTTTCGAACAGGCCTTTGGCCGCAGCCTCCGTGGAAGAACCTATGAAAAGCGCAGAAATCCGTGAAGCCTTCCTTCGCTTCTTCGAAGAGCAAGGCCACACCCGTGTAGCCTCCAGCTCTTTGATTCCTGGCAACGACCCAACCCTGCTGTTCACTAACGCGGGGATGAACCAGTTCAAGGACTGCTTCCTGGGCCAGGAAAAACGTGCATACACCCGTGCGACCAGCAGCCAGAAATGCGTGCGTGCCGGTGGCAAGAACAGCGATCTGGAAAACGTCGGTTATACCGCGCGTCACCACACGTTCTTCGAAATGCTCGGTAACTTCAGCTTCGGCGACTATTTCAAGCACGACGCAATCACCTTCGCCTGGACCTTCCTCACCGGCGTGTTGAAACTGCCGAAGGAAAAACTCTGGGTCACTGTCTACGCCACCGACGACGAAGCGTATGACATCTGGACACAAAAAATCGGTGTGCCGGCCGAGCGTATGATTCGCATCGGCGACAACAAAGGCGCGCCATACGCCTCCGACAACTTCTGGACCATGGGCGACACCGGCCCGTGCGGCCCGTGCACCGAGATTTTCTACGATCACGGCGAGCACATCTGGGGTGGCCCACCGGGTTCGCCGGAAGAAGACGGCGATCGCTACATCGAGATCTGGAACAACGTATTCATGCAGTTCAACCGCACCGCCGATGGCGTGTTGCATCCGTTGCCAGCGCCGTCGGTTGACACCGGCATGGGCCTGGAGCGGATCAGTGCGGTGATGCAACACGTCAATTCGAACTACGACATCGACCTGTTCAAGAACCTGCTGAAGGCTTCGGCCGAAGCGATCGGCTGTGAAAACGGCGATCAGTCTTCGCTAAAAGTAGTGTCTGACCACATTCGTTCGTGCGGTTTCCTGATCGCCGACGGCGTGCTGCCGTCCAACGAAGGTCGCGGTTACGTGCTGCGCCGGATCATTCGTCGCGCCTGTCGTCACGGCAACAAGCTCGGCGCTACCGGCAGCTTCTTCTACAAGATCGTCGCGGCGCTGGTCGCCGAGATGGGCGAAGCGTTCCCTGAGCTGAAGAAACAGCAAAGCAACATCGAGCGCGTGCTCAAGGCCGAAGAAGAACAGTTCTCCAAAACCCTGGAGCACGGCCTGAAAATCCTCGAGCAGGATCTGCTGGAACTCAAAGGCACTGTGGTGCCGGGCGATGTGGTGTTCAAACTTTACGACACCTACGGTTTCCCGATGGACCTGACCGCCGACATCGCGCGCGAGCGCGGTCTGACTGTCGACGAAGCCGGTTTTGAGCGCGAGATGGAAGCCCAGCGAGTTCGCGCGCGTTCGGCCAGCTCGTTTGGCCTGGACTACAACACGCTGGTCAAGGTGGATGTTGCCACCGAGTTCACCGGTTACGCGGCCACCAGCGGTTCGGCGAAAATCGTCGCTATCTATAAGGATGGCCAGTCGGTCGACGTTCTGAATGAAGGCGAAGAGGCGGTGATCGTTCTCAATCAGACGCCGTTCTACGCCGAATCCGGTGGCCAGATTGGCGACTGCGGTTTCCTGCAGGCAGGCAGCGCCCGTTTCGATGTTCGAGACACCACCAAGACTGGCGGCGCGTTCCTGCACCACGGCGTGCTGGACTCGGGCAGCCTGACGATCGGCGCTCCGGTTGAAACTCACGTCGATGCCGACGTCCGTCACGCGACCTCGTTGAACCACTCCGCTACCCACTTGCTGCACGCTGCGTTGCGTCAGGTACTGGGCGAGCATGTGCAACAGAAAGGTTCGTTGGTGGATAGCCAGCGTCTGCGTTTCGACTTCAGCCACTTCGAAGCGATCAAACCTGAGCAGATCAAGCAACTGGAAGACATCGTCAACGCCGAGATTCGCAAGAACTCAGCCGTTGAAACCGAAGAAACCGACATCGAAACCGCGAAGAACAAAGGCGCCATGGCGCTGTTCGGCGAGAAGTACGGCGACAGCGTGCGCGTGCTGAGCATGGGCGACTTCTCAGTTGAACTGTGCGGCGGTATCCACGCCAACCGTACCGGCGACATCGGCCTGCTGAAAATCATCAGCGAAGGCGGTGTGGCCTCGGGCGTGCGTCGTATCGAGGCGGTCACTGGTGCTGCGGCGCTGGCCTATTTGAACGCGGCGGAAGAACAACTCAAGGAAGCGGCCAGCCTGGTCAAGGGCAGCCGCGACAACCTGATCGACAAGCTGTCGGCTGTGCTGGAGCGTAATCGCCAACTGGAGAAGCAGCTCGAGCAGTTGCAGGCCAAGGCTGCCAGTGCCGCGGGCGACGATCTGTCGAACTCGGCAGTGGACGTCAAGGATGTGAAGGTTCTGGCCGCACGTCTGGATGGCCAGGACGGCAAGGCGCTGCTGGCGCTGGTCGATCAGCTGAAAAACAAACTCGGCCGCGCAGTGATCCTGCTCGGCAGTGTCCATGAGGAAAAGGTCGTACTGGTTGCAGGCGTAACCAAGGACCTGACTGGCCAACTCAAAGCCGGTGATTTGATGAAGCAGGCTGCTGCGGCAGTGGGCGGGAAGGGCGGTGGTCGTCCGGACATGGCGCAGGGCGGCGGTGTCGATGCCGCGGCGCTGGATGGCGCACTCGCGCTGACCGTTCCATTCGTCGAGCAGGGTTTATAAGACAGCCTGCCGGGTTCGCAGTCTAGTGGCGGATCCGGCCGCTGTTCGAGTAATTATTGGGCGCCCTTCATGGGCAGAGGCGGCTTTGAAATGGCTTTGATCGTACAGAAATTTGGAGGCACCTCGGTCGGTACTGTCGAGAGAATCGAGCAGGTCGCCGACAAGGTTAAGAAATTCCGCGATGCCGGCGATGACCTGGTGGTTGTGCTGTCTGCAATGAGCGGCGAAACCAACCGTCTGATCGATCTGGCCAAGCAAATCAGTGGCGAGGCGCAACCGGTTCCGCGCGAGCTGGACGTGATTGTCTCCACTGGCGAACAGGTAACGATTGCGCTGTTGGCCATGGCACTCATCAAGCGCGGTGTGCCGGCGGTGTCGTACACCGGTAATCAAGTGCGGATCCTTACCGACAGTGCACACAATAAAGCGCGTATCTTGCAGATTGATGACCAGAAAATTCGTGGTGATCTGAAGGCTGGTCGCGTGGTGGTTGTTGCCGGTTTCCAGGGCGTCGACGAGCACGGCAATATCACCACTCTCGGTCGTGGCGGTTCCGATACGACTGGTGTGGCATTGGCTGCCGCGTTGAAAGCGGATGAATGCCAGATCTACACCGACGTCGATGGTGTTTACACCACCGACCCGCGCGTAGTGCCGGTTGCGCAGCGCCTGGACAAGATCACCTTTGAAGAGATGCTGGAAATGGCCAGCCTCGGTTCCAAGGTGTTGCAGATCCGTGCGGTGGAATTCGCCGGCAAGTACAACGTTCCGCTGCGCGTACTGCACAGCTTCAAGGAGGGTCCGGGCACCCTCATTACTATTGATGAAGAGGAAACCATGGAACAGCCGATCATTTCCGGCATCGCTTTCAACCGCGATGAAGCCAAGCTGACCATCCGTGGCGTGCCAGACACCCCGGGTGTGGCGTTCAAGATTCTCGGCCCGATCAGTGCCGCGAACATCGAAGTCGACATGATCGTGCAGAACGTCGCGCACGATAACACCACCGACTTCACCTTCACCGTGCACCGCAACGACTACCAGGCCGCACAGACCGTGCTGGAAAACACCGCTCGCGAGATCGGTGCCCGTGAAGTGGTTGGCGACACGAAGATTGCCAAGGTCTCGATCGTCGGCGTCGGCATGCGTTCCCACGCAGGTGTGGCCAGCCGCATGTTCGAATCCCTGGCAAAAGAAAGCATCAACATCCAGATGATCTCGACGTCGGAAATCAAGGTTTCCGTCGTGATTGAAGAGAAGTACCTGGAACTGGCCGTGCGCGCCCTGCACACGGCTTTCGAACTGGATGCGCCTGCCCGTCAAGGCGAGTAATTCCATTTCCTGAAGGGCGCGGTCTGACCGCGCCCTTTATTTTTTGAATGGCGCGAGCCCCGAACTGTTCTTTTGCTCGTGCTGGTCAATACTCAGGCATGTAGGGCTACGATCGCTCCGGTTGTAGGTCGGGTGCCTTTTTTTTGCAGACTGTTGTCCCTGAACTGAATTGCGTAAGGAGAAAGGTATGCTGATTCTGACCCGTCGATGCGCCGAGAGCCTGATTATCGGTGATGGCGAAATCACCGTGACCGTGCTCGGCGTTAAAGGAAACCAAGTGCGCATCGGTGTGAACGCGCCGAAAGAGGTTGCCGTGCACCGTGAGGAAATTTACCTGCGTATAAAGAAAGAGAAGGACGAAGAACCAAGCCATTAATTTTTATCGATTTTTATGTTTGCAAACGGGGAAAAGGTTGGTTAAGATACGCCCCGTGTTGCGGAGAGCTGGCCGAGTGGCCGAAGGCGCTCCCCTGCTAAGGGAGTACACCTCAAAAGGGTGTCGGGGGTTCGAATCCCCCGTTCTCCGCCATTATTTGCTTAGTACGTCGTAATCTGGCTTTTTCGGTAAGTTATTGAAATTACTAGAAAAAGTGGTTGGAATAGAGATTAGACGGGCTATAATGCGGCGCAACAAATGCACTCGTAGCTCAGCTGGATAGAGTACTCGGCTACGAACCGAGCGGTCACAGGTTCGAATCCTGTCGAGTGCACCATTTAAGAGTTAATTGCAGCAATGCAGATAGCTTGGTTTCATCCAGTTGTGGTCTGGGCTAAAAACACAAATGCACTCGTAGCTCAGCTGGATAGAGTACTCGGCTACGAACCGAGCGGTCACAGGTTCGAATCCTGTCGAGTGCACCATTTAAGAGTTAGTTGCATCATGCAGGTAGCTTGGCTTCATCCAGTTGTGGTCTGGGCTAAAAACACAAATGCACTCGTAGCTCAGCTGGATAGAGTACTCGGCTACGAACCGAGCGGTCACAGGTTCGAATCCTGTCGAGTGCACCAAATACCAAAAAGCCCGCGTTTATCGCGGGCTTTTTGCTGTCCGGTATTTGGCTTTTTCCTTCACGCATCCCCTCTGATCAAAATCGATTTGTGCAGTTCGTCCGCGCTTGAGGTCGTACCGATAAGTCGTGACCGACGTCCTGATATTGACCTTGTCTGGCTTGCCCAGAGCGCTCTCGACATCCTGTGCATTCATCCCGGCGATAACTCGGCGATTGATGATGGCCTCCCGTCGTTGCCTGGCAGTTATCACATTCCCGCAGACATGCTCGGCGCCGCCGATAATTCCGGGTTCTCGCCCTTGGGTTCTGATTCCTGACGTCTTTTCGTGATTGGCTTCCGGCATGATTGCGACCACAGACCCGGGCGAGTAGGGGTGAACCTCTTGCTTCGACAGGTGTTCACCGTGCGCGCAGCTCATTGATGTGAGTGTGACGCTGCCGTCGGCCGCTTCGCAACGATGCAGGGTGGTTGCTTCGGCGCTGTGCGGCAGCATCAGCAAGCACGTCAGCAGGATAGGGTTGGGTATTGATGGCATTCGACGTCCTCCATGACGATCTATGCAGAAGGATAGACGCTGCATTTTTCACCGTGGGTGTGTTTTCTTTACAGGATGAGTCGTCGCATTTGCACGGATCAGGATGGCACTCAGGTTTGTTTCGCAAGCACTTGTTTCAACCGTGATTTTTTAGCATTCAAAACCGCCAAGCGGTGTATCATTGCGCCCGTCAGCCCCGCCGGGGCTTATGGAACATATCCATGGACTTACCCAGTAGTTACTCAGTATCCCTTTTCACCAATCATGAATTAACTGATTGATCCTTCCGGCGTGCCCCGCTGCTGGGAGTGGAGTTCGCCTATGTCTGAAATCGAAGTAAAGAAAACACAGGAAAGCCTGCAGGATCGCCTGGCTCAAGTCGTTGAGCTGCTGCAGCGCCAACGGGTTGTCGAAGACCTCACTCATCGCCAGGAAGGCGCGCATCACGACCGGGTCGAAAACCTGGTTCACCGGCAGAATCTTGTCGAGTTGCAACGCAAACTCGATGATCTGCACTCCGCTGACGTCGCTTACATTCTGGAAGCCTTGCCGCTGGACGACCGTCTGACGCTCTGGCAATTGGTCAAGGCTGACCGCGACGGCGACATTCTTCTCGAAGTATCCGATTCGGTTCGTGAAACGCTGATTGCCGACATGGACGATCACGAGCTCCTGGCTGCCGCCAAGGACATGGACGCCGACGAACTTGCTGACCTGGCTTCCGAGCTGCCGCGAGATGTCGTCCATGAGCTGATGGAAAGCCTCGATAACCAGCAGCGCGAGCGCGTACGTTCGGCCTTGTCCTACGATGACGAGCAGGTCGGCGCACTGATGGACTTCGAGATGGTGACCATTCGCGAGGATGTCAGCCTCGAAGTGGTCCTGCGTTATCTGCGTCGCCTCAAAGAGCTGCCGGGTCATACCGACAAACTGTTCGTCGTCGATTACGGCGGAGTGCTCAAGGGCGTGCTGCCGATCAAGCGCCTACTGGTCAATGATCCTGAGAAACAGGTTGCCGAGGTGATGGCCAGCGATCCGGTGAGCTTCCATCCGGATGAAGATGCTTACGATGCCGCCCAGGCTTTTGAGCGTTACGACTTGATTTCAGCCCCGGTGGTCGACAAGAACGGCAAGTTGATCGGGCGTCTGACCATCGACGAGATGGTCGACCTGATTCGTGAAGAGAGCGAAACCGAAGTCCTCAACATGGCGGGTCTGCGTGAAGAGGAAGATATCTTCGCTTCAGTCTGGAAATCTCTGCGCAACCGCTGGGCGTGGCTGGCGATCAATCTGATTACTGCGTTTATCGCATCGCGGGTGATCGGTCTGTTCGAAGGCTCGATCGAGAAGTTGGTAGCGCTCGCCGCACTCATGCCGATCGTGGCAGGTATCGGCGGTAACTCTGGCAACCAGACGATTACCATGATCGTTCGCGCCATGGCGCTGGATCAGGTCAGCACTGGCAATACGTCGCGCCTGATGCGCAAGGAGCTGGCGGTCGGGTTGATCAATGGCTTGGTCTGGGGTGGCGTGATTGGTGTGGTTGCCTATCTGCTCTATGGCAGCTGGTCGCTAGGTGTGGTGATGACAGCGGCGATGACGCTCAATTTGCTTCTTGCTGCCTTGATGGGTGTGCTGATTCCAATGACTCTGGCGAAAATGGGTCGCGATCCGGCCATGGGTGCGAGTGTGATGATCACCGCCATGACCGACAGTGGCGGCTTTTTCATCTTCCTCGGGTTGGCGACAATCTTCCTGCTTTGATTTGTTGTAGCGAAACAGCCCGCCTTCCCGGCGGGTTTTTTTTACCTGCACTGCCAAAATCCAGGCAAAAAAAAGCCAGCGGTTAAGCTGGCTTTTAATGTTTGATATGGATCAGGACGCGTCTGCTGCCATTTCGGCGTCGTGGGCAATCAAAGAGACCAGAGCGTTCTGCTGACGATGTGAAAGCTGACGGAAGCGTTGCAAAAGCTCGCGCTCATGCAGGGACAGTTCCGGGCTGTCCAGGCGCATGCTCAGCTCTTCGCCCAGTGCACCTTCCTGAATAAGACTCTGCTCAAGGCGCGCAATGATTTCGGAGTTCATGCTGCGATGATGATTGCGAGCCACCTCGGCAATGCGTTCACGCATTCCGTCTGGCAGACGTACGACGAACTTGTCAGCCGTACGGCTGGAATAAATTGCCTGTTTCAATGGGCGCATATATTTAACCGGTTAGTTCAGGGGAGCGGTTCTCGGGATTGGCCGCAGGATGTGTGGTAGGACAAGCATCCGGACCAAATGGTTCAACCTGAATTGTTAAGAGGCCCGCATCATGCCTCAAAATTGCCAGATCATTGGCGTCAATTCTGTGACAAATATTGAGCCGGGTAAAGGCGTAATGCCAGCACCAATTATCAGAAATGCGGACTGGTTAGAAAACTTCGTCCACTCCGGCGTCACCATTCTTTTCCTGAAACACGGCAGCACGTGCCCGAGGGCGCGATAACGTGCATGCTGTGCCGCTTTCCACACTTGTTCCTTACCTATACAGGATAGTGGCAAATTGCCGATTTGCTAGCGCCGGGCATGTGCCTGAGGGGTTTTCAGGATGGATGGCAGGGTTATTTATCTGATGGGGCCGTCGGGTTCCGGCAACGACAGCCTGATTGCCGCCGCCCGCCTCGCATTAGTGGCGAGCGGTTGCGAAATCGTCCAGCGAGTCATCACTCGATCGGCAGAGTCGGTGGGGGAGGATGCCAAGGGTGTGTCACTCGACCAGTTCGAGCGCCTTGAACGTGCCGGCGAATTTGCCTTGGCTTGGCAGGCCAACGGATTGTCCTACGGGATACCGATAGCAATTGACCAGTGGTTGCGGGGCGGGCGAGATGTTCTCGTCAATGGCTCGCGTGCCAATTTGCGCCAGGCGCTTGAGCGTTACCCAACGCTATTGCCAATTCTTCTAACGGTTAGAGATGACGTGTTGCGTGAGCGACTGATCAAGCGCGGCAGAGAAACCCTTGAGCAGATCGACGCCCGGATCGCTCGCAATGCATTGTTCCAGGACAGGCGATCCAGTGACGCAACGGTTCACGTGATCGATAACTCCGGTGAGCTGTCTCATGCTGTCCAGGAGCTACTCGCGCTGATTCAGCTTACCGGAGCAACGGATCGAACTTGATCTTGCGCCCGGCCATAAGCGCCAGCAGGAATAAAGTCGCGAATACGCCGGACGCAATCAGCGGCGGCGTAATCTCGGTTTCTGGGAACAGCGAAAAATGGATGGCGCCACTCAGTAGGGCAAGGATCAGGAATCCTGCTGCGGACTTGGACATGCTGTACTCCAGAAGATAATTCAAAAAACAAAGCGCTCGGTTACTGGGCTCGGACCGAGTTCGGGTTCGCTGACCATCTGAGTAGCAGCGGCATCGCTCTTCTCACTTAATACGGCCCATTGGGGTGCTTTTTGCACCTGAAGATAATGCGGCATGCGCTGAGCAACAGGCGCCGACGCAGTGTCCTGGTCGTGAAACTGAAAACCCGCCAATACAACTAAAGCAATTGCGTTTGCAAGCAAGAGGGCGCGGTTCATGGCTGGTGCTCCGATTGTACTTTTATAAGCACAAGCCAAGCAGTCGCCATGCCAACAGTTTATCTGTTGTTAAGTCCTTTAAAAACAAGCATTTGGGTGACTTTTTGGCTTTCGGCTGATTGCAATCTGCAATGATCGGTTTTCAGCGGGATTGCAAAATGCACGGTAAAACTTCCCGCAGCGCGGTGGGATACCTGCCTACACTTAAATAGACCTGCGGACGACATGACAAATTGGGGCACGCCCGTTAACATGCTCGCCGTCCGTCGTGCGGCATTCCTTGCCTACGACAACCGTGTGTCTCAGTAGCTCAATTGGATAGAGCATCCCCCTCCTAAGGGGAAGGTTGGCCGTTCGAACCGGCCCTGGGACACCATATTAATAAGGCATCTTAGGTCGTCTAAGTTGCTAAGCAGCGTTATGAAGGGGGCAATAAGGGGGCAAAATGCATTCCCTGTTGCTTGCCGGGCTGTGTGTGTTACAGGCCAGAATCGGCTTCGGCCCAAGTGAACTCTTTTAGCTTTCGCAGCAGATACACCTGCACGGGGTCACCGATAGGGGTCGCTCTCAGTCTGCTAAACCTCCTACCTGGCACCATGTAAAACTCTTGTGTAGCTGTGGCGTAACTCACGCGTGTATTCGGGTTGCGGATATTGGCCGTTCCTGCTCGTTCGCCGGCTTGACTTACCAGCACTGCTACCTGAATCGACCAGCGCAGAGCGCGACCCGATTCATAGCAGTTCGATCCCCAGTTTTTCCTTCAAGACTTCCTTGCCGTAGGCCTTTCCTAGCTCCAGCAAAACGCCGAGACCTGCGACCCCCGCCTTTTCGGCGCCGGCTTTAGTACGCCGCCAGACCTCGCCATCCCGGATGGTGTCGAGAAACTCATGTCCTTTGTAGGTCAGCCGCTTGGCTTGCCAGACGGGGAAGATGTCTGACAGAAATGAAGCATCATTGCCTATAAGGAATCCTGCTTCGTGCAGCAACATCACATGGTAGGAGACGTCTTGAGGTTTCTGATTATCGAGCGCAAGGATGATGCCTTCCTCAGGACTGTGGTCACTGGCTTCGACTGCCAGCAGGATCTCGCGCACCAGGTCTTTGTCGAGCAGCATCAAGGATTCCCTTAGCTATGTATGAGAAAGGACATTATCAGATATAAAAATTTAACGATTATGGCTTTCCGGGGCATCTCATCGACTGACGCCATGGGCACGGCTCGCTATCATGGCGCCATCTATGCCCGAACGGCTGTTGGGTTCATTTGACGGATAGCGCGTCGCTTAAATTTCAGGAACTTTCCATGACGGATCAAAAGACAGCTGACCAGGTGTCCAGCCTCGCTGAACAGGCACTCATTCAAGCGCGTGCGCGTTTTGGATCAAATGACATCATTTCAGACGCTGAGCCAGAGCCGCTGAAAAAGAAGCAGGGCCGCAAAGCGGCCGTCAGCAGTACGAGCAGCACCCTGCAGGATCTGGAAAAAACCTTGTGGGCCACTGCCGATAAACTGCGCGCCAATATGGACGCCGCCGAGTACAAGCACATCGTGCTTGGCCTGATTTTTCTCAAGTACATCTCTGACAGCTTCTCCGGACGTCGCTCCGACCTGGAGCGTCGCTTCGCCGATGCCAGCGATGACTATTACCTGGGCACTGACGACCCCGAACTCTTGGCCGAAGAGCTGGAAGAGCGCGACTACTACAAAGAAGTGAATGTGTTTTGGGTGCCGGAAGCGGCGCGCTGGGAGTCCATCCGGGCCAACGCCAAGCAGGTCGACATCGGTAAACGCATCGATGAGGCCTTGGCCGCGATTGAATCAGAAAACCCGTCGCTGAAAAACATCCTTGATAAACGCTATGCCCGCGCCCAGCTACCGGATGGCAAACTCGGTGAACTGGTCGATCTGATTTCTGTTATCGGTTTTGGTGGCGATGCTCACCAAGCTCGCGATTTGCTTGGCCAGGTCTATGAATACTTCCTCGGCCAGTTTGCCAGTGCGGAAGGCAAGCGCGGCGGGCAGTTCTACACCCCAGCTAGCATCGTCAAGACCCTGGTGGCCGTGCTTAACCCACATCAGGGCAAGGTCTATGATCCATGCTGTGGCTCGGGCGGCATGTTTGTGCAGTCGGAAAAATTCATCGAAGCCCACGGTGGCAAGCTGGGGGATGTCTCGATTTACGGTCAGGAATCCAACCCGACCACCTGGCGCCTCGCCGCCATGAACCTGGCTATTCGGGGCATTGATTTCAATCTCGGCAAGGAACCAGCCGACAGCTTTGTGCGCAACCAGCATAGAGACCTGCGGGCCGACTTTGTTCTGGCCAACCCGCCGTTCAACGTCAGCGACTGGTGGCATGGCAGCCTGGAAGGTGATCCGCGATGGGTATACGGCACACCGCCGCAAGGCAACGCCAACTACGCCTGGCTGCAACTCATGCTGTTCCACCTCAAGTCCAGTGGTCGCGCCGGCATAGTCCTAGCCAACGGTTCTATGAGCTCTAGCCAGAACGGTGAAGGCGACATCCGCCGTGCCATGGTCGAAGCCGACGTGGTCGAGGTGATGGTCGCGCTGCCCGGCCAACTATTTTTCAACACGCAGATTTCCGCGTGCCTTTGGTTTTTGACCAAGCAGAAGAGCAAACGCCCGGGCGAGGTATTGTTTATTGATGCGCGCAAGCTGGGCACCAACATCAGTCGAGTGCAGATCGAGCTACTCGATAGCGACATCGAGCGCATTGCGCAAACCGTGGCCAACTGGCGCGGCGCGCCACTGGAGGTCGGCGGTGAGATTGCTGAATATGTTGATATTCCAGGCTTCTGCCGCAGCGTGACCCTCGCCGAAATCGCCGAGCACGGCCATGTGCTTACCCCAGGACGCTATGTCGGAGCCGAGGCCGTTGAGGACGACGACGAGGCCTTTGTCGAGAAGATGCAGAACCTCACGGCATTGCTAGGTGAACAGGTCGCCAAGGGCGCCGATCTCGATCAGTTGATTCGCCAGAAGCTGGGGGGACTGGGTTATGAGTTCTGAGTGGGAGCTTTTGACGCTAGATAAGTTAATTGTTAACTATGATACAAGGCGGAAGCCAGTGAGGGGGCCTGATCGGAGGCCAGGCCCATATCCATACTATGGTGCATCAGGCATTGTCGATTATGTGGATGGGTATATTTTTGACGGCGATTATCTGTTAATTGCTGAAGATGGCGAAAATTTGCGTACTCGCCAAACACCAATTGCTTTCATGGCATCTGGAAAATTTTGGGTAAATAACCATGCCCATATCGTGACCGGTAACGAGAGAGCGAACACGCGTTTCTTGCAGTATTCCTTGCAGGCTACTGACATCAGTGGCTATCTCACCGGCGCCGTGATGCCGAAACTGACCCAAGGGAACATGAATAAAATCGAGCTGAAGTGCCCACCATTGCATGTTCAGGAAGATATTGTTGGCATTCTTGGTTCTCTTGATGACCGCATCACCCAGCTCCGCGAAACCAACGCTACCCTGGAAGCCATTACGCAGACGCTATTCAAATCCTGGTTTGTCGATTTCGAGCCGGTGCGAGCCAAGGCGGAACGGCTTGTGCCGGATGGTCTAGACGCGGCCACTGCCGCGCTGTTTCCGGATAGTTTTGAAGAGTCCGAGCTGGGGTTGATACCTAATGGGTGGCGGGGTGCTTCTTTAGCCGACTTAGCTGATTTTCAGAATGGTTATGCTTTTAAGAGCAAGGACTGGGTTGCTACTGGGCATCCAGTCGTGAAAATTGGCGACGTGAAGCCTGGAATTATTGATCTCGTCGGCTGTTCATTTGTTAATTCCGAGACAACCCGTGGACTAGATCGATTTAAGCTAGAGCGCGGGAGCCTGCTGGTTGGAATGACTGGGTATGTTGGTGAGACAGGGTTGGTTCCAACGGTAAACCCTTCGGCATATCTTAATCAGCGGGTAGGGCGCTTTTCGACGGCTAATGGGTTAGCTGACCTAGGTTTTGTGTACTGTCTTGTGCGTAATCCTGCTTTCAAAATTTTTGCTGAAGCTCAGTCGCATGGCAGTGCACAGGCAAACATAAGTGGTGCGGCCTTAATTTCTTATCCTGTGGTGATACCTTCGAGCGATGTCCTGGAGCACTTTAATGGAGTCATCGCTCCAGTCCTAGAATCAATTCTGTCAAACCACGAGCAAGCACAAAACCTTGCTCAACTCCGCGATACTTTGTTGCCGCGCCTTATTTCCGGGCAGCTGCGACTGCCGGAAGCGGAGGTGATGGGTGAGGAAGATTGTGCGTAGCGAGGGAGTGCACACGCATAACCGGAAGGACGCGCCGACGGCCAACTCAGCTCAAAGACGACATACCCAAACGCGGGAGCGGGCGACGCTGGCCGGTAATTGTGCACAGGGAGTGAGATAGAATGACTGAAGATCAGTTGGAACAGGAAACCCTTGGTTGGCTAGCAGAGCTTGGCTATAGCCATTTATACGGGCCGATGATTGCCTATGACGGCGAAAGCCCTGAGCGTGACAACTACCGCCAGGTGGTCTTGCTTGAACGTCTGCGCAGTGCCATGGCCAGGCTCAATCCCCAAATACCTCTGTCGGCACGCGAAGATGCGCTCAAGCAGGTGCTCGAACTGGGTCTTCCGGCACAGCTATCAGCCAACCGCCAGTTCCATCGCCTATTGGTCGGCGGCGTACCGGTGCAGTACCAGAAAGACAGCGAAACGCGTGGTGATTTTGTCCGCCTGATTGATTGGGTCGAAATAAAAGCCAACGATTGGCTGGCCATCAATCAGTTCAGTATTGAGGGGCCAAAGCATACCCGGCGTCCAGACATCATCCTGTTCGTCAATGGCCTGCCGTTGGTGTTGCTGGAGCTGAAGAATCCAGCGGATATTAAGGCTGACCTGGGCAAAGCCTTCGACCAGATCCAGACCTACAAGGAACAGATTCCGGATCTGTTCCAATACAACGAAATCTTGGTGATCGCTGATGGCAGCGAAGCGCGCATGGGGTCATTGTCAGCTGATGCCGTACGTTTCATGAATTGGCGCACCATCGATGGCCAGGATCTCGACCCGCTGGGACAGTTCAACGAACTGGAGACCCTAGTGCGCGGTGCCTTGGCGCCGAAGGTACTGCTCGATTACCTACGCTATTTCGTATTGTTCGAGGATGACGGGCGCCTGGTGAAGAAAATTGCCGGCTATCATCAGTTTCACGCCGTGCGCGCGGCAATCCAGCAGGTGGTCAGTGCCGCGCGTCCCGGTGGCAGCCATAAGGGCGGGGTGGTCTGGCACACCCAAGGGTCGGGCAAGAGCATCACCATGACTTGTTTCGCCGCCCGGGTGATGCAGGAGAAGGCGATGGAGAACCCGACCATCGTGGTGATCACTGACCGCAACGACCTGGATGGCCAGTTGTTCGGGGTGTTCTCGCTGTCCCAGGATCTGTTGCGTGAGCAGCCCATCCAGGTGGAATCACGTGGTGATTTGCGCAACAAATTGGCCAGTCGGCCCAGTGGCGGCATCGTCTTTGCCACGATCCAGAAGTTCATGCCGGGAGTAAACGAAGACACCTTTCCGGTGCTCTCCGACCGCTCAAACATTGTGGTCATTGCTGACGAAGCCCACCGCACCCAGTATGGTTTTGGCGCAGAGCTGAAAGCCTCCGAAGGAGCCCTGCTCGGCGAGAGCCAGACCCGTTATCAGGTCGGTTATGCCCAACACCTCCGCGACGCACTACCAAACGCAACCTTCGTGGCTTTTACCGGCACCCCGGTGTCCAGCGAAGACCGCGACACCCGCTCTGTCTTCGGTGAATACATTCATGTCTATGACATGCAGCAGGCAACTGAGGATGGTGCGACCGTCGCCATCTATTATGAGTCGCGCCTAGCTAAACTGTCGTTGAAGGACAATGAGCTTCCTGCGATTGACGATCAGGTCG
Organism: Pseudomonas fluorescens; assembly: GCF_900636825.1. Taxonomy (NCBI): domain Bacteria; kingdom Pseudomonadati; phylum Pseudomonadota; class Gammaproteobacteria; order Pseudomonadales; family Pseudomonadaceae; genus Pseudomonas; species Pseudomonas fluorescens. The sequence continues at coordinate 4,468,647 of NZ_LR134318.1, read as the reverse complement.
ATGAACTGGCCGAAGACGAAGAAGACGACCAGCAGTCGCGCCTGAAAAGCCGCTGGGCCGCCTTGGAAAAAGTGGTCGGTGCAGAACCGCGTGTTCATAGCGTCGCCGCTGACCTGGTCAAGCATTTCGAGGAACGTAACCAGGGCATGGTGAGCGTGGGTCAGATGCCCGGCAAAGCCATGGTGGTAGCCATGAGTCGAGAGATTTGCGTGCATCTCTACAATGAGATTGTTGCCCTGCGTCCGGAATGGCACAACGAAGATCCGGAGAAAGGCGCGATCAAAGTAATTATGACTGGCAGCGCCTCGGACAAGGCGTTACTGCGTCCTCACATCTATCCCGGCCAGCTCAAAAAACGTCTGGAAAAGCGCTTTAAGGATCCACTCGATCCGCTCAAGCTAGTGATCGTCCGTGACATGTGGTTGACCGGTTTCGATGCGCCGTGCGTTCACACCTTGTACGTCGACAAACCCATGAAGGGCCACAACCTGATGCAGGCTATTGCCCGGGTCAACCGCGTGTTCAAGGACAAACAGGGCGGCCTAGTGGTGGACTACATCGGCATAGCCAATGAGCTAAAAGTCGCGCTCAAGGAGTACACCGGTAGCAAGGGCAGGGGCCGACCAACAGTAGACGCTCATGAAGCCTATTCTGTACTGGAGGAAAAACTCGAAGTCCTGCGTAGCCTGCTGCATGGCTTCGATTGCAGCGATTTCCTCACTGGTGGCCACAAGTTGCTGGCCGGAGCCGCCAACCATGTGTTGGGTGTGGAAGATGGCAAGAAGCGTTTTGCCGATAGCGCGCTGGCTATGAGCAAAGCCTTTACCCTGTGCTGCACCCTGGATGAAGCCAAGGCCGTTCGAGAGGAGGTTGCTTTCTTCCAAGCGATCAAGGTGATTTTGATCAAGCGTGAAGTCAGTCAGCAGAAAAAGACTGACGAAGAGCGCGAATTGGCCATCCGTCAGATCATCGGCAATGCCGTGGTCTCCGGTGAGGTGGTGGACATCTTCGAAGCGGTGGGCCTGGACAAGCCCAATATTGGCCTGCTCGACGATGCGTTTCTCGCCGAGGTGCGCAACCTACCCGAGAAGAACCTCGCGGTCGAGCTGTTGGAACGCTTACTCGAAGGCGAGATCAAGAGCCGTTACAGCACCAACTTAGCCCAGGAGAAGAAGTTCTCCGAGCTACTGGCCAATGTCATCAAACGCTACCAGAACCGCTCCATTGAAACCGCTCAGGTCATCGAAGAATTGATCGAAATGGCCAGGAAGTTCGCCGCAGCCAGTCAGCGTGGCGATGCGCTGGGCCTCAACGATGACGAAATGGCGTTCTACGATGCGTTGGCCAACAACGAGGCATCGGTGCGCGAACTGGGAGACGAGATTCTGGCCAAAATTGCCCATGAGCTGACTGCAAGCTTGCGGGCTAACGTCAGTGTCGACTGGAGCAGTCGTGAAAGTGTGCGGGCTAGACTGCGCATCCTGGTGCGGCGGATCCTGCGCAAATACAAATACCCGCCTGACCAGGCGGAAGAGGCTGCGCAACTGATCCTTAATCAAGCTGAAACTCTTTGTGAAGCATGGTTGTAGCTAGGCAGACTATTGCAATGGTAGCGATCCAAGTATCCGGCCACATGGAATCTGTCCACATCTGCATTGGTATGTGGAGCTGGGCGCGTATTTGTAGGCCACTGTTTTTGGTGAGGCACCGCCCGTTGCTTGGTTCTTCTCAATGCTAGATGGAACAAAGCGCACTCTTAGCTCGCTCATGGGGCGTTAAGCGTATGCTCAAGCCTTATTCCAATGCCGTTTGATTGTGGCAATGCCTACCCCCAGCTCAGCTGCTGCCTGGGCCTGTGTCATGTCCTTTGCTTTGGCTCGTTGAACTGCTGCTGTAGTGTTAGCAGCCTCTGGTCTACCCAGTGTTTTGCCCGCAGCCTTTGCGCGAATCAGACCTTGCTGGGTACGTTCGATCAGTAAGTCACGCTCAAACTCAGCTACAGCTCCCAGCACTTGCATGGTCATTTTGCCTGCTGCTGATGTCAGGTCTACACCGCCAAGGGCTAGGCAGTGAACACGGATGCCTGCGGCAGCCAGTTGCTCAACTGACTGCCGTACATCCATGGCGTTACGTCCTAGACGATCAAGCTTGGTAACGATCAGCACGTCTCCACTCTCCATGCGTTCCAACAGCTTCTGAAAGCCAGGACGTTCTTTAGCAGTCACACTGCCCGAGATAATTTCCTCGACCACCCGGCCTGACTGAACGTCGAAGCCAGCATTTTTGACTTCCTGCACTTGATTTTCAGTGAACTGGCCTGAGGTTGATACGCGGGCATACAGGAAAGTGCGGGACATGCGATAACTCCGTAATGGGATCACTTAACGTGGGATCATTCTATCAGGGTATCGATAAATGGAAAACCCTATTTAGATGATGCCTTTTCATGACTTAACGAACGGTGTCATTTAACGGTCGTTTTATGATACCGAGCGAACCTGTTAACCAGGTAGGTGTCCCGCTCTGAACACGACATCTACTATCGTTGACTTTCCGTCAATAGTTGTGGGCTATTGACGGAGGTAAGTAGTTAGATTTTATATATTTTCAATATCCTTTTGGCTTTGAGATAGTCAAGTTGCTGTGAAGCAAAAACTCAATCCACGCATGCACGACGCATTTGTTAGAGCGTCGTCGTGCCTGGTATCCAGCCCTCCTTCAGTTACACGGCTCCTGCATTAGAGGAGCTGAAGAGATTTCCGCCTAAAGCCGTCAGCAAGGTTGCTTCTAATATTGCCCGCCGACATTGGGTTTTCTTAGCTAGTGCTCCTGATGAGATCAAAGAATTCCATTCATTACATGCCCACGAGTATGGGGTGGGGGTAGGGGCTATCAAAAAGTCTACTACTCTGGGACGTCTCAAGCGACTAAGCAGCGAACGATTTTGGTTAACCAACCTGAACCGCATCTTGGACTCAGAAAGGGAGAAGGATGCCAGGCGGCAAGGTTTGCTAGGGTCTGTTGAGAAGGGGAAGATGTCCTACTGTTCGGATGCCACTATAGAAATCCTTAAAGCGCGTGAAAAAGAGATTGAAAAGCGCTTAGAGCTTAGCCCGCGAAAAAATCTTGCTGAGATATATAGAAACTCAACGAAAGCTACGTTTAATAAATCCTACCTTCAAGCCAAAGCTATGGATGTCATCGCCCAAAAGCATGGGATGAAGTGGGTAATCATCACCCTAACGTGCCCGCCAGAGTACCATAGTAATTCTCCATATTTTGATGGGTCAGGGTTTGATGAGGGGCAACGATACCTCCAGAAGGTACTTGGCCAGGTTGGCAAAGCAATTGGAAATGCCGGTTATAAATCTGGAAAGGATTACAGGGGCGTAAGAGTTCTGGAAGTCCACAAGGACGGTACTCCGCACTGGCATATTCTGTATTACTATAATGGGGATCTGGATAAGATAATTGAGAGGAAACTATCAAAGATCTATTCTCGAGAGCGTACACGCCCGAAGCAATATTTCAATGACCACCTGGATGAAATACTCCTGCGCGGCAAACCTGAGTCTGAGTCGTCACAGGATAGGACTACTACACCTGCTATCTCCTATCTATTCAAAAAAGTTAGCTATGCTTTCCGGTTGCAGGCTAGTGCGCAAACCGACGATGTCATTCGTCATCGCTATGCTATAAAAGCAGCCAGGGCTCGACAGATCCAAACCTTCGGAGTACAGGGTTACAGCACTAAAGTGAAAGCTCTTCGGAAGGGATACGATAAGGGATGCTTGCCCGAGAGCCTCAGTGAGTTGGCTGCGCCTCTGAAAATAGCCTCAAACGATCCTGGGCGCAAAGAGAAACAGCTTCAATCTATGGTTGCTGCGCTGGAGGGAAACCTAGATCACCTGAAATTGTTATCAGTAAATGTCATGAATAGATTTGGAGAAAGCGTATCTAAAGTCACGCATATTCAAAGCATGGTAAACCAGGAAATTACCTGTATTTACGAGGCTCCTATCCAAGTGCCGGATAACCGTAGTGGCTGGAAAGGGGGAGTTAACATTAATGATTCAAGCTTCTCATGTGGATGCGAGAAGTGTGATGAAATGCTAGCCGCTAGATGCGGCATAGCGGGTATTCAAGAGCACAGAGCTGCTGTTGAAGAATTGGAATACCGTCGAGACGCGGGGGAGTGTGTAAACCCTAGGGCTCAAAAGTCTCAGCAGGCTCAGGATTGCGAATCCTGCGACGAATCCCGGCATGCCCGCCTGCGTCCTCACCCAGGAGGGTTTGGACTAGCTTTGAGAACAGTAATAACAGCGCTTCAAGCAATTTTTCGCTTACGGTTACGCTCCGATCATACTCGTCTGAAATATTTTCTGGCGATGTGTTTCGTGCTAATCCTAGCTTCACTAGCTCATGGAAACCCAGCCAAAAATTATCAGGTACACTTCGCCGAACAATGGTCACAGCCTCACCGTCATCCTGGTACGAATTTAGGTAGTCGGAATTCTCCCACACTAACGATCTCGCACTTTGCGCCGAAACATGGTGTGCGAGATCCGCCATGAATTGTTTCTGTTCTTGTTTCAGGAGTAACGTCATTGCCAATGCCTCGTTGAGGCCACTTCGTGTGGCAAAATTAACACATCCTGCAACAGGATAATATCAGATAATTGCCGCCGACGTTCAACTGAAGAGTTCGCCTTATAGAAGCTTGCCCTCGACTGCAGTTAATAAGTTGTATGGCATTTTCAAGGTTTAAGGTTGGTCGTGCTAAAATTATATTCCGGGTTCGCACGGGGTTTCATTTGGATATACTTTCTGATGCATTTTTTTATAATCAAGTGCAATAGTCTCTTTCTCAGACTCTCGACGTCTATACATTTCAATAGTTGCATCCTTAATTCCAAGGGCGCCCTTTGCTCTATCGAGTTGTTGCTCGCTCTGTTCAAGCTTGCGCTGTGTTTCCTCCAAGGTGCATTTCAACCGCGCCATCCTCGAAAATTCAGCCTCCAAATCTCTGTACCTGGGCTTGATGAACATGAGTCTACCCAGCAGCTCCTTCGCCTTTTCTTCATACCTGACTGCTCTCGATTTCCATCTGGCGAGTGAATCCTCAGCGTTCCTTAACCTACCAACAAGCTTTTTGTTTTCTCTAGAAACACCAAGTATTAATTCCACCAGCTTTCCAGAAAAACTCTTTTGAATAAAATTATCGAGGCCTCTTGTTTCTCCTCTTTGAACGGCGATTCGCTCGATTTCGCTGACTTCGCGCGTGACCTCATGAATCATAGTTGTGGCTTGGTCTATCGTTGCCAGCCTGAGTTCCTCTGATCTCCTCAGAGCCTTCGAGATGGCTATAACCTGCGCTTGCTCCTGCTTCCAGCTGTCGCGGCTTAAACGGCGTTTGCGCGGCCCAAAACGAGCCATTCCATTTGGAATACCTACCTTGTCGCTGAATTCATCCTGAAACGCGCGCATTGCATGCTTGTATGCCACGTTTTGTTCACTTTTCCTCTTTGCCTTTAGTGCTGCAGCTGCACGCTTTCCATCGTGCAGCTGCTCGAATCTTTCGCCATGTAGTGGCACACAATAAAAATGCAGATGCGGGTGAGCTTCATCTGTATGCTCGATCACTGCTTGTAGCCTGCCCCCGTATTTTTCCTGAAGCCATGCTACGGTGTCGGCCTTAAGTTTCTCCCATGCTTCTGAACTTATTACAGACTCAGCAGACACGACGCCAGCCAGTAGGCATAAAGCGTCTCTCCTTGTTTTATGTCCCCTCAGATCGCTTATTGATGCTGCCCATTCATTGCACTTCCCTTCGATGGCTTCAAGACTACCTCCATATAAGTATATTGGTGCGCCTGGGGAGCTTATATGCGGAATGCTGCCTTCTATCCTTATTGCTTCCCTAATTATGGAAGAGACAGAGTGGTCACCCTGTTTGCCAGTCTTCGGAGTAACTCTTGAATAACTTTCGATATGTATGAACTGATACATCCTAATGCCTGCCTACTTTTTCCAAGTATGCTCATTAAGCCAAGGGTGATACAAGCTAAAGTCAAAAGCATAGTGACCGACTATGCTTCTTCCACTTGCTTCGCAAGTTCCAGAAGCGCGGCCTCCTGCGGAGGAAGATCAAGATCAACACCAGGGCGCTGCCCTGTCACCACGCGGCGCTCAAGCGGCCTCGCTGCGCGAAGGACGATTGATCCCCGCACCCGTCAAGGCCAAAACAGCCGACTGCGCCGAAGGGACGATCCCCTCGCTTGTCTGCGGATGTTATGCAGGGCTACTGCCATGGTGATGCTGGTCGTAAGTGAGCGAGCTAATCACATTGATATAGATGCAAAAAGCCCCAATTTAATGGGGCTTTAAGGGAGGATATCTAAGTTGGGCATCGTGCCTATGCTCCGTGTTACATGCTGTTGCTTTTTGCTAGCTCATTTAGCCAAGACTCCAAGTCTTTTACCAATATGAGTCTACGCTTCCCACTTTTGAAGCTCCTTAAGCTTTTCGAGTTCATGGCGTCATAGATGGCGCTCCTGCTGTGACTGGTCATTGCTGCGGCATCGTCAGGCCCGACTGCTAATTTTTGAATCGCTCCCATTGTCCGCCTATCTTTCTGTGCATCACCTGTCATGGTCGATGCTGGTGCAGGAATCCTAATCAGAGTCAGGGCGGCGCGCAATACTTCTGGTGAAAAAAAGTACCCTGGGGTCTTGACAATTTGTCAATTGTTCGGTTTTTGACCTGGTTTGTTGGTCAGAGCAGGCCGATGGCACTTGCGAGGTTATCTTTCGAAAGGTGTGCGTAACGTAGTGTCATTTTAATATCTTTGTGCCCTAGCAATTGCCTGACCGTGTTGAGAGGCACCCCGCGCATTACTAGGTTTGACGCGAAGGTATGGCGTAGATCGTGCAGCCTGAAGTCTACGATCTTTGAATCTTGAATCACCTTATTGAATGCTGATTTGACATCTGTCAAGCGGCTGCCATCGCGCCCAGGGAACACATAGTTTTCTGGTACTGGCCCGTCGTTCCAGGCTTTCAGGGTATTGTGAAGCGCGGGGTGTAGCGGAATATGTCGGCTTTTCCCGTTTTTTGTGTCTGTGGCGCTTAGATAGCCATCCGTCAAATACACATCTTTCCATTTGAGATTGAAGAGCTCGCCACGTCGTATACCCGTTTTCAGCAGAGTGATGACCATAGGCTTCAAATGATCAGCAAATGGTGCTTGGTCGAGGTCGGCCAGGAGAGGAATACCACGCTGTATTCTCCAGGCGTTTGCCGATGCTCTCTCGATTCTCAGTCTTGACTCCCTGGCGTCAAGCTGAGCATAGAGTCGAGACTCCTCGTCGGCGCTTAGGTAGCGGGGGTTCTCGTTCTCGTCAACAGTCAGGTCTCCCATTTTGGCTATGGGGCTTGCCGAGGTGAATGACCACTCGATGGCTCGAGCGAATAGGCCTTTCAGTGCAGTTGTCTTACGGTTGACCGTCGCAGGCTTATTACCTGACCGGAGCCAGCTCGTTCGCAAATCGTCAACCTGTTTATGGGTAATCTTGCTGAGCTCAATATCCATAAGATCTACGAAAGCGCTTTTTAAGGTGCTCAAATCTTTGGCGTGGTTTTTCCTGTGCTGTGTCATCCAAGCTTCATAATGCTCATCAATGAACCGCTTCAGGGTCATCTGGCCCTCATTCGGCTGACTTTTGGGGATGGTGCCGCCGTTTGCCTTCGCGATTTGGATGAGGTTAATGGCCGCATTCCGTGCGGCTTCTAGTGTGATGATGCCTACGCGACCAATCGTCTCCTTACGTTTCCTGGCGTACTCGACCATGTAGGCTTTCTTTCCAGAGGCGTACACCCGGATGAAAAAGCCAGTCGTTCTCGAGTCGTAGACTTCGTAGGTTTTTCCTCTGGTCTCAAGTGTTTTGAGGGTGGTGTTGGATAATTTGATAGCCATGCGGTGCGAGCCCTTCTGTGATTGGTCGTTTATACAGAGGGTTGATCTCGATCTCAAGGGGGCACTAAGGGGGCAAAATAATTGATTTGGCCAAACGCAACCACACATAACCGTACATTAAGTCTATGATATATAAGGATAATGGTTGAATTACGGGGTTGTGAATACCCCCTCCTAAGGGGAAGGCTGGCAGTTCGAACCTGCCCTGGGACACCATCTATTATCCAGCTCCTTCCCAATCTCTTTCTCAGCGGCTTTGATCGCCTGCGGTCGCGACATTTCTGGCGCGCGCTGCGCCTCGGCTTGCCTTGGGCCTTCAGCTTTCACAAGAATCCAATCTGATAGCTCAGCTTGGCTTATATAGAGGCTGGTTTCTTAGTAAATCGAACAGAAACGAAATTAACGGTTGACGGCAGATTCCAGATGTCTATAATTCGCCCCACTTCCGGCGCAGTCGAAACGGAAAACTCCTTGAGATTCAATGAGTTATGATGTTTTCGGCAGCAGGTTGCTTCAGTTTATCGAAGCCAAAAGGAAGTTGAAAAAGAGGTATTGACAGCAGCGTGTAACGCTGTAGAATTCGCCTCCCGCTGACGAGAGATCGGAAGCGCAAGTGGTTGAAGTTGTTGAAGAATTCTTCGAAAACTTCCGAAAATAATCACTTGACAGCAAA